>NSIB01000016.1 GCA_002737625.1 Flavobacteriales bacterium | reverse complement strand
AAAAAAGCCCCTCATTTCTGAGAGGCTTTGTGTGGGCCCTGCTGGGTTCGAACCAGCGACCCCCTGATTATGAGTCAGGTGCTACTAACCAGCTGAGCTAAGGGCCCTGAGGGCTGCAAAACTAATTGTTTTTTATCATTCAATCGTGGCAGGTATTAAATTTGTTCTGTGTTGAGAACCAAACTGCCTAAACAACCGGCATCCATATTTACAGTGATGTCCTCTCTGGCCCAAGAAAACAATGCAATCAATCTTTCACAAGGATTCCCCGAATTCAATCCTCCATTGGCTTTGCTCGAGAAAGTAAAGGAAGCTTTAGAGGGGGGTAAAAACCAGTATGCTCCGATGCCTGGGATTCTGTCTTTGAGAGAAATATTGTCTATGAGAATTGCTCAATGGAGGGGTTTTCAAGCCAATCCTATTACCGAAATAACCATCGTTCCTGGCGCAACTGCCGGATTATTTGTTTGTATTCAGGCATTGGTTCACCCGGGTGATGAAGTGATACTTTTTGATCCTTCCTACGACAGTTATGCCCCCGCTGTCATTTTGGCGGGAGGAAGGCCAATTCGCATTGCATTAAATCCTGCAGATTTTTCTATGCCGTGGGATCGCATCGAAGAACTAATCAATCACAAAACCAAATTGATACTTATCAATACTCCCCACAATCCCATGGGCCGCATCTTTTCTCGGGAGGATTGGGACCAATTGGCCAATTTGCTTTCGAATTCAGATGCAATGGTATTGAGTGACGAAGTATACGAACACATGGTTTTTGACCCATATAAGCATATTTCTGTTCTCGAAATTCCCAGTCTTTCCAATCGCAGTATTGCTATTTCTTCGTTTGGTAAAACATTTCATGCAACTGGATGGAAATTGGGATATATCTGCGCATCAGAAACCATTACCACAGAAATTCGCAAAGTCTATCAGTTTATGGCATTTTCTGCCAATACTCCCATGCAGTGGGCAGCCGCAGAGTTTATGTGCGAATACCCAAATTATGAATCGTCGGTTAAAACGCTTTTGCAAGAAAAACGAGATATATTTGCCAATGCCATGCGCAGTTCGAGATTTACCCTGTTACCCTGCGATGGAGCCTATTTTCAAATTGTAGAATACAGTGCGATTTCAGGGTTAAACGATATGGAGTTTGCCAAAGAAATTACCACCAAACACAAAGTGGCGGGGATACCCGTGAGTGCTTTTTATCAAACATCCCCTCCAGATCAAAAATTGCTGCGGTTTTGCTTTGCCAAACATGCCGATACATTGCTTAAAAGTGCAGAAATATTATGCAGACTTTAACGGTTTACTTGGTTCAAACCCATATTGAATGGGAAAACCCAAAGGCAAACCTCGCCCGATTGGAACTCGCAATTTCCCAAACACTTCCCAATAGCCTTGTGGTTTTGCCAGAGATGTTTTCTACTGGATTTACCATGAATCCCGCTTTACATGCTGAAACAATGCAGGGTGAATCCTTGCAGTGGATGCGTGCACTTAGCCATGATCGAATGATATGTGGAAGCCTTTCCATTCAAGAAGATGGCAAATATTTCAATCGTTTTTTTGCTGTATACAAGGGTGAAATTTATGGGCAATATGATAAAAAATACCTTTTTTCATTTGGCGATGAGCCATCGCATTATACTGCAGGAGATCGAAACTGTATAGTTGAATACAATGGGTGGCGCATTGCCCCTTTTATTTGTTTTGATTTACGTTTCCCAGAATCCATGCGCGATACCATGTTGAATAGTTCGCAAGATAAGGCACCTCATATTTTGTTATTTGTCGCCAATTGGCCCATTTCGCGGATTGGGGCATGGGATGCCTTGCTGATCGCAAGGGCAATTGAAAATCAAGCGTATACGTTGGGGGTTAATCGTTTGGGTATTGATGGAAACGGCATCGAACACAATGGTCATTCTCAAGCAATTGATTTTTCTGGGTTGTATTTACATGAGCCCAATCAAACAGAAGGGGTATCTAAGATAGTATTGGAAATGGAGCCCTTATCGCAGTTTCGATCGAAATTTCCTTTTTTAAAGGATGCCCGCGGGGGTTCTCATTTCTGTGAATGATAATATACCCTAGCAAACCCGCTATCAGAATTCTGTGTGTGAGTTCTGAAAAACAAAATCTGAAAACAATAGCAATAAAAACGGGGTTTTTTGTCTTAGAAACCCATCTTACTGCTAAAAATTGTCGGCCAAAACCCCTAGCTTTGTAGCCATGAATAACGATCAATTTAAGGATTTAAAAGGCCGTGTAGAGGCTTTGAGGAGGTATCTTTGACGTCGACAGAAAACTGGCAGAAATAGCCGATCAAGAGGAACAAACCCTGGACCCCAAGTTCTGGGATGATCCAAAGAAAGCCGAAGGGCATCTTAAAAAAATTGTTGATAAAAAAACATGGACGGAGGCCTTCGGTTCAATTGTTTCCTCTATAGACGATATAGAAGTATTGGTAGAATTTCAAGAAATGGGGGAGGCCACCTCCGAAGAGGTGCATGGACATTTTCTCAAGCTTGTCCAATTGGTCGAGGACCTAGAGTTTAAAAATATGCTCCAAAATGAAGAAGACCACTTGGGTTGTGTGTTGGAGATCAATGCCGGCGCTGGTGGAACAGAAAGTTGCGATTGGGCAGAAATGTTGCTTCGAATGTATGCCATGTGGGGAGAGAAAAACAAATTTACCCTTACAGAACTCGACAAACAGGATGGTGAGGTGGCCGGTGTTAAAAGCGTTTCCATTGAGTTTCGCGGTGAGTTTGCCTTTGGTTTTTTGAAAGGCGAAAATGGTGTGCACCGGATGGTTCGGATTTCGCCTTTTGATTCCAACGCGCGTCGCCATACTTCCTTTGTAAGTGTGTATGTTTATCCATTGGTTGATGATACGATACACATCGAAATCAAGCCCCAAGATGTGGAGTTGCATACCAGCAGGTCGGGGGGCGCAGGTGGCCAAAATGTGAACAAGGTAGAAACGAAAGTTCAATTAACCCATACGCCTACAGGGATCGTGGTGGTTTGTCAGGTAGATAGAAGTCAGCTTGGGAACAGAGAACGTGCAATGCAAATGCTGAAATCGAGGCTCTACGAATTAGAACTATCCAAACGAAATGCCGCGCGTGCAGAAATTGAGGATGGCAAAATGAAAATCGAATGGGGTTCGCAAATTCGAAATTATGTTTTCCATCCCTACAAATTGGTAAAAGACGTGAGAACTGGAGAAGAAACGAGCAATGTTGCTGCCGTGATGGATGGCGATTTATGGCCGTTTATCAAAAGTTATCTGTTGGCTGCCAGCGGAGGAGAACTTAAAAAATAATAGAATTTAATGCCGCACCATATGTTTCCAAACATCTTTTGCGGGCAAAGGCATGATCTACCATGGGTGGAGGATATTGAGAACTTAATACTTCGGGTACCCATTGTTTGATATAATCCCAGTGCTTGTCAAATTTTTCTGTTTGTAATGTCGGATTAAATACCCGAAAATAGGGAGCAGCATCTACGCCAGAGCCTGCGGCCCATTGCCAACCACCGTTGTTGCTCGCCAACTCAAAATCGAGGAGTTTTTCTGCAAAATAGGCCTCTCCCCAACGCCAATCAACCAAGAGATGCTTGCAGAGAAAACTCGCAACAATCATTCGGACACGGTTGTGCATAAATCCTGTTTTGTTTAGCTCACGCATTCCTGCATCGACGATGGGATAACCCGTCATACCATTTTTCCATTTTTCAAAATCCTCTTCGTCGTTTTTCCACTCAATACGGGCATATTTGGGTTTGAAAGCACCGTGTTTTACATGGGGGAAATGCCATAAAATTTGCTGGTAAAAGTCTCGCCAAATGAGTTCATTTATAAAGATTGTGCTGTGTGGCATTGCAGATGTTAGTTCTTGGCGAATACTGATGGTTCCAAATCGAAAATGTATACCCAATTTACTTGTTCCACCCATGCCTGGAAAATTTCTTTTTCCCTGATAATCGCGCAATGTTTTTTGTGACACACGTCGATCTGGGTATGTAAAATCAAAGGAATTAAACCCCATTAACGCCAATGTAGGGATTGCTTCTGCTGAAAATTTGTCCATATTCTCTAAACAATTTTCAGACGGATAGTATTGTATTGGATTTTGTTCCAAATGGGCGAGCCATGTTCTACTGTAAGGCGTAAAGACGGTATAGGGTGTCCCGTCTGCTTTTACAACTTCATTCTTTTCGAATACACATAGGTCTTTAAACGTTTCGAAACAAACCCCAACAGATTCGCATAGTTGTTTTACCTGGGCATCTCGACCGACACCATATTCCTCGTAGTCATGGTTACAATACAAGGCCCCGATGTCATTTTTTTTAAGTCGCTCACGCCACAAAAAAATGGGATCTCCATGCCAAACCTCGATATCGCTTCCAATGCCGGATTGTTCATCCCCTCGAAGATTTTTTTTCAGTTGAGCGATTTCTTGGTGAATGAATTGCAGTCTTGCATCGTTTGGATTCGGTAGTGTATTGAGGATATTGGTATCAAATATAAAGACACAGCGCACACGGTTAAATTGTTTCAAGGCTTTGTAAAGACCATGGTTGTCGAATAGACGCAAATCTCGCCGCATCCAAAAATAGTGTATGGGTTGTTTGTTCATATTGTTGGATTTTTAGAGAGGTGTTCTAAGGATTTTTCAATGGTATCGTATTGAAAACAAAATCCGGTGTCCAATAGTTTTTTTGCACTCACATTTTGATTGGTTAAGGCGATAACTGTTTTTTCTCCCCAAAAGCATCTGAGCAGCCATCCGGGTAGGGTGGGTCGCCATTTTAAACCGATAGCATGGACCATTCTCTGTATTAAATTGGCCAGTGCGTTTTGAATCCAGTAATGGAGAACGTAGGTATTTAATTTTTTGGGAAATCGCTCATAAGCCAATCCAAATTCTCCTTGAGAACAAGGTGTTGGAGCCACTGCATTGTAAATTCCTGGTGCAATGGTATTTTCTATTAACCCACTAAAAATGTTGCAGAGGTCATGAATATGAATCCAACTCCACAGCGCATTTTTATTTCCTACGCTTCCAACCATTCCGCAAATATAAAATTGTGAGGCACTGGCATTTATAATTTTACTGTCATTAGACAATACCAGACCTGTCCGAACAATACTGATTTTTGAAGAGGGTAAATGCGCAACATGCAGGGCATTTTCCCAAGCAAGACAAACCCCGGCTAAAAATCCAGATCCATGATGGGAGGTTTCTATTTGTGGACTGAAGCAGGGGTCGGAATAATAGCCTATCCCACTCATGGAAACAATGTGTTTGGGAGGATGCTCTACTGCTTTGCAAGCCAAAATGAGGGCTTCTGTCGATCTGGTGCGGCTTCGCAAAATCTCTTGTTTGTGTTTTTTTGTCCAACGATCAGAAATTCTGGCACCTGCAAGATGAACAATTACATCTGCATTTGATAGTTCATGGGCATTTTCCCAAAAAAGTTTTTTTTCAGTAAAGGAAACATTTTTTTGGTTCGAATTGTTAAACTTTGAACGAATTAAGACAAAAACAGCATGTCCTTTTGCCCGTAATCGCTCAGAAAGACATTTTCCTATCAATCCTGAGCCACCTGTTATAACAATTTTCATAAATATGGAGGATACTGAAAATACAAATACCATAAGCATTAACAATCGAACGAAGAAAAAGTCAAAAAAAGATTACCGTGAAAAGTATTTCATCAACGATGTAGAAAAAATAACGGGTATTAAGGCCTTTACCCTGCGAATTTGGGAACAACGATACAAAATTATTTCGCCAAAGCGGACCGAAACCAACATCAGGTATTACGATGATAAAGATATCAAATACTTGATCAATGTGTCTATGCTCAATGCCAATGGGGTAAAAATTGGCAAAATTGCAATACTATCTCATCAAGAAGTTCAAGACAAAGTTTTGCTATTTTCCCAAAAAAACGCAACCCATCAACACCAAATAAATGCATTGTCCATTGCTATGTTCGATTTTAATGAGATAGAATTTAACAAAATACTGTCAATGTGTATTTTTAATTTGGGGATGGAGAAAACGACAATAGAAATCATCTTCCCTTATATGCAACATCTGGGAATATTGTGGTTGGGAGGATCTATTCATGTTGCTCACGAGCATTTTGTGACCAATATCATTAAACAGCGATTGTATGTATCCATTGATCAGCTTGCGGCATTTCAGAAACCTGCTGCCAAACATTACCTGTTGTTTTTGCCCAGCGGAGAAACCCATGATTTAAGTTTGTTGTTTGCCGCTTTCATATTGAAGTCTCGAGGCCAAAAGGCAACTTTTCTGGGATCTTCAACACCACTTGATGATTTAAACAAAGTCTATAAAATGGTATCTCCTGACGTTTTGTTTTGTTCTATCAGCAATGCAAACAACAATTTTCCTTTAGAGGTATACATCAATATGCTCAGCCGCAATTTTCCCAATTCTCAAATCTTAATCACAGGAGGGCAGGTTGTTAAACGCCGCGATTTAACCCTAGCAGCCAATTGTGCTATCATTGAAAATCCTGAAGCGTTTTTTCGATTTGTTGATGAAAATCAAACCCATTGATATCTAATTCAACTGGCAAGGCCGATTTATCGACCACGTGCTTTGCCATCATTGGCGACAACCAACTGCAGAGACTAACACCTTTGCTACCCAATCCGTTATACACAAATAAATTGTTTTTGTTGGGGTGTTGGCCCAAATAAGGCCGTCTGTTTTGTATTGTTGGCCTAATTCCCCGTTTATGTTGTAAAAGTGTTACGGGCAATCCAGTGATTTCTTTGGCATAGCGTATCAGTGACTCGGCCTCGATGGAAAGGGATTCAGTACG
Source organism: Flavobacteriales bacterium (assembly GCA_002737625.1). GTDB lineage: Bacteria > Bacteroidota > Bacteroidia > NS11-12g > UBA955 > UBA955. Next base: position 25,618 of record NSIB01000016.1, on the reverse strand, counting down.
ACCATCATCTTTGAAAAAATTGTTGCCCAATAAGAATTGAAAGGGTTCTCTTGTTGGGATCAGCCAAGCCTTTTTTTTATACATAAACGCAGGATCTAATCCAGGAATATATACAGTAAGAATATCTCCGCCAGTTGGGTCGAAAAATAGCGTGTTGAACCATGGATTCTTGACAATGCCCATGCCTTCACAAAAAACCACTTTCTTTGCTTCTACATTGTTGTAGCACCAATTGTTTTCCGAATTGCAGCATAAGGAATTGTGAATAAAATCTTCCGCCCAAAAAGATTCCAATGCCATGAATCGATGTTGTGCAGCCAATAAAAATCTCTGAACATCGAGTCTTCCACAGTGGTTTACTTTTGTGATATAGGGGTGGCGATCAAGAATAAGTTGGGGGCAATGAAAATTGGAGATTTCTAACAATTCAGCCAACTCAATGCCCAATGCCCGTCTTTCCCATTGTTTATTTTCATTCGTATTGGCATGCATTACCAAATAAGGGAAGCGGGATATAAAGCGATCCTCAAATTCTCTTTCCCATTGTTGATAATAATCAAATACTGCAGGGAAAAGTTGACTGTATTGCCATGTTTTGCGAATTCCTTTTGAAATGATCGGGTTTATTAGCCCTGCAGCAATGCGGCTACTGCTGTTTGGTTCTTGGTTGTCGATCAGGTGAATCGAGACACCCTTTGCGCGTAATTCTAGTGCCAAGGTAGTTCCAGCGATTCCAGCTCCAACAATCAATACTTCTACTTTCTTGGAGTCTGCCATATTTTGCAATAAATTGCTGCAAAATTAAACCATGCAAACCAAAGCCATTCTATCGGGGTGTTCTTTTTTTCTTCTTTTTGGTTGTTCCTTGCAGGGACAATTGTTGCATACAAGAGTGGCCGACCCAATAAATTATTCGCCCAATTCTTTTTATTGGACTCCTTCAGCAAGTCTTTTTTTTTGTCAAATTGACGGAGATCAGGCTTCGGGGTTTAATAAATTAGGTTTTCAATTTGCGTTGACCACAGGGTATCGATTAAAAGCTAGAAATATAGATGCATTGGAATTGTCGATGGGTATTGCCGAAAGAGGGAGTAGGCGATTTTTCAATGCCGAGACTCTTGAATCGGCATTTCATATTCGTGCCAAACAAATAGAACTTCAAATCGCTGGCCTGAAACAGTTTGGTTCTATTGAGGCTTTATTTGGATTAAGGCCTACAATGTTGTTAAAAATTCAAGAATGTGAGGGGGTAAATCCGGGCATTGCCGATGATTTTGCCCGATTTGGATGTTTGGCTTCAATGGGCATGGGATGTAAGCTATCAAAAAAAGTTTCTTGCAGGCTCAGTTTGGATTATAGCGTGTATTCCATTCTTCGAAAAAATGCGCGCCTCAGGTTGTACAATGCAAGTGGTGCATTTCACAATGGATTGGGTGTGACACTAAATTACATTCCTTAGACAAGGGCTGTGGACCAGTTGAAACCCAAGCAGAAAATACCATCTGACCAACGCGATGTAGTGAAATAAACAGTTACTTCTAAGGTGTCCCGTAATGGTTCGTAAAAAAGCAGGTTGATGCGAAAACGTATCCAAGAACACAGGTATTCAAATCGCAAGCCATACCAAGTCTGTATATCCAAAAAAGCCCACTCGAATGAATGGGCTTTTTTGGGGTATTGCCTCAAAATTTATTTTGTTCTTAGCTCTTTGATTCGGGCCGCCTTGCCAATTTGGGCACGAAGATAAAATATGCGCGCACGGCGCACCAACCCTTTTCTGTTGATTTCAATTTTATCAATAAAAGGCGAATGTAAAGGAAATATGCGTTCAACACCCACGCCGTTTGAAATTTTTCGAACGGTGAAAGTTTCATCAATACCGGCATTGCGGCGTTGAATCACATCGCCTTGGAATTGCTGGATACGTTCCTTAACACCTTCTCTAATTTTATAAAAAACGGTAATACGATCTCCTGATTTAAAGTTGGGAAGATCGGTTCTTAAATATTCGGATGCGACACTATTAACGATGATATTCATGATTTCAGTACCAATTGGGGTGCAAAAGTACGCATTGTTTAGAATATCTGCAAAGAGATTGTTCAAATTTTCTATTGTCTGCCCAAAAAGAGTAATGGGGAATAAATTGTGTTAAACTTTTTACAACTTCATTGTGTCTAATGGTGAATTTTTACCTATTTCGCACAATATTATTTCCCTAAGTTAAACCATGATTATTCAGACCTCTATTGTAAACGAAAAAAACGATGCGAGTCGCTTGACTTTGTTGTCTGAAGATGAGCTAGCAAATGAGCTTTTAACCAATAAGCCATCGCGTATTTTGTTTGCAGAAATTGTTAGGCGTTATCAGAAGCAGGTATACTACCATGTTCGAAATTTGTTGGTGAGTCATGATGATGCCGATGACGCTACCCAAAACACCCTGATAAAGATTTGGCAACATGCAGAACAATTTAAGGGAGAAAGCAAATTGCGAACCTGGATTTACCGGATAGCAACCAATGAGTCAATTAACTTGTTGCGGAAACGAAAACCATCGATAGATTTTAATGAGGCACAGCCAGAAATGGCAGACATGATTGCTTCAGATGTTTATTTGTCGGGCGATGATATTTCTCTCAAATTGCAAAGAGCGATTTGTTATTTGCCATTCAAACAAAAATTGGTTTTTTTTCTACGCTATTTTGAAGACCTTTCTTACGAAGAGATTGCCGATCTCACTTCAACTTCTGAGAGCGCCTTGCGGGCTTCGTATCACCATGCAGTCAAAAAATTGGAGATCTATTTGGGCGTGCTTGGTTAAACTTTTTATGCAATGGTCCGTCTAAAAATCGACAGTATTAGGAAATCATGGATTTAGAAAACGATAAAATCAAAAGTGCTTTTCAGGCTCCAGATGCTTATTTTAATGCATTGGAAGCGCGGATATTGCAACAATTGAATATGTCTCAACCCGAGGTTGCGGAAGAAGGGATAAGTGCGCCTCCGGTTTTATTGCCTATCGATACACCCGCCAAGGGTATTGATACGGAAGGAGTTCAAAAACGTGCCCGTAAACAAGATCCAATTACTTCGCGCAGCAATGCTGTCAATAAGGAACTTCAAAATATTGGTACGTTTGAAATACCCGCGTTAACATTTACCACCAACGAAAACCCTGAGTGGGTTAATTTAATGGCGATTCCAGAATTGTCCAATGACAAAAATGTTGCAGACATTCAAAAAATTACCTTCGAACAGATTACAGAAGCGCCAAATAAAGTTGAAGAAGTCGGTTCAAAACCCGCACCCATTCAAGCTGGGTTATTCGAACCGGCGCCCATTCTAGACCCTTCTGATATAGTGCCTGAAACAACCGAAAATCCAATTCCTGTATTGTCTGTTTCGGATGAAACTATAGAAGAATATTTTTCGAATGAAGAGACTGAAATTGTTGTTGATAGTGGATTCCCTGCCAAAAACGAGCCGGTAATTGTTGTTCACCATGTTCCAGAATTGACCCATCCAGAAGCTGCGGTTGTGCCTGTCCCAACAATTGAACAGAACCCAGACATTGAGGCTGCCTATGCAGCTTATTTACAGGAAGAATTGAATGATCCTGTTGACGCTGCAAAATCCCCAATCATTCCAGACCCTAAGCCCAACAGTATTTTGGCAGAAGAAACACCAGAAACAGAAGAGCCCCCCATGGCATTTGCGCCCATTGCAGGTCGTCAACATGAATCTTCGACTCCCGGTTGGCTCGGAATTGCAGCTTCTTTTGCGGCTATTGTTGCAGCCTATTTTATTTGGAATGCAATCCAGCCCCCCCAAGTCGAACAAAGCAATAAAGTAGCACTTCAGCAAACAGAACAATCTCAAATCGTCAAGACATCAGTTTCTGTGGGGCCTGTTGAATCCTTGCCCATGTCCTTACTATTACTAGAATCTATCATTCGCGATGAACTGCCAATCAAGACTGAAAAAGCCAGGGTGTTTAGTATTGTTGATGCGCAGAAGCTTCCAGAAGAAAAGCTTAAGGCAATGGGTGAACTAGAGGATTCCAACTTGTCTATTTTCGATATGGAAGATGAATTATTTGAAGATTTAGATTTAGAAACACTATGAAATTGATACAATATACCACACTTTGTTTATTTGCATTCTCCTTCTTCATCGGAACCAGCGCCCAGAATGTTAAGAATGCCAATTCGTCAGAAAAAAAAGACAGCCTACGGATCGCTAAAGTGAAAGGATTACGCAAGTTTCGTGAGGGACTATTTGTCGAAAAATTACATTTAAGTGATGCTGAAAAGACAAATTTTTTTCTGATATATGACGGGTACCAACTCAAGTTGAGAGAGGCTAAAGTTTTGTTTCGGGCCACCTGGAAAGACAAAGAAATGTCTTCGCTTAGCGATGCAGATGCCGAAAAATATTTTAATGATGCCATTTTTTTGCGCAAAACAGAAGTGCAGCTAATGGAGACCTATACAAATAAACTCAAGCCTGTCATTGGAATGAATCGTGCCCTGCAGCTTCCTAAGATTGAAAGAGAAATTAAAAAAGAGATGATTGCAAAGGCACGGGGGATTCGCAAAACCAATAATGCTGAGAATAATATAGATACTGCGAAAAAAAAAGAGGGCAAAAAAAAGCGGGGAGAAACCAAAATCATCCCTCCCACAGTCGGGCCTATTAAAGAAAACCCGTAATTTAACATTCACATTATTTTTCTTTTGGGTAAATTGGTTGTAATATTGCCCCTTATTTTAATTAAAACATATGAATACTTCAAAGTCGACTATTGATTCTAGTAAATGGATGGCCTATTTTTCGGGACTTGCTATTTTGTTTGCCGTTGCAGCTGGCTATTTAATTTATATTTTACTCTTGGGAGATCCTTCAAATTTTGAAGGTAGAGACGTCGACAAAGGTCATCCTCTTGGCCTTCTCGGTATTATATACCGGGGGGGAATTGCAATTGTTCCCTTACTTATTGGTGTGAATATTACCGTTATATTGATTTCTATCGAGCGGTTTATGACACTGACTACTGCTTCAGGGAAAGGCAATGCGACACAATTTGTTAAAAATATACAAGGTATGTTAACCAACAACGATATCGAAGGGGCAATCTCTGCTTGCGATTCTCAACGAGGTTCTTTGGCAAATGTTGTTCGCAGTGGCCTGAGCAGATATCAAGTCGTTTCTGCCAAATCAGATTTGTCACGCGATGAGAAAAAAGCAGCCATCGAAAAGGAATTGGAAGAAGCAACAAGTTTGGAATTGCCGATGTTATCAAAGAATCTGGTTATCATTTCGACTTGTGCCTCGATTGGAACCCTGATTGGTTTGATTGGAACGGTATTCGGAATGATACGGGCATTTGCTGCATTGGCAAACTCAGGAGCACCAGATACATCTGCTTTGGCCACCGGTATTTCAGAAGCTTTGGTGAATACTGCATTTGGTATTATTGGGTCAACCCTTGCAATTGTGAGTTATAATTATTATTCAAATCGCATTGATTCAATGACTCATAGCATGGATGAAGCCGGATATTCAATTATCTCAAACTTTCAAGCCAAACACGCTTGATAATTGATTTTGTCTTTTTTACAAACTTGTAGGTCAATCAAATATGCCAAAAGTTAGCATGCCACGCTCAACACCATCATTGGATATGACTCCGATGGTAGATTTGGCGTTTTTATTGGTAACATTTTTTATGCTAACAGCAAGTTTCCGTTCACCCGAGCCAGTATTTGTTGATCCACCGACTTCTACCACAGACGTTCAAATACCCAAACAGGTATTCTTGGTTACTGTGGATGAGACAGGCAAAGTTTTTATCGACCTAACAAACCCGGCTGTAAAAGAATTGGTTCTGAAAGACATGATGAAAGAGTTTAAAGTGTCCATGGATTCTCAAAATGTAAAAAAGTTTTCAGGAGCGGGTCCGATGGGTCTTTCGATGCAAGACATTCCACGTTTTTTGGCATTAGAAGTTTCTAAACGTGAAAAAATTCAACAAGGAGGCATTCCGTACGATACTGTAAATATTAAAAAAAGTCAATTGTATCTCTGGGCTTATAATGCGCGATTGCGTGCCCACGACGACTTTACCCAACGAAAATTTTTGGCTAAAGAACGCGGGCTTCCTTTTGATAAAGAAAACTACATTCAGTTTGCAATAAAAGCAGACGGAAGAACAAAATACGATGTGTTAAAGCACGTTATTCAAGTATTCAGAGAAGCCAAAGTAAAGAATTTTCAAATGATTACGGGTCTTGAATCTAAGCCCATCGATTGAGGAGGAATAAAAATATGTCAGAAATACAATCAGTTGGCAACAGTGAAAAGGGTGGTAAAAAAAGAGCCAAAAAGCAGAGTACCCGTGTAGACATGACTCCCTTGGTTGATTTGGCGTTTTTATTGCTTACCTTCTTTGTTCTAACCTCAACTTTTTCCCAGCCCAAAGTATTGAGAATGATATTTCCAGAAAAGTTGGATCCCAAAAATAAAGACATCAAACAACCAGAAGTTAAAGACGGTTTAACCATTTTGCTCTCAGACAATGACAAAATCTTTTGGTATCGTGGTGCATTGAATGCCAAAACAGTTTTGGAAGAAACCGATTACACCAAGAAAGGTTTGCGCAAGGTTTTGGTAGAAAATAATCTTCCACTGCTTACCCAACTGAGAGCGTTTGAAAAAGAACTCAATAAAATTGATGTAAAGGATACTGCCAGTCGAAGTGCGATTGACATAAAAGTAAAAGAAGCCCAACGTGATTCTAAATTGGTTGTATTGCTTAAAAATGATGATAAAGCCACCTATCGCAATGTGATTGATGTAATGGATGAGTTTATGATAACCCAGATTGCCAAGTATTTTGCTGTTGACGAGGGTATGTCTGGTCTTGAAAAGAAACTGATCACCCAAAAAATAAAAATCTAAGCGGGATGTCAGAAACCAACATCAACAACTGGGAACAACCCGAATCACCCGCTCGAATAGAATTGGTATTTGCGAAACGTTTTAAAGAATATGGTGCCTATGAGGTTCGCAGTAAGTTTAGAAAAAATCAATTTGTAGCTACTATGTGGGCGCTTGGGATTGCGATTGTCGCTTCCTCGTTGCCTATCATATCCAATTATTTTTTTACTGATAACCAAGAGACTTTAACGGTACTTAAGGTCAACAATCTCGACGATGTAAAGGCGCCAGATGAGGAAAAAGAGCCTGAAAAGCCAAAATACGAAATTCCTGAGCCTCCTATCGCTACGCAACAATACGTAGTCCCAAAAATCAACCCTGAAACCACCCAAGAAGATGTTATTATTCCTCCCGATGAGATTAAAAATACGGGAAAGGAGACGAAAGAGGGCGCGGAAGATTTTGACGCCCCCGATTTAAATGATGGCTCTGGCCCCTTGGTAGGCAATTCTGAGCCTGCAACCAATGTCCAGGTTAAAGCGATATATCCCGGTGGAGAAGCGGCTTTCCGCGAGTATGTTGCCAATGCCTTTCAATATCCTGTTCGATGTCAAGATGAGGGTATCAACGGTTCTGTCGTTCTTCGTTTTGCAGTGGATGAAACCGGAAGAATATCCCGTATTCAAGCCATTGAGCAAACAAAAAGTTGTCCAGAATTTACCGATGAAGCCATTCGCGTATTGAAAAAATCTCCACGCTGGATTCCTGGGCAAAACAATGGGGTATTTTTGAAATCATGGCGCGAAATTCCTATTAAACTTACGGTTGAGTAAGCCCTCAAATCCTTTTTTTTCTTTTCTGTAAAACCCCTTTTGGCTTTGTTTTTTTGTGTACAATTCGGTGTCGCTTATTGTCGATAAACCAAAGTTTTCAACTCCAAGCCCTAACTTTGAAACAATGAAAGGCGAGGGTGTAAAAACTGGAGTATTGGAATTAGCGGATTTGCCACTTTTACAAATACGGGATTTGCGAATTTATTCTGCCCAACTCCAACTGATTCATTTGCCTCATTTAAGGGTAATTCCGGGCGAATTGCATAGTATTATAGGAGAAAGTGGAAGTGGAAAATCCCTTACATTGTTTGCCATTATTGGACTCCTATCACAAAAATTAAGGGTTGAGGGAGAAATACTATTTAACCACGGAGGCCAGCACTTCGATTTGCTTCACTGCGATGCCAAAAAATGGCAATCTATTCGTGGCAAGGCCATGGGTATTGTATTTCAAGAACCGATGTCTGCACTGAACCCTCGAATGACATGTGGGGCTCAATTGTTAGAATCAGCAAGGATACATGCGGACCCCCCAAAAAAGTCCTTAGAATTGGTCTACCGTAAATTACAACAAATCGGATTGGGTGAAAGTATTGAGCGCATCATGCAATCGTATCCCCATCAATTGAGTGGTGGACAGAGGCAACGTGTCATGATTGCAATGGCTTGTGTGCACGAGCCACCACTTATTTTGGCTGATGAGCCTACGACTGCTTTGGACAGTCTTGCCCGCCAACAAGTAATGGCCGATTTAAAAAAACTTTGTAATGAGCAGGGGAGTGCACTGATTTGGGTGAGTCATGAATTGGACCTTGTGAAGCAGTATGCAGAAAATGTTACGGTGTTGTGCAAGGGAGAATGCCTTATGCAAAACACCAAAGAAATTGTCTTTGGAAAAAAAACGCATCCCTATGTAAAAGAACTTATTGATGCCATGCCGAATACATGTTTGGTGGGTGATTTGAAGTCGCCGAAGGTGGTGCTTTCTCTCAAAGGCGTTGGGAAATTGTATACCAAAGGAAAGTGGCGTGTCCGTGCTTTGGATGCATTTGACGAACAATTAAATGCAGGAGAAACCCTCTCGGTGGTTGGACTGTCGGGTTCTGGAAAAAGCACATTGGCCAAGATTTTGGTCTCGCTCGAGACGCTCAGTGAGGGAGAAATTCTGCTGAACGGAAAAACATTGAGCCGGGTCCCACCTACTGGAATCCAAATGGTATTTCAAGATCCTTATGCATCGCTTAATCCAAATTATACCGCCATCCAGGCCGTATTGGAGGTATTGGTTTTTAAGCAGAATGCATACCCACCGACACGTGACGAGGGCAATGGTAAAAATAAAATGGAACTGAAGGAAGAATCCCGTCAATATTTAAAAGAAGTGGGTTTTGATGATCGATTATTCATGGCCTATCCACATCAAATGAGTGGAGGGCAGCGGCAACGTTTGTGTATTGCAAGGGCTTTGGCATCAGAGCCTAGCGTTCTGATTCTCGATGAAGCAGTCTCGGCGTTGGATCCATTGGTTCAAAAGCAAGTGCTTGCGCTATTGGTAAAATTGCAGCAGGATAGAGGTCTGGCATATATTTTTATCACACACAATTTAGAAGTTGCCCGTGCCATGTCGCACCGTATTGTATTTCTGGATGGAGGTCAAAAAAAATCACTTCCATCATCTTGGCTGGGTGTTTGATTTATTGAACAAGCGAATGCTTGTGCAAAGACAGTTTTCGTTCGGTATTTTTGAAAGGTTAATATTGTGTTGATGAAAAAAGTTACAGCAAAATGCGCATGGATTTTATTGTTTGTGGTGGGTATGTTTTGTTCTATTGGAAACGGATTTTCCCAATCAGTTAATGGTGAAATGAGTATCGATTTATCTCATAAAGTAAAGAAAGGCGAGACAATGTACGCCATCGGAAAAAAATATCATTGTACTATTGAAGAACTCAAATTACTCAATCCAGGGATTGGGATGCTCAAAACAGGGATGCGAATCAAAGTAAAGCAAAAATCAAAAATTCCTACAAAATCTAAATCCATTGAAGCGCCCAATCTAAATCCCTTGGGAAATATTTCTCCAAGCCCTGTGCAAAAAACAGAATCTGCAGACAATGCGCCGAGTACAATTGACCATGTTGTTGTTCAAGGAGAAACACTCTACAGCATTTCAAAAAAATATGGTGTTTCAATTGACAACATTCGCCGGGTAAACAATTTACAAAGCGACAAACTCTCAATTTCTCAAAAACTGTCGATTTCGGGATTTCAAAATTCCAGTTTGTATTCGAATAACGTGCTTAAAGATCCAGAGTATAATTACCCAATTCCCCCCAATCAAATGCAGGGTGGTATGCCAGAGATGCCTGCCATTGAAGCAAAAACATCCCTCAAAGAATATGAAAAAACCATGCATGCACAAATTGGATTTGATGGACTTCAGGCGAATCGGTCTTGGGTGATGGTGAACGACCACAAAAAAGGAGAGGTAATCGCTTTGGTAAATCCAGCCAATAGCGCAATGGTCTATTGCACAGTGATGGGCTCAATGCCCAATAAGTCGAATAGCCAAATTGCGCTGAGTGAGTCTGTCGCCACCCGCTTGGGTATTGGACAGCAAAATACGGTTTTGCAGTTGTTCTATGCAGCCCCATAAACAATATAGTGTTCACAATTTGTTGCGAACAGACATTTTATTGTGGCTTTCATTGGCTTGTATTCATGTTTCGCCATTATTGTCTTCGATGGCGTTGATAGGGTATTTGATGCAGTTGCTTTTTTGGGGTTCATCGCATACAATATCGTATACAGAGAAAATTCTTTGGGGAAGTTTTTCTGTGGCAGCATTGTGGTCAATGGTGAATATTTTTTTAAGCATGAATGTGGTTGCGGGCAAACAAATGAATGTATTTGGAGACGTTTTTGCCGACCTGGATTCTATCAATAGCGCTTGGAACATGGGAATGATTAAGTTGTCTCTCAAGTTGCCCCTACTTATTCTCCCCCTCTGTTTTATTTGTGGTAAGCGATTAAAAACCATTTTTTGGTCGGCTTGGCCCTTGGTTGTTTTGCCTCTCATTTGGATTTCCGTGGCGAGTGTGATTCATTATTTTATGGACATGGGATTTTACAATCAAATGGTTCTTGAAAGTAAGCCAATTCCTTTATTTACAAGGGTTTATCATATAGAGTATTCGGTAATTGTGGGGCTAGTAATAGTTTGCTATTCCTGGAAACTGCTGTTTGGTAATCTTGAAAATGCAAACAATTCTGGGCAATTTTTGGCAGAAGAAGTGTTGGGCGAAGCAGGGCAAATAAACCATATAGAACCTTCAAAAGATACCACGGGGCATACCCAACAAGAACGTAAAAAGGGTCCAGGTTCAGGAATTCAAGAAGAGCAAGGGGAATTGGGTTCGGGACGCCATAAAATCAATTGTTTTCCTTTCAATTGCCTTGAACCACAGGGTGAGGACCATCGCTCGTCACACGCATCTCAAAAAGCCATTTTAGGGATAGCCTTATTTGTTTTGGTTGTTTCAATGCATATTTTGGGATCCAGAACAGGCTTGGTCTTGCTCTATGGCGGATTTTCTTGTATGGCTTTGGCTTGGATGTTTCAAAAACCCAAGCAGGGGGTAAAATATATTTCATTGTTTATTGGGCTCATTGGCTTGATGGCATTTTTGCCCAGTGTTCAAAATAGAATCAGCAATACGCTTGTAGACATGAGAACACTTGTTGCAGGGAAGGAAGTAAGCAACCAAAGTTTTGGGCAGCGGTGGATGGCTTGGAAATCGGCCATTCACCTTATACAAAGTGATCCGGGTATTCTCTTCAGGGGAAAGGGTGTTTTACTCGATGAGAAATTACATAGTTCATATGAAGAACTGCGTATAAATTTGGCTGCATCTCATCGAATTGGTGTCCACAATCAATTTCTCGAGACAATATTACAGAGTGGACTTATTTCTCTTTTGGCGTTTTTTATGGGTTGGATTTTTTGGATAGGGAGTCGGCGAAAAAAAGTATTTTTGTTGGCCCTTTCAATGGCCATTGGATTGGGATTTGCGATGTTTTTTGAAAGCTTATTGGAGCGTCAAGCAGGGGTTTTAGCTTGTATCATTGCCTGGCAGTTGGTAGAAGGGGTAGAAATGCCGTTAAAATCAAAAATAAAGAATGAAGTTGCTTTGAATAACAAATGAAATTGAGTATATTTGCAACCCTAAAAAATTATGTCTCGCGTCTGTGATTTAACCGGAAAAAAGGCCTTGAAGGGCAACAATGTTTCTCATTCTAATAAGAAAACGAAACGTCGTTTTTATCCTAACCTTCAAACCAAAAAATTCTTTATCCCTGAAACTGGGGAGTGGATTACCCTAAAAGTAGCAGCGTCTACAATCAAAACCATCGATAAAAAAGGTATTTCCTCTTGCATCAATAATTTGTTTACAAAAGGAAAAATTTAACCATGGCAAAAAAAGGAAACCGTATACAAGTAATTCTTGAATGCACGGAGCAAAAAGGTTCGGGAGTGGCAGGCATGAGTCGTTACATAACCACCAAAAACAAAAAAAATACTGCTGAGCGTATTGAATTGAAAAAATTCAATCCACACCTTCGCAAAGTAACGCTTCATAAAGAAATCAAATAATGGCTAAGAAAGTTGTAGCAACACTGAAAAAAGAAGGCGCTGGAAACGAATACGTGAAGGTTGTCAAGACAATGAAATCACCCAAAACAGGTGCTTATACATTTAAAGAAGAAATTATTCCGGCCGATAAGGTAAAGGCGTTTTTTGCCAAATAATTGTGCAATTGAATTATTTTATAGCCCCTTTTTGGGGCTTTTTTTTTATCTTACCCATACATTTGAGATATGTTTAATTGGTTTTCAAAAAACAAGCCCAAGGAAAAAGACGAAAGGGTAGATGCTGACCAAACAAAGCTGGCCCTTGCAACTACCCGAACCGGTTTTCTATCTAAACTGGGCCGACTGTTTTCGGGAAAGCGACAGATCAATGGTGCATTTTTAGATGAATTAGAAGAAGTCTTGCTTACATCAGATGTCGGGGTAGAAACCAGCATTAGAATTATTGAAAATCTCGAAAAACGGGTGTTAAAAGATGCCTATGTTTCTCAAGACGAATTACACGAAATGCTGGCAGAGGAGATTTCGATGTTGATGCCAGATGTGTCTCTGCCCTTGGCCCATAATTTTACACTAGATCAGATCGTAAAACCCTATGTTGTTCTTGTGGTTGGTGTGAATGGGGTGGGTAAAACAACTACAATTGGCAAATTGGCTCACCAATATGCCAAAGAAGGGAAAAAAGTCATTCTGGGCGCAGCCGATACATTTCGAGCAGCTGCAGTGGAACAACTTACGATATGGCAAAATCGTGTAGGGGTTTCAATCGTATCTCACGGAATGAATTCCGACCCTGCAGCTGTTGCTTTTGATGCTGTAAAACAGGCCGTTGAAGAGAATGCCGATGTATTGATTATTGATACAGCTGGTCGATTACACAATAAAATAGGATTGATGAATGAATTGTCCAAAATCCGACGGGTTATAGCAAAATTTAAACCCGATGCACCGCAAGAAGTATTGTTAATTATTGACGCTACAACCGGTCAAAACGCCTTTGAACAAGCCAAGCAATTCACTTCTTCGACACAGGTAAATGCCTTGGCTGTAACAAAACTCGATGGAACTGCAAAAGGCGGGGTGGTGATTGGGGTGAGCCATGCCTTCAACTTGCCTGTGAAATATATTGGATTGGGTGAACAAGCCGAAGACCTAAAGTTGTTTAATAAATACGAATTTATCAAATCAATTTTTGCATCGTGAAAACCCGGTCGAATAAAGAAACCAAAATCAATGTAATTACGCTGGGGTGTAGTAAAAACCTCGTGGATAGTGAAGTTTTAATGGGACAGCTCAAAGCATCTCAGTTTGATGTGGCGCATGAAAGTACCAAAGACGATGCCGATATCGTAATTGTAAATACCTGTGGATTTATAGAAAATGCCAAACAAGAGAGTATCGATACAATTCTTGCTTATGCGAATGCCAAGGCCCAAGGAAAATTTGAAAAGTTATATGTGACGGGGTGTTTATCGCATCGTTACAAAGATGAACTCGCACTTGAGATTCCTGAGGTGGATGCCTGGTTTGGTACACTCGATATGCCGCATTTGTTAAGAACAGTAGGTGCTGACTACAAACATGAATTGGTGGGCGAGCGATTGCAAACCACACCCAAACATTATGCGTATACCAAGATTTCTGAAGGGTGTGACCGACCCTGTTCATTCTGTGCCATTCCATTGATGCGCGGAAAACATGTTTCTAGGCCCATAGAGATCATCAAAAAGGAAATACAAGGGCTTGTGGCGAATGGCGTAAAAGAGGTGATGCTGATTGCCCAAGATTCTACCAGTTATGGTTTGGATATTTATGGAGATCGCAAGTTGGCTGATTTGATGAAGCATCTTTCGGATGTGGAAGGGCTGGAGTGGTTGCGATTGCATTATGCGTTTCCATCGCAATTTCCGCTAGATGTTTTACAAGTAATGGCAGATCGAAGCAATATTTGTAATTATTTGGACATTCCCATTCAGCATATTTCAGACAATATGCTCAAGTTGATGCGACGGGGAATTACCCAGCGCAGAACCTATGAGGTATTGAATACGATTCGGGATCGGGTTCCTGGAATTGCATTGAGAACCACACTTTTGGTGGGTCATCCCGGTGAAACCGAAGCCGATGTAAAAGACTTGATCGATGCGATTGAGGATATACGATTTGAACGATTGGGTGTGTTTGCCTATTCCCATGAAGAAAATACGCATGCGTATCGTTTGGTCGACAATATTTCCCAGGAAGAAAAACAACGTCGTTCTGATGCTGTTATGGAAGCCCAGATGAGCATTTCAGAGGCGTTTAATCAGTCGCTGAAAGGACAAACGCTAAAAGTGTTGTTTGATCGATTGGAGGGGGATGAATTTGTGGGGCGCACCGAATATGATAGCCCAGAAGTGGACAATGAGGTGCGGGTGTCGGCCAAAGACAATTATGTGCGCATGGGTGATTTTGCCAATGTAAACATTACAGAGGCCACCCCCTATGATTTGTTTGGCAAAGTCGTTAAGTCGTGAATGTTGTAAGCCAATCATATCCCAACAACTATATCTCTGCAACGCTAAGGAATAGTTCTTGGGATGGGAGATCTTTGGGCTTGTATCCGTTTGAAGGGATTCACAGCGATTGGCAAGCGGTCATAGAGAAGGTCTCCAACAACTTCGGTTCAGAACAACGCAAAGAATTGGCCGATATCTTAGTGTCTCAGTTGGGAAATGGCGGTTCTAATTCGCAGTTGGAGAATGTAAATCGAATCAAACAAGAGAATGCTTTTTTGGTAGTGACAGGTCAGCAAATCCATCTTGGCTTAGGCCCGATGTATGTGATTTATAAAATTGCCTCGGCCATTGTTTTGTGCAACGACCTCAATGATCGGTACTCCGAAAAACATTTTATTCCCTTGTTTTGGATGTCAACGGAGGATCATGATGTTGCTGAGATTAACCATGTTGATTTATTTGGAGATCGGTTTACCTATGATATTGATTGGAAAACGGGGGTAGGGAACATACCAACGCAAGATTTAGAGGCTTTGTGGGATTGGATGAAGCTGAAGTTTCAACACGTTCCGGAAGCCCTAAAGAGGATTGAAGATTTGAAATTAATATACCAAGCAAAAAAACAGA
Organism: Flavobacteriales bacterium; assembly: GCA_002737625.1. Taxonomy (GTDB): domain Bacteria; phylum Bacteroidota; class Bacteroidia; order NS11-12g; family UBA955; genus UBA955. The sequence goes on along the minus strand of NSIB01000016.1, from coordinate 10,068 downwards.
CTTTATCCACAGCTACGGCCAAATGGGTTTCGGAATTGTTTGCTGCATTTGGTTTGTTGGTTTTGGACCCAAATGTGGCTGCTTTAAAAAAGAGAGCGGTAAGAATTTTTACGTCGGATTTGTTTGATGATGCCTTGTATTCTAAGTTTACTGCGCAATCCAAATTGTTAAAGAATCAACATATTTCGGCCCCAGCGCATGCGAGGGAATGCAATTTGTTTTGGATGGATGCGCATCGAAGAGAGCGAATCGCGAAAGCGGGGGATGGCTTTGTATTGGTTGATTCTGGACAGAAATTGGATCGCATTGCAATGCGTGAGGTATTGGACAAAGAGCCCGAGAGGTTTTCACCAAACGTTTTGCTTAGGCCATTATACCAACAAGCGATATTGCCGGCGGTTGCTTATATCGCTGGGCCAACGGAGTATTTGTATTGGTTGCAAACGACCCAGGCGTTTGCCCAATTGAATTTGACAGTGCCTGCATTGGTTCATCGAATGGGTGGGGTGATTATACCAGAGAGTCAAAATAAGAAACTGATCCGATTGGGTTTAACAGCAAAAGATATGTTTCTTGATATACACGCATTGAAAACGAGTTTGATAGAGAAATTGACAGGTGATAATGAATTGGAATCATTGCAGCAAAATATTGAAAATGGAATAGCCGATTATTTGCAAGTGCTTTATAACTGGAAAAGCGAACTGCTTGTGGATGCAAAAAAACAGGCTGACGCATTTTTAAAGGCCCGTCGAAAAATGACTGATGCAGCGATATCAGGGTATTTGAATGCACAATTTTCTGAGTCTGTCTGGGATTCAGTGCTTGCGATGCAAGGCGATACCTTTTCTGTGGGCTTACCGCAAGAGAGAAGAGATTTCTTTTTGCAATATTTTTTAAACGGCCAGACGGATTGGTTGAATTCCCTTTGTAATCATAGGAAGTATGATAGAAATAGTGCTTTTTGGTTGATCACTGTTTAGGGAAAATCGATGCTATCTATACGGGTAGATTCGTATACATAAAAATTGAATTCTGCGATTGTTCAATAGGAATTAACGCAGCGATTATTTGTTTTTGTCTAATCTCAAATTGATTAATTCAATGGTAAATGAAAACGCCATCGCAAAATAGATATACCCTTTGTTGATATGTTGACCAAATCCTTCGCCCAATAGACTAACACCAATCAGAACAAGGAAAGCCAATGCCAAAATTTTAATGCTGGGATTGCTATTTACAAAATTGGATATGGGCTTACTTGCCGCTAACATAACCAACATAGAGATGATCACAGATAAAATCATAACCCAAATATCATTGGCCATACCCACGGCGGTTATAACAGAATCCAAACTAAAAATAATATTGATGAGTATCATTTGCAGAATTACAGCCGACCAGCCAATGGCTTGGGTTCGTTCTTTAATTTCTGCTTCGTGGCCCTTCATTTTTAGATGAATTTCGCGCACACTTTGATACAGTAAAAACAATCCCCCGGCGATTAATAAACTATCTTTCCCAGAAAACCCTTTGTCAAAAACCCTAAATATTTCCTTTTCTTGTTCTTGAATCCATTGCAATCCAAAGAGCATGATAATTCGAATGAACATTCCCAAAAACAATCCCAAACGTCTTGCCTGAACCTGTTTTTTGGCTGGGACTTTGTTTGCAAGGATCGAGATGAAGATAATATTGTCTATACCCAATACAATTTCTAGAAGTGTAAGAATGGTTAAATTAATCAGTAATTCTTGTGTCATATAAAATGTTTCTTGGCAAATTTAACGATGAAATCATTCAAATCTTCCGCGGGAATCCATTCAGTGGGAAATCGATTGCTAAAATAGGTAATTTGTCGCTTTGCATAATTTCTGGTGTGTTGTTTGATACGTAAAATGGCTTGATCAAGGGTATTTATGCCATTGATATGATCGAATAATTCGCGGTATCCCAGTGTTTGTAGCGCGCTTAGATTTCGCATAGAATAAAGGGTTTTTGCTTCTTCCAACAATCCCTGCTCAATCATGGAGTCTACACGTCGGTTTATTCTATCGTAGAGAATATTGCGAGGATGGGATATTCCAATATACCGTATGGCAGTATCGCCAAATACGGGCTTTTTGTCGTGGTTCAATAATTTTGAAAGAGGCTTTTGGGTTTGAATACACAATTCGAGTGCCCGCATCACCCGGGATGGATTGTCGAGTTTTATCCATTTACCTGCTTCCGAATCTTTGCCTATCAACAAGGATGTCATTGCAATAATTCCTTCGGATTTAAGTTGGGCTTCCAATTTGTTGCGGAGTTCCGGGTCTATGGGTGGAAATTCATCCAATGCAAAAATCAGTGCTTCGATATACATTCCCGTTCCGCCGCATAGGATGGCATTGCCATTTTTTTCTAACAAGGCAGTAATTTCTTTTTGGTATAATTTTGCATGACTTCCCGCATTGTAATGTGTTTGAATATCTACGGTAGAAATTCCATGATGGCGAATGGTTGACAGTTCTATTGGGCTGGGCTTTGCAACACCAATTTGCAGTTCCTTGTATACCTGACGGCTATCGGCATTGATAATTTCGGTTTGTAAAAATTGAGCCAATGCAATCGAGGCACTTGTTTTTCCGGAGGCAGTTGGGCCACCCACAACATATATGGTGGGTTTTTCTTTCACAATTGGTTATTGCAATTCTTCAGATTCGTTGTTCACTTCAAACAATTTCAAATCAGCTCCTTCTGGTCCATCATGCGCTTCTAGATCGGAGGTGTTTTCTGCATCAAACAATTCCTGCTCGGGCTCAATCACCAATTTTTGGGCTCCTTTTGAAGCCAATATTTTTTCGGCAAGGGCATCAAATTCGGCATCGTTTAACATATTAAACTTGCTTTCATCACGCTGACGAGGGCTTTTTCCGTGGCTTTTATACACCCGCGGATAGGCGTATTTGTCGTTGTGCTCCTCAATGCCAATCAACTCACACCGAAAAGTCCATAGTGCAGCATAATCAGAAACATAGATGAATCGCTGGTGTGGGTCATTGACACACATTCTGAGTTTTATTTCTGACATCAAGGGGGCATTTGCATTGCCAATGCCAGAAAAATCTACATCCGATTTGGACAAGGTAATTTCAGAAATTCTGCGCCACTGATTATCACTTACAAAAAAACTGGCCAATTCTTTGTTGTCAAATCCGATTGCCTCTTGGATAATGGCATGAAAATGTTGAAATGAATGAGAGGGTTTTATCTCAATCCATCTCACCACATCTTCTATTTCTTCAAACCAAACTTTAAAAAGGTAAACCATAGAGAACACAAAAATAGTTCTTAGTTCTTGCCAATCGATGAAAAAAAATTGCGATAGAAAAATTAGGCATATTTTTGCAGTATTGATGTGGCGTTGTATACTATTTATTTGGTGCATTTTACCTTTATTTGCCCAGTCCCAAACAGCCAAAAGCGATATTAGGGGATTTGTGTATGATGCCGAGAATGGCGACCGCATTGCAGGGGCTATTTTGACTGCGGCATTCACGCTTCCCAATGCAATAACAAGCCGTACAATTTCTTCAGACAACGATGGATATTTTTCTCTAACCAGCTTGCCTGTTGGTAGCTATTGGGTTAGGGTATGCATAGACGGGTTTGACACTTTGTATGAAAAGGTTATCGTAAACCAGGGAGTCAATACCAAACGCGATTTTTTTATTCACAAAATTGTGTCAATAGATGCCGTCAATATTTCAGTAAACAGAAAATCGCACGATGCGCAGGTGGGGGTTACAAGTATTGAAGCAAAAACCATCTACAAAATGCCATCGATTGGAGCTGAACCTGACATTTTACAATATCTTCAAATTCTGCCTGGCGTTGTCTTTAGTGGAGACCAAGGTGGGCAATTATACATCCGTGGTGGTTCTCCCATTATGAATAAGGTAATGCTCGACGGATTAACCATTTATAATCCCTTTCATTCAATTGGTCTATTCTCAGTTTTTGAAACGGATCTGATTCAGACAGCCGATGTGTATAGTGCCGGGTTCGGTGCAGAGTATGGCGGACGTATTTCTGCAGTGGTCGATATTAAAACCCGCGATGCGAATCGAATGCGGATGGCTGGGAAGATTGGTCTTACAACCTTTACTTCAAAACTCTTGTTGGAATCTCCCTTGAGAAAATATACGCAAGGTCAAAACAATAGTTCCATTGCAGTTTCATACAAGAATTCCTTTCTTCGAGAATCCTCGAGATTGCTTTATAATTATGCCAATCCCGATAAATTGCCATACAATTTTGGTGATTTATTTGTCAAACTTAGTTTCAATTCCGCTTCTGGAGGGTATACCAAATTATACGGATACCGATTCTCCGACAATGTGGCTTTTCCTGGATCGACAACCTATAGTTGGGTTTCGACGGGTTTGGGGGCTAAGTTTTTGGTGGTTCCAGAACAGGCTAAGACACGTGTTGATGGATATTTTTTATTCAGTCAATACGATATTGAACAGAAAGAAAAGGATTTAAGGCCCCGAAGAAGTGCCATTGGAGGGTTTAATTTGGGGTTTAATTTCTCGTATAATTTTAGGCGAGATGATTTTAAATGGGGTTTAGAACTCAATGGATTTCAGACTGATTTTCAGTTATACAATACCAACAATCGCAAAATAAACCAACTTGAGAGCACCACTGAAGTCAATGGATTTGGGAATTATCATATCGTAAGAAAGAAATTCATCTGCAATATAGGACTTCGTTCCCAATATTATGCATCCTTGGGAAATAGTAGCTTTGAGCCCCGATTTCAGTTTCGGTACATGCCATTTAAATCGATGGGAATCAAATTTGCGATAGGTCAATATTCCCAAAATTTGCTTTCGGCGATGAGCGATAGGGATGTAGTGAACCTGTTTTACGGTTTTCTTTCTGGCCCAGACAATTTGCCTGATTCATTCAATGGCGATGCCCTCAAACACAGATTGCAAAAGGCAAGACATGCCGTTGCAGGATTTGATTACAGGATAGACAAACGCCAAACGATCAATATTGAGTCGTTTGTTAAACTATTTGACCAGATCACCAATATCAACCGCGACAAACTCTTTGATGACGATGAATTCAATCTCGATAAGCCATTGAGATTGCGCCAAAACTATATCATTGAAAATGGAAATGCCTTTGGTGGAGATGTGTCTTATAAATTCAGCGACAAAGGATGGTATTTATGGGCTGTTTACTCCCTCACTTGGGTCAATCGTTTTGATGGAAATATTCGATATCAACCCAATTTTGATCGCAGGCACAATGCCAATATTCTGTTGAATTATGAGTTTGACAAGAAGAATCCAACCGAAATATCTTTCAGATGGAATTTTGGTAGTGGCTTTCCGTTTACGCAAACGCAGGGGTATTACGAGAAATTCAATTTTTCCAATGGCTTGGGAACAGACTATACTTCCACAAATGGACAATTGGGTATTGTCTATGCCAACATCAATCAAGGACGCTTGCCCTATTACCACCGTTTGGATTTTTCGGTGCGAAGGCTATGGAAATTGGGCAATAATAGACAGTTAAATCTCAATTTCTCGGTTACAAATGTATACAACCGAAGCAATATTTTTTATTTTGATAGGGTTGGCAACAAAAGGGTAGACCAATTGCCTATTTTGCCAGCCTTGGGGTGTAACTACTCTTTTTAAATCCCTTGGTTGAGTAACTTTTGTAGGGCTTGCATTTTTAACAATGCCTCTATGGGCGTAAGTGTGTTAATATCGATTCCTCCCAGTAGTTTTTTTACCTGAATTAAGGTGGGGTCTTCGGTTTGGAAAATATTCATTTGATACACGGGCTTCGTTGGAGTTTTTTTCAAGGTCTTGTGGGGTGATAGGGTTGAGCGGTCTTCTTCTAGGCGTGTAAGAAGTTCACTTGCCCTCAACAATACGGCGTTTGGAATCCCTGCCAATTGGGCAACATGAATTCCAAAACTGTGTTCACTTCCTCCAGCAGTGAGTTTTCGCAAAAAAATGATCTGCAGACCTTGTTCTTTTGTAGTAATGTGGTAATTTTTGATTCCCTCACATTTGCTTTCTAGTTCGTTTAACTCGTGGTAATGTGTGGCAAAAAGGGTTTTGGGTTTACACGGATGGCTGTGAAGATATTCTGCAATACTCCAAGCCAATGACACCCCATCATAGGTACTTGTACCCCGTCCAATCTCATCCAGTAACACCAAACTTCTATCGCTGAGGTTGTTTAAAATACTCGCCGTTTCAGACATCTCTACCATAAATGTACTTTCTCCCAAAGAGATGTTGTCGCTGGCGCCCACACGGGTGTATATTTTGTCGGTCAACCCGATTTCAGCAGTCGAACAGGGAATATAGCAACCAATTTGTGCCATAATTACGGCGAGTGCAGTTTGGCGTAAAATGGCACTTTTTCCACTCATATTCGGACCTGTTAAAATGATGATGCGTTGGCCTTCTTTATTGAGTAAGACTGTATTGGGAACATAGGTTTCGCTGGGGGGGATGCAAAATTCAATCACCGGATGTCGACAGTCTTTGAGCAACAATCCAAAGCCATCATTAATGAGGGGTTTACAATAATTATTGTCGATTGCCAGTCGGGCAAAACCCGCCAAGACATCCAATTCTGCCAGTAAATTAGACTGTAATTGCAGGGGTGTAACAAAGGCACTTAATTTGTCTAGCAATGTTTCCCATAAGATTGCTTCCAACGCCAATATCCGGTCTTCGGCATGTAAAATTTTTTCTTCGTAGACTTTTAATTCGGGGGTGATATAGCGCTCTGCATGAGACAATGTTTGTTTTCGAATCCAATTCTCTGGGGCTTTGTCCTTATGAGAATTACTGAGTTCTAAATAATAGCCAAAAACCCCATTGAATCCAATTTTTAAGGAGGAAATGCCACTGCGCAGAATTTCTTGTTGCTGGATTTCAATGAGTTTTTCTTTGCCTTTGGCGGTTAGCCCCCGCAATTCTTCCAATTCCGGATCAACACTTGAAATAAAAACACCTCCCTTTGCCGCAACTGCAGGGGCATCCGAAAGAAGTTGTTCGGTGATAAGATTTTGTAGAATCGGCAATGCATCAATACGAAGGGAAAGTTCAGATAGAACAGAATCTTTACTTTGGCCAAACACTTCTTTTATGGCTTGAAGATTGGAAAGACCATAACCCAACGTTATACACTCACGGGGTCCAATCTTTCTGAGCGCTATTTTTGAGACCAATCGTTGAAGATCACCTATTTGTTTGAGTGCATCGTAAAAAAGAGCACTTTCTTTGGGATTCTTAATAAATGTCTCAACAAGGTCTTGGCGTTTTTCGATGGCTTTTTTGTCTAAGAGTGGAAAAACCAAGTATTTTCGAAGTAAACGCGCACCCATTGCGGTGCAGGTTTTGTCTATTACGTCAATTAAAGCGCTACCGCCTGGATAAAGTGGGTGTGAAAGTTCAAGATTTCTGATGGTAAACCCATCAAGCCACATGGATTCAGTTTCATCGATTCGGGAAATGGCATTGATGTGCCGAATATGCTTGTGTTGCGTTGCGTTTAGGTATTGAAGTATGGCGGCGGCGGCGGCAATACCCAGTGTCATTTCTGCAATGCCAAACCCTTTTAGATTTTTGGTATGGAATTGTCTACACAGGGCTGATTGGGCTGTTGTTTCTTCGTATACCCATGAATCAATGGTTTGGAATGAGGGGGGTGTACCCAATAGTTCATGTATTGTTTGTTGTTGGTATTTGGGCATAATCCACTCGCTGGGCTTGAATGCATCCATGAGTTTTTTGATGCTTTGCAAGGAACCCTCAGCGATCAAAAATTCGCCTGTGGAAATATCCAAAAAAGAGACTGCCCATTGCATTCCTTTTTCATACACCGATGCCAGATAGTTGCTTTGTTTGCTTTCGAGTACCTTGTCATTGTAATTTACCCCCGGTGTAACCAATTCGGTAACGCCTCTTTTGACAAGGGTTTTGGTTTTTTTTGGATCTTCCAATTGATCACAAATCGCGACCCTATAACCAGCCTTGACCAATTTGGGCAAATAGGTGTCGAGGGAATGGTAGGGAAATCCCGCCAAATCGGTATCTGCCGCAGCGCCATTGGATCGTTTCGTGAGAACAATTCCCAATACTTTTGAGGCGGTGCGGGCATCTTCACTAAATGTTTCATAAAAATCACCCACCCGAAACAACAATATAGCCCCTGGATATTCGGCCTTTATACCCAGATATTGCTTCATGAGTGGCGTCTCTTTTTGTGAAGTATTACCCGACATTGTTGCGCAATTTACAACTATTTATCAGGCCGATTTGCACAATTGTAAAGCCTTTTGTTCACCGTCTAAGCCCTATCTTTGTTTTTGTGAGAAAACGCGTTCTCTTTGAATTGGGTCGCCTATCGGTTAACGATTTCAAGGCTGTTCAAAAATTGCCCTTTGTTGTTGTTTTGAACAATGTTCGTAGCATGCACAATGTGGGTTCTATGATTCGTACTTGCGATGCGTTTTTGTGCCATAAAATGGTTCTTTGCGGTATAACCGGAACGCCACCACACCGTGAAATCACCAAGACGGCTATTGGTGCCGAAAACAGTGTTCAATGGGAGTACCAAGCAAGTACAGTCGACGCCATTGTGAAACTCAAAGAATTGAATTATCACATCGTAGCAATCGAACAAACCGATGAGTCGAAATTGCTTCAACATACATCTTTTTCGCATCAAAATATAGCATTTATTTTTGGCAATGAAATCGATGGAATAGAGGATGCGGTTCTTGCATTGTGTGATGAAAGTGTCGAAATTCCCCAATTGGGAACCAAGCATTCTTTTAATGTTGCTGTTTCTTGTGGGATGGTTCTCTGGGAGTTTGCGCGCAAACGTTTTGAGTTGGCGCAATGAAAAATCCTGTTATCGTGCTTCCGAAAATCTCCCCAACACTTCAAATGGCAATCGTGTTTGTTGTCTCAATATTGCTTGTGTCTTGCACCGCAAATGATTCAAAAGAGAGAAGTGATACTCTTTTACTCGAACCCAAAAAACACATTTCTGATTCAATAGCTGTTGTGCATGCTTGGCAAAACAGGTTTCTCAACAAACCCTATGCTGTACTGATCACTTTTAGTACAGAATGCCCTATTTCTAAATCGTATGTGGCTGATATTCGGAATTGTTTTCAACAATGTAATTCCGATTCATTTGCGTTTTGCCTGTTGATTCCCAATGTGTCTTCACGCAACATGGCAGCTTTTAAAGACATTGAATTTAGAGATACAAGCCTTGCAGTTTGCAATACCTACGGTTTTTCTGTGTATCCAGAATGTTTGGTACTGTCAAAAAAGAGGGGGGTGTTGTACAGGGGATGTATCGACGACAGGCCTGTTGATGTGGGTGTTCTTTACCCTCATGCTACAAAGAAGTTTTTAGAGCAAGTATTAAATGATATTCAGCGCAACAAGAAGATTTCAGTACCTTCGAACAAAGCCATTGGCTGTTTTATTGGCAAAGAATAAACGATTAATGGGGGGGGTACACAAATACACATTGCGGATTGTTTGGATTGTAATGGTCTTAATAGCGGGGCTGGCGTATCTTTTTTTAAAAACCCCCGAAACCCCACATCCACCCATCGCATTGTTGCCTGAAAAACCCACATTTACCCAGCATATCGCTCCAATTTTGCTCAAGAATTGTTTGCCTTGTCATCGTAAAAATGGGGCCGCACCCTTTTCATTGGAATCTTTCTCTGCAGTAAAAAAAAGAGCCAAAACCATCGCAAGGGTAACATTGGCTCGGTATATGCCTCCCTGGCCAGCCGATCCTTTGTACTCACATTTTATTGGAGAGAAAGTGCTTTCCCAAATTCAAATAGACATGATTCAGCGATGGTATAAGACCGGCGCAAATGAAGGCCCCAAAATACAGTTTGCGTATGTGCCTCCCTTGATTTCTAGAAGCACTATACGCAAACCCGACTTAGTGATTCAATTTGACAGTATTGCTCTACATGAAGGGGATCAAGATCGCTTT
>NSIB01000015.1 GCA_002737625.1 Flavobacteriales bacterium | reverse complement strand
TGCAGTTGTTAAGTACTGATTTTTTGCAAATCTGAAATACCGGTGATTCAATCGATTGATGGGTTGGGGTTGCTCAAAGGGTGCACCAATGAAAAGGCTATCGGCGATTTGGCTGTTGGTCTTTGGCCAATCTTTGATTTCCTCGGGCGACATGATTTTTGCGGTGCGGGTTTCGTTCAGTGCGATCCATTTTGAGGCGATGGCTGTTTCGTAACTCAATCCCCACAGCGAACCTTTTTGAGAAAGCGCATTTGTGATTTTCGCAACGCTGTTGTTGGTGTTTGCCCCTTGTTCTTCAGCGGGTTGTTGAATTAGCAGTTTTGCATGGGGCTGCACTTTTACCAAATCAAATAGGAGTCGTTTTCTTTCGGCGTAGTTTGGCAGGTGTTTCTGTATGCCTAGCATCATCGAAAAGGCCAAAAACCACAAGGGGATGCTAATGAGTTGCTGAGTTCGGGTTTGAGTTCGGTTTTGAATGCCGTTTCCATGACTCGGTTGTTGGTCGATTTGATTCGTTGATGCGAGGGCTTGTTTTTCCGAGGTCCATTGAATAATGCCAATCGACAGCATGCCGATGACTGCAATAGGGTAGAAGAATTTTTCCATGTTGATGTGGGCATCGCCTTGGGAATAAATCAGAACGGCGGCAAGGGTATCGACCACAAAAATCGCAAAGTAAATGGAAGTGGCGATGCGCGAAGGTTTTAGCAATCCGACGATAAAACAGGCGATGGCGGTTGCGGCGGGAATAAAAAACCAGGAGGCATGAAGTAGATAGTTTACGCTAAATAGGTTGGCAAATTGCGTAAAATTCTGGACGTTCATTAACGTGCCATAGAGGTGCGCATCGTAGGGATTGCTTGGGACGATGAGTTGTTTGGCGATGAATACTGCGGCCAGGGATAGCGCCAGGGTAAGGGTCTGTTTTAGGGGTAGATTTTTCCATCCCAACAGTGAAATGATCGGGAAATAAAGGCAGCCTGCGGGGTGAGATAGCCAAACAGTTGCCATACCCATGAACAATAATAGGGACTGATTTTTTGGCCGGCTTACCATCCAATGTATGGTTGTGATGAAGGCCAGTGTGCTGAGACCGATTTCGCTATAACCGATAAAAAATACTTCGCTTCCGCCGCTAAAAATCACCAAAAAATACAACCACCGCAGGGGGCTTTTGTGAAAGAAAATCCACCCCGCCCAAGCCATAAGTGGGAGGATGAGGTTGATGCTTTGCATGACCCATCTGATTGGCGCGCCCAAATGGGAAAGGAGCTGACCCGGCCAAACCAATAGCTCGCAAGCGAATCGGTCGTAAAAAAGACTTTGGTGATTTAGAATTCTAAAAAGGGTATAGGCACTGTCCGTGTGTAGCCATCTTTCGGCCCCTAAGTAGAAAACAACAAATAGGTAGATGGGCCAGAGGAATCCTTCTCCTTGATCTCCGATCCATCGTTGTCTCCACATACTTTATGGGGTTAATCTACAACAGTTTCGTTTTCCTCCGCAACCAAAACGGTATTTAGGATTTCGGGTTCATCGTCTTTTTCCACGATGAGGTTGTCTATGATGAATTCTTGACGCTCCGGGGTGTTTTTGCCCATGTAGTAATTCAGGAGTTTTTCGATATTCGATTCCTGGCTCAAGATCACTGGTTCGATGCGAATATCGGGGCCAATAAAACCAGCAAATTCATCGGGAGAGATTTCACCCAATCCTTTGAATCGCGTGATTTCTGGCTTGTGTCCGAGTTTTGAAATCGCATTTTTTCGCTCTACGTCGGAATAGCAATAAATGGTTTCCTTTTTGTTTCGTACACGAAATAGGGGCGTTCCAAGGATATACAAGTGACCGTTTCTCACCAAATCGGGGAAGAATTGCAAGAAGAATGTCATTAAGAGCAATCGAATGTGCATCCCGTCTACGTCGGCATCGGTGGCAATTACAATCTTGTTGAATCGCAAACTTTCTAAACCTTCTTCGATGTCTAAGGCGTGTTGCAGGAGGTTGAATTCTTCGTTCTCGTATACGATTTTCTTCTTTAGGCCGTAGCAGTTCAAGGGTTTGCCTCGCAAGCTAAAAACCGCTTGCAGATTGGGGTTTCTGCTTTTGGTTATGGATCCGCTCGCGCTGTCTCCTTCCGTGATAAACAGGGTAGTTTCGAATCGAACATCTGATTTTGCGTCTGTGAGATGGGTTTTACAATCCCGCAACTTTTTGTTGTGCAGGTTGGCTCTTTTGGCACGTTCCTTGGCCAATTTTTGCACCCCAGCCATGTCTTTTCGTTCGCGTTCGTTTTGCAGAATTTTTTTCAGCAATGCGTCTGCAACTGTGGGATTTTTATGCAGGTAATCGTCTACGTTTTTCTTGATGAAATCGAGCATTGCCGTTCTAATACTCGGTCCATTGAGTCCCATATCTGCGCTACCAAGCTTTGTTTTTGTTTGGCTTTCGAATATGGGTTCCATGATTCGAATGCTGATGGCGGCGGTGATAGAAGCGCGAATGTCTGTGGCATCAAATTCCTTCTTATAAAATTCCCGAATGGTTTTCACGAAGGTTTCCCTAAAGGCCGCTAAGTGCGTTCCACCTTGGGTTGTATATTGACCGTTAACGAAGGAGTAATATTCTTCGCCGTAGGAATCGGTATGGGTGAAGGCCAGTTCGATGTCTTCATTTTTGACGTGAATCACCGGGTAAAGAGCGGCTTCTTCGGTGACTTTATGATCCAGAAGATCTAACAATCCACGTCGTGACGCATAGCTTTCACCATTGAATTTGATGGTAAGTGCAGAATTTAGGTAGGTGTAGTTTTTGATTTGCTCCCTTAAAAACTCACTGATATAGTGATAGTTTTTAAAAATGCTTGCATCCGGTTCAAACACTATCAGTGTGCCATTGGGTTCAGTGGTATCTGATTGTGGCGCATCGATCATCAATTCACCTTTTTCAAATTCGGCGCGTTTGCTGCGGCCATCTCGGAAACTCTGTACTACAAAATAATGGGATAATGCATTTACGGCTTTGGTACCTACACCATTCAAACCAACAGATTTTTGGAAGGCTTTGGAATCGTATTTACCTCCGGTGTTGATCTTGGAAACGCAATCAATCACTTTGCCCAAGGGAATCCCTCTTCCCCAATCTCGGATCGTAACCCGCTTATCGTCGATCACGATTTCGATTTTTTTTCCATTGCCCATGACGTGCTCATCGATTGAGTTATCAACGATTTCTTTGACAAGTACGTAAATGCCGTCATCGGCAGCGGTACCATCGCCCAGTTTTCCGATGTACATTCCCGGACGGAGCCTGATATGCTCTTTCCAATCCAGACTTTTGATTTCGTTTTCGGTATACCTCGCCACTTCGCTCATAAATACAATATTAGTCAATGGATTTCAATGGCTATTCCCGAGTTTTTCACAACATTCACTTATTTTTGCCTTATGAAATGGCAAGGTTTAATTTGGGGTTTGTTTTTGATGGTGGGATGTACCAGTAAGTTTGATCGTGATTTTGAAAAGGTAGCCAGATACGATGCCTTGATTGTGCCAAAGGTTCAATGGGACAAATTGCCTGATTCGGCTGTTGTGGCTTTGATGACATTTGCCAAGGCTCATCCGGAATATAAAAATAGTAGTGATTTTGTTTATGTGTGTACGAAGTTGGCGGAACGACAAGGATTTGGTTTCAAGGCGGCGGAGTACAGCGAGTTTTATATCGAACAATTCAAGCCCAAAGGAAAGCCGTTGATGGAAATGTTGGTGGTAGCGGCTCATTATTACGAGCAGGGTGGTGTGATTGATAAGGCGATGAAATATTATCAGCGCTTGGCCGCGGAATTCACTAAGGAAGAGGTGGGTAAGCAAGCGATTGTGATGTTGGATATGTTGAGTTTGGGGCTAACAACGCCGGAGGCACAGATGAATTATATCTTGAAAAAGGCCATTCAGGGCGATTCGGCGAAAGCGGGTTCTTCCGCGCACAATTGATTTGGAACGGGGAAATGTGAAGGCCATGTTTGTTGATACTCACCAGCGGATTCACAATTATTTGCGAATTTCACTCACAGACAATTGCAATTTGCGATGTTCGTATTGTATGCCTGAGGAGGAATACGATTTTACGCCGGCCAATCGGTTGATGCAGGTGGATGAAATTGTGGAAATCGCCAAGGTTTTTGTGGCGGGTGGAGTGAATAAAATCCGTTTAACCGGCGGTGAGCCCTTGGTAAGAAAGGACGCGGGGGAGATTATTGAGCGGTTGAGTGGGTTGGGGGTGAAGTTAACGATGACCACGAATGCCACGCGGGTTCATTTGTTTATTGATGCGATGAAGTCGGCCGGAATGAAGCAGGTGAATGTGAGTTTGGATACCCTGAATGCGGATACGTTTATTTTGTTGACCAAGCGCGATTTATTTGATCGGGTTCGGTCGAATATCGATTTGTTATTGGCCGAGGGTTTTGAGGTAAAGGTGAATGCGGTGGTGATGCGGGGGGTGAATGATCACGAGATTTCGGATTTTGTTCGATGGTCTGTGTCGGGCGGGGTTCATGTGCGATTTATTGAGTTTATGCCGTTTGAAGGGAATCATTGGGACAATTCTCGCGTGGTAACATGGCAGCAAATTTTGTCTGTTGTGAAGGCGGAGTGCGGTGATGAAATTGAAGAGATAGCGCGGGTGCCCCATGAGACGGTGAAGCAGTATCGGTTGAAAGGCGGAATGGGGACGTTTGCGGTGATCAGCACTATGAGTGCACCGTTTTGTGGCGATTGCAATCGGTTGCGGTTAACGGCGGACGGGAAGATGAAGAACTGTTTGTTTAGTCGGGGCGAGACGGATTTGTTGGGTGCGTTGCGCAGGGGCGAGTCGATTGTTCCATTGATTGAGGCGAATGTATTGGCCAAGGCGGCGGCTTTGGGCGGTCAGTTTGGAACGGATTTACTGTCGGTGGTGGCAGATGATATTGTGAATCGGAGTATGATTACGATTGGCGGATAAGGATTAACTTGCGTTGAATTTTATGAAAAAGATGATTTCGGTGGCGGAGGCCAAGGGGTTGATTGCGGATAGCGTTTTGCGTTTGGATGCGGTGGAGGTGAAACTGATGGAAGGATTGGGAAGGTGTTTGGCGGAGGATATTTTTTCACCGATTGACATGCCGGGGTTTGCGCAATCGGCGATGGATGGGTATGCTTTTTCGTGGCTGGGGTATCAGGAGAATAGGAAGATGGAAATTGTGGGGGAGGTGGCCGCTGGCGCGGCCGAGGCAGGGCCGAGACCCGCGCCATACCAAGCGGTACGTATTTTTACAGGCGCCCCTGTTCCAGAGGGGTTTGATACGGTTTTGATGCAGGAAAAGGCTTCAGTTCGTGATGGCGTCTTGGGGGTGTTAGATCCCGATTTAATTTGTGGTAGGAATGTGAGATTGCAGGGAAGTGAAATTTCCAAGGGGGCGTTGGCGATGAAAAAAGGGACAGTCCTCACTGCCGCCGGTGTTGGCTTTTTGGCAAGCTTGGGCTTGGAGAAAGTTGCGGTGGTTAGGGAGCCAAGGGTAACATTAATAGTTACGGGTGACGAACTGCAGCAACCGGGTTTGCCTTTGGGTTTTGGTCAGGTCTATGAATCCAATTCGCAATTAATTCAAGCGGCATTTTTGCACTTGCGATTTTCACAACCCAAAATTGTGTATGCGAAGGACGATTTGCCGGGTTTAACGGAATCAATTCGTTTGGCGATGTTGGATAGTGATATGATTGTATTGACGGGTGGGGTGAGTGTTGGCGACTACGACTTTGTGGTACCCGCGGCCGAGGCCGCGGGTACCCAGCCCATTTTTCATAAAATCAAACAGAAGCCGGGAAAACCTCTGTTTTTTGGGGTGAGGGATTGTGTCCTTGATGCAAAAACGGATTTGGTTACAGCGAAGCAGACGGTCGTTTTTGGTTTGCCGGGAAACCCAGCATCGGTGTTAACCTGCTTCTATCAATATGTGCTCACAGCCATTGAGGTGTACAGTGGTTGCCCACTTTCGCTTCCGGTGAAACACGCATCGTTCCTAGATGGATATAAGAAAAATCCCGGCCTCACACATTTCTTGAAAGGGATATATTCCGATGGGATTGTTCGATTGCTAGGCGCCCAAGAATCGTATCGTTTGAGCTCGTTTTCTTTGGCCAATTGCCTCATCGAAATCCCTGAAGAGAGTAGCGAAATTGCTGCCGGAGCATCAGTAGTTGTCCATTTATTTGGCTAGACATAGGAACTCTATTAATTTCGAGGCATGTTGATGGGGCTACCGGGATTATGGATTGTGTTATTTTTTATAATTGCTTTTCTCTATTCCGCAGTGGGTCATGGTGGCGCTAGCGGTTACCTCGCCTTGATGTCGATTTGGCATTTGGCGCCAGAACACATGAAGCCCGTTGCGCTGATTTTAAATTTGGTGGTGAGTGGCATTGCCTTTATTCAATTTTACAGGCAGGGCCATTTTTTGTGGCGGCTCTTTTTACCCATTGCGGCCCTGTCCATTCCGATGGCTTATTTGGGTGGGTTTACGCCATTAAAAGACGATGTATATCAACTGGGGTTGGGCGTATTTTTGGTGATCTCGGTTGTGCTTTTGAATGTCAATTTGCGCGGACGGATCTCGTTGAAAAATGATGATGCGTTGCGCGTTTTAAGTGATGATGCATCGGGATTTTCGAGGGAGTATTTATTGGCGGCCGCCATTATTGGCGGTGGCATCGGATATGTGTCGGGCCTTTTAGGCATTGGCGGTGGCATATTACTTTCACCGGTGCTTTTGCTTTTGGGATGGACGCAACAAAAACAGACGGCGGCGATGGGTGCGGCTTTCATTTTTGTCAATTCGATGTCGGGTTTTGTCGGCTTTATTCAGCAACATCCGCTTTGGGAATCTGCGGCGCAAAAGTCGGCGAGTGTTGCTCAGGATGCAATTACTGGGGGATCTATTTTGGGAATTTATTGGGTGTCGGTTTCGATGATAGTGGGGGCATTGATTGCCCCGGTTATTTTGGGCGGTGTAGCGGGTTCTTGGTACGGTTCCAAGAAATTTAGCCATCGCGGAATGAAAGGGATTTTGTCTGTGGTGCTGTTGATCGCAGCAATCAAATTACTTTTGCGATGATGGAGATTCGATTGATGAGTTATGGCGGACTAAAGGATATCACGGGGAGCGATGCGTTGGGATTTGCGATTCCGCAGCAGGCTGTTTCGGTGACCGAGTTGAAGGAGTTACTGTTGGCACGATATCCTGCATTGGAGGGGAAAACGTTTCGGATTGCGGTGAACGAGCGATTTGTTGAAGGGGAATTTGAGGTTGGATCGGGCGACAATGTTGCTTTGATGCCACCGTTTTCTGGGGGTTGACGTAGAGATTAGAAGGATGGACATGGAACCCGATTTTTTGGATAGATACCAACGTCAGTTGTCGTTGCGTGCGGTTGGGATGGGCGGGCAGCGCGCTTTGCGCGCTGCCCGTGTAACGATCGTTGGCCTCGGCGGATTGGGTTGTCCGGTGGTTCAATACCTAGCGGCTGCAGGGGTGGGGAATTTCTTGTTGGTGGATGCAGATCGGGTGTCTTTGAGTAACTTGCAACGACAAATACTGTATACTCAAAACGATATTGGCCGGTTTAAGGTTGAGGTGGCTAAGGAGTGGATTCAAAAACAAAATCCGCAAATAATTGTGGAGGTTTATACGGAAATGTTATCTGCGGAAAACGCAACTGCTTACTTGGCTTTGGCGGATATCGTAGTGGATTGTACCGATAATTTTGCAGCTCGTTATCTGATCAACGATGCTTGTGCTTCGGCAAACAAACCTTGGGTGTATGGGTCCATTGCAAAGTTTGAAGGTCAGGTTGCGGTGTTTAATGCGGTTACGACAACTCCGGAGGTTGAGAATCACAACATTACAACGCCAGAATTCTCGCAGCACTCTGCGCTTCGTTCTTTGAATTATAGAGATGTTTTTTCCAAGCCACCGGGTGAGGGGGAAATTCAAAATTGTGCCGAAGCTGGGGTTTTGGGTGCATTGGCAGGCATAATTGGGTCGTTCCAAGCGATGGAAGTTTTGAAATGGATTTTGGGTTTACACGGACTTTTGGCAAATCAAATGCTCACGTACAATGCGATCGATCACAGCATTGTGAAATTTCAGTTGGTCAATAATTCTGATCGAAAGTAGTAACTTTACCCTAAGAAATGTCTGATAAAAAACCCAAAAATATCTTTGTTGAAGGACCCATATCGCCAGTAAAAATTGGGGAGGATATCGCACATCATCAGAAGAAGACAAACATTGGTGCCCATAGTATTTTTATGGGACAGGTGAGGGCGGATTCGGTGGAAGCGGCTAAAGTATCAGCCATTGAATATACCGCGCATCAGGAAATGGCACTTTCTACAATGCATGAAATTCGCGAGGCGATTTTTGCAAAATACCCATTAACTTGTTTGCACATAACTCATAGTTTGGGTGTGGTGAAGGCGGGGGAGATTTGTTTGTTTGTGTTTGCTTCGGCTGTGCATCGAAAAGAGGCAATCGACGCTTGCGAGGAAGTGGTGGAGCGCATCAAAAAGGAATTGCCGATTTGGGGCAAGGAAATTTTTGCCGGTGATCAGTATCAATGGAAAGAAAATAGAGGATGATTCAAATAACTCATAAATCCAATAGTTTGCGGAAGGCGGTGGCCCAAGCCGTGTTGAAAGTGTCAAAGGAGTCCACCATGAAAGCGGTGATTCAGCGAACGGTTCCCAAGGGCGATGTGTTGGAATTTGCACGTGTGGCGGGGTTGTTTGCGGTGAAAAAAACCAGTGATGTGATTCCCGATTGTCATCCCTTGCCGGTGGAATTTACTCAGGTGAGTTATGAATTGACTGAATTAGAAATCCGAATCTCTGTGGAGGTTCATACGGTATATAAAACGGGGGTTGAGGTTGAGGCAATGCATGGGGCATCAGTGGTGGCGCTAACGCTTTATGATATGCTAAAACCCATCGATAAAGGAATTGAAATTTCTAACATTCGTTTGATTTCTAAGAAGGGTGGGAAATCAGATGCGATGAAAATGTCGTTGGAGAAAATTATTCACGAGAGAAAAGTGATGGTTGTTGTTTGCAGCGATTCGGTTTCTCAAGGATTGGCCGAAGACAAAGCGGGTGTTCAAGTCCATGCTCGTTTGGTATCGATGGGAATGCAAGTAATGCCAATTGTAACGCTCCCGGATCAATTAGAGGCCATTCAGCAAGCCATTCATGCGTATGGATCGGAAGTGGATTTGATGTTGTTTGTGGGTGGGACTGGGTTATCGCATCGCGATGTAACGCCGGAAGCCATTCGGCCTTTGTTAACACGTGAAATTGATGGGATTATGGAGACAGCGAGAAGGTATGGCCAGGAAAGAATGCCTTTTGCGATGCTGTCGCGCGGTGTGGCTGGAATGGTGAATGAAACTTTGGTAATTACGATGCCGGGGTCCACCAAGGGCGCTATGGAGACCATGGACGCATTGTTTCCATCGGTTATGCACGTCTTTGCTGTGAAAGACGGACAAAAGCATTGATTGAATTACCTCAATACGGAGTAATGTAGAGGCTTTTGCGTTGGGGCTTCTTTTTGTAATCGCCGCGTTTCCAGGCATCAAAAAATTGTATCCAAGCCGATGGACTTAAATAATTTTGTGGTGGGGTTTGCCCGTAATAATACATTCTATTCACACGCGATTGGGCTAAATACAGCTGACTTGCATTGGCATCGGCCGGCCTCAGTCGATATTCGTCTTTCATCGCTTCGTTTTCTAGATTCTTCCTTGCTCTTTCATAGGCATCATCGGGAATGGCGCTATGAACAAATTCATTGTTGAATAATGATTTGAGTGGCATCGCATGAATAAATATAGCATCCATGCTGATTGTGTCTTGAACCATTAATTTCACAACGGAGTATTTACTTGCCGTAAGAGTGTCTGGCACGATGCTGTAGGAAGGGATCTGTTCAACTTGCGTAAAGTAAATTGTATCACCTTTTTTTACGACGACTTCGAAATACCCATAAACATCGGTATATCCAATCATTCCGCGCTTTCGGGTTTTGATGGTAACATAGGGAATGGCCTGAAGGCTATCTGATGTAAGGACCAAGCCCGTAAATAAAATATATGGATTGCTTTCTTTGCCCGGTTGTGCCTGTAATTTGGAAATATTTCCAAACAACACCAACAAAACAGCAGCGAGTAAAGTTTTTCTCATAATTTCAAAGATAATTAAAAAATGTCCGTAGTGTTAGACTGGCAATAGCCAACCCACCAGTAGCATTAGAATTACGATAAAGGGTGTTGGGATTTTCTTTACTGATAGCAAAAGCAGGGTTGCGGTAAATGCGAAAATTTCTAACAGGCTGTTGGTATATTTTAGATTAAGATGTTGCCAGAAAAAAGAATTGATGACCAGTGCGGCGGTAAGAATGAATCCAACGGCGGCGGCAAAAATCCCATCCAATGCAAATCTTAATTTTCGATTGCTTTGTAAACGATCCCAGATCGGATAGGCAAAAAAGACCAGCAATGTACCGGGAAGGAACACCGCAATCAATCCAATGAGGCAACCTAAAAATTGATAGAATACATTGTAGCCATAAAACTTCATCGCCATGGCATTCACATATACCATAAAGTTAAAATTGGGGCCGGGCATGGCTTGTAGCAATCCAAGACCGTTGTTGAATTCTGTAGGTGTAAGTCGATGGTGGTAAACAACATATTGCTCGTGACTCATGGCTGCCAAGGTGGTTCCCCCGCCAAAACTCAAAGCCCCGATGCGATAGGTGTTTTCAAAGAGGACGATAGGATGCGAAAGTTGCAGAAATTCTTCATTTCTACCTAGCATAAATCCAATTGCTCCAACAATGATGAAGATAATGCCGATGGCTGTAAGGTTTTTCCAAACGATCGGCTTGGGTTCTTTTTTGGGCAATTCTGGTAATTCGTAACGGTTAAATTTGGCACTTATTAGGCCTGCAGTAAGAACCCCTAAAGGAAATACGATAGGGCTATTTAGCAGGAATCCTATAATTCCAATTCCCAAAAATATCGAGTAATTGAGTGTGGATTTTTTGATCCACTTTACCATGGTGAAAACGGAAAATGCTAAAAAGGCTGCCACCATTGGCTGCATGAATAACAAGTGGTTTGCGCCAAGGAATGTGGGCGATAGCGCGATGATTGTCATGATGCTCGCGCCGGGCAAAGCCCAAGCGAGCAGAGACAAAAAGGCCATCATCGGCCCTCCTTGTTTCCATCCTAAAATGGTGATGGTTTGTGTAGTGGAAGGGCCAGGCAAAATGCTGCAAAACGCATTGACTTCGGTTAAGGTGTCGAGTGTAAAGAAACGGTGCTTGTCTACTAGTCTTCGTTTAAACTGCGGAATGTGCATTTGAGGCCCTCCAAAAGCGGTTAGGCCCAACCAAAAAACGGTCCGCAGGAATTTGATTTGTCTCGCCTTTGCTATCTTTGTAGTATGAATTTGAGACATCCTTTTGGTTTCCTTTACTGCAAAGGTCTAAAATTATTTCGCATTTGCTTGGGTTTGAGCATGGTTTTTATCATCGCATGTAGTTCGGAGGATGGAAATTCGGATACCAAATTGGGTCAAATGAATGCGATGTCTGATTCGATGTGGTCAAAACACAAAGCGGTGACTTCCAAATTCAGGTTCAAGTTAGATGTAATTAAGGACCGACAGAATTATATGAAATGGTTCCTAAAAAATTTAAAATTCGAGGATGGAAGCAAGTTAACGGAGGTGGAGAAATCAGATGCGATTCGATACGAGGCTGTTTATCGAGTTTACAGAGAGATTTCTGAGAACTATACCCATACGGTGTTGATTGCCGAGGAGTTGTTTTACGAAATAAAGGGGTTGGAAAAGCAATTGAAAAAAGGGGTTTATGGCGATGGTGAGGATGTGGAAAAACTCAATATTTTTAAAAAGGAATATGCTTCAGTGGAAAAGAAATTGTCGGAGGCTGCTGTGAATGCGGCCTTTATCGATAAGCAATTGACGGGTGTAGAGCCGGGGTTTCAGACATTACATCCCAAGATGGAAGTGATTGCCGAGAGATTCAAATTTGTCCCGGAATAAGGGACACACGCGATTAATTGCGATACGCCTGAGAGAATTTCTCAAAAACCAGATCAATTGTCTCTGGCGTAGGATGCATTTTGTCGTCCCGAAAAAACGACCAATCATTGAGTTCTTCAGTTACGAATTCATAGGAAGGGAAATAGACTATTGTTTCTGTGTTTGAATTTTCTGCCAAACACTCATGCAAGGCGGAAATCAGAGTGGATTTTGAGGCTAAATTTTCCGCAAGTCCGTCGCGCAAGTGTTTTACGGGGCTGATGGTGAAAATTAATTGTAGGTTAGGCAAGTGCGCTTTAACCAGGTTACACATGGTGTGAATGGCTTGTTTGATTTCGGCCTGATAGGATAGGAATTTCTGGAATTGGGCTTGGGGTAATTTGTGGCAATTGCCAACGATTTGATTGGTGGGAAGATGTTGATAATGCCAAGCGGTGCCAAGGGTGATAAAAAGATGACTTGATGAATTTAGCTGTTTGTGTGCCGCTCCGGTGACCTGATTGATATGATCTATGAGGGCAGTTTTGTCGGCGTTATGAAATCTGTAGGCGAACTGAAGGTGGTGATGGGATTCGGATTCTACGTTAATTTGGGTGAAGATTTCTTGGGCGATGCAAGGTTTGTTTAGTACAATCCGCTCTAAATTCTCCAACAGCGGCATGGGGTGAAATATTGTTCCAAAGGGATTTGAAATCGAACTGGCATGTCCGATTTCTATCATTTTTTTGTGAATCTCTTCACCAAAACAACTGCCCATAAAAAACAAATTCGATGTATTATAAATCGATTTTTTGGAGTCGAATTCAATATGAACCCTTCGCTCGCTTCTATCGTTGCTGCTCATTCCAATTGCAAACCAATAGTAAAAATCTGGGATTTACTTATTGTAATTAAAAGAATTCCTTATATTGCTATGTGAACAATGTATTTTTGTTTAGAATGAGAAAATTTTTACTGTTCGTTTTTTGTTTGATTTCGCATGGATTGTTTGCGCAATTGAGTGGTTCTTATACCATTGGTGGCACGACTGGAGCAACCAATTTTGCTGCATGGTCTGATTTTACAAAAGCCCTTTCCACCTCAGGTGTGAGTGGCAATGTGTCGGTAACGGTTATGTCGAATCAAACGGTGACAGCCGCTGTTCAGTTTGATCAAAATGGGACAAATCCAACATCGTCGAGTAAAAAAATCGCGATTGATGGGAACAGTAAGTCTATTTCAGGAAGTTTGACCTATGAATTGATGTTGTTCAATGGTGCGGATTTTATCGAAATCAAAAACTTGAGTATTGTAAATTCCGGAACTGCGAGCTCAGTTTTGGGTGTTCGATTTGCTGGCGGCGCGGACAATAATTTATTAAATGGCTGCACGGTTGACCTTTCGGGTATATCGTCGAGTACCAAGGCGGGTGCGGCGTATATCGCTTTTGCTTCGAGTCAGAGCAGTTTGTCGACCACAACTACCGGCAACAATGGCGTTTCCAATACCATTCAGAATTGCACGCTCCAATCTACTGGTAGTAATAGTCCCGGCGCGGTTTATGGCATCATTGATCAACAAGGGACGTCTGTATATAAATCTACAAGTACGGGTAACACTTTTACCGGCAACACGATTAAGAATTTCTTTAAATACGCTTTCTATTTGCGATACGTAAACGGCGAACAAGTTCTATCGAACGATATATCTAGGTCGCTGTCGTCTAGCTCTTGTGCCATCGATACGGCGTTGCACGCGGTTTTTCTGAGCGATGCTTTTGCTAGCAGTCGCTCTAATTTGGTTTCTAGCAATTCGATTCACGATTTGCCATACAAAGGCGCCTCGGCCTCGTCAACTACCAACAATGTCAATCGCTTTTGGGGTGTGAAATTGTATGGAATTACTGGTAATGGAACCTACAATACTAAAATCGAAAGTAATTCTATTTTGCGCATTGCGGCGTTAAATAGTTTAAATATGGTGGAGGTAGACCAATGTGCTGTGATGGTGGTGAATAAAAATACCGTTTATAATTGTGCCACAGATAATTCGTATACCTATGTGATGAATTTTTTGACATCCAATGATTTGGATGTGAGCAATAATACCATTCGAAAAGTTGTAGTGGGAAATAATGGCAAGGCGAATGGGTTGTATGGGATGAACTTTTTGACATGTGTTAATTCTGTTTGGACATGGAATCGTATCGAAAACAATGTCATTGATTCTTTATTGGGTGCGGATCAGGTTTTTGGATTGTATTTGTATGATGGAGGGAATTGGCAAATCAACCGAAATAGGGTGACCAATAATTATACTTCGGGCAATGGGGAAATTTACTGTATGTACATCATGACGCCTCAGAATTTGTATGTGAGTTCCAATTTGATTGCCAACAATATTGGAGAGGCGACTACTTATAATTTTTATGCTGTGAATTGGTTTAGTGGGAATAAATCCGTGTATCTGCAGAATACGATTTACGCAAGACCTTCCACCACAAGTGGGCATGTTGGCTTTGGATATTACATTGAGGATGAATCGGAAGTTACATTCAATGGAAATATTTTAGACATGGAAGGCGCTGCAAATTCGTATGGATTTCCTGTAAATATTTTCTCTAGTGCAACGTTTACGCAAGTCGATTTTAATACATGTTATATCAAATTTTTTGGTTCTAATGAGTATTGGGGAATGGGCCAGAATGGCTATACCGGTTGGGGCAATTGGAAAAACAGTGGAATCAATGGGCCCAATGAGTATTTTGGAGATCCAAAGTGGAATTCGGTTTCCAAGCTAGATTTCAAATCCAATTGTTTTGAGAACCAGAATAATGTGCCAACCGTTTCTGGTCTGCCTACAGATGTAACTGGCGCTGCTAGAAATATTGGACGTTGTGATCGCGGTGCCTTTGAGAGTTTTATGGATTTGGCTGCGGTTAAAACAACGTATACTCTGGCAAGTCAGGTTTGTTCTGGGTATAACGGAGATTTGAGTTTTACCGTAAAGAACAATTATGTAGATACCGCCTATAATTTTTATGTCGCCTATTCTCAAAATGGCAAAGCCACACGTCAAAAGGTAACAACCAAAATTTTGCCAAAAGATTCAGCGGTAATTTCTTTTAAAGTCCCCATGAATTTGTCGGCCACGGGTTTAACATCAGTTAAGATGTACATCGACATTCCAGACGACAAGGTTTCAAACGATTCGATGCGTTTTAGCACAACGGTTAAGGCGGCTCCTGGTGGTGGTGTGTTTAATTCCTCAAAGAAGACGCAAGTGGGCAACAATCCGGTTTATATCAAGGTAAAGCCGTTTGACGTGACCGTGTTGTCGGTTCCCGTAATTTATGACATTGATCCGCCTCGTGCATATAAAAATTCTGATTACGGCACTTCTGGCGCGGCCAAATGGAATGCAAGTGTTACTGCGGTTACATCGGCAGGTAAGTCGGTTACGGGTGCTTCATTGACTGCTCCAAGTGGTTCCAATAGTTTGGAGTTGCAGTTTAAAACCACCGATGCCAATTTGGAGGATAGTATGATTACCCTGTTGCTAAAGATTTCAGATATAACCAATGGTTGTGATACAATCCTAAAACGTTCGGTTTTGATCAATCCAAGTGTAAATGTGGATTTTTCGGTCCCCGCAAAAATATGTAATGGCGATACTGTGGATTTCGTCAATAAGAGTACCTATAAGTCTGGTTATGCGGAGAACTGGTGGGATTTTGGCACCGGGAATCTAGATGACACATTAACCCAAGTTGATGGCTATTTTATCTTCAAGAAATCTGGAACTTTTGTCATCACCCTGCGCGCCACTATGGCACCTTATGGTTTTGTTTTTACCAAGAAAGTCACAGTGACGGTAAATGATATTCCTAAGGCGAACTTTTCAAAAGACAATGCTTGTTTGGGTAGCAATATCAAACTGACGAATCAAACCACACCCACATCGGCGAAGATGTACTGGGATTTTGGCGATGGCAAAGGATATTCATTGAACAATTCTACAGTTATCAATGTTGCATATGCCGCAGCGGGTAATTACACGGTTACCTTGAAAGCCGATATTGGTGGTTGTGAAGCATATTCTGTTCAAAAGGTCTATCAATTTGAAAAGCCTTTGGCTGCGTTTACTAAGGATTCCGGCAGATGTGATAACGAATGGTTTACTTTCTCAAATCAAAGTACGATTTCCAAGGGTGCTTTGGGTAGCAGTTGGTATTATAATTCAGCCGATAGTAATTCAAATGAGAACAATGGTAAAACACGATTCTATAGTCCAGGCAAAAAGTCGGTTAAGTTGGTTGTGAAATCGGAGTTTGGTTGTAAGGATTCTGTAACGAATCAAGTGACTGTTTTTGGGGCACCAAAGGTTAATTTTACAAATACGCAGCTTTGTTCTCGGACTGCAACGGTATTTAAAAATATAACGCCTGCAGTAGCGGGTGGAGTACCAAGTTATTTGTGGGATTTTGGCGATGGGGTTACATCTAAAGCGGAATCTCCTACCCATGCGTGGACAGCATTGGGTAAAACAAAGGTTGTGTTTTCTGTGAATTTGGACAATGGTTGCAAATCTTTAATGTATAAAGAGTTGGAGGTTTTTCTTCAGCCAAAAGCTGCATTTAGTAATTTGAACCCATGTTCTGGCGATCAGGTTACGTTTATCAATGAGAGTATCACTTTGAGTGGTAAGATGACATATTATTGGGATTTTAGTGATAACACTACATCGACATTGGAAAGTCCCAAAAAGACCTTTGTCGTAAAACAGACGACCAATTACAATATCACTCTTACCGCTTATTTGGCTGGTGGATGTGCTGATTCAATTACCAAAGGTGTAAGCGTACAGGAGTTGCCACGCACTTGTGACTTTTTTGCCAAGCCTGATTATGCCTATGCATATTTCGGTGTGAATTTGGAGCCGATGGATGACAATAGTTTGGTTGGCGGTCAGGCGGGGATTGACTATTCTTGGTTGATTAACGGAGTGGGTGCGAAAACATCGAAGGATGTCAATGCGAGTGTGAGTTATGATTTGCAACAGGATGGATTTTATAATATTACTTTGCAATCTACTGTTCGTGGATCGGGTTGTGTTTGTTCAAAGAAAAAGCAGTTTCAACTCAATCGTGCCGATGTAAGATCGCTACAAAATGGTGTTTCTGTATATCCAAATCCAGTGCGTGATGTACTTCATCTTGAAGCGAGTGACGGCTCCAATTTTACAAGTTGGAATTTGTATAATTCCTTGGGAGCGCTGGTGAGGAGCGGATTGTTGACAATCAATCCTGCGGGGTCGTTGAATCAGTCAAGCGTGGATGTGTCTGGATTAACCGCTGGCATTTACATGTTGAAGGTCTCTGGCGGATCCGGCGTTTATCAGCAGTCGATTGTTGTTGGGTCAAACAGATAAGGGGTATAAACTCTAAAGGGCCCTCCCAAGACAAACCTAACCTATGAAAACAAACTAGACTACCTCTTGTGGCAGATGTAGAACTGTTTAAATTGTTTCTCGGACAGCAATAGCTCTATTGCCTCCAAGGTGTTTCGGTAGTTAACCGATAAATGAATTGCGGTTTTTGTTATCACCCGCTCCCTCTGTAAATTCTGTGTAAACCAACTTTCAATAGATTGGATCTCTGTTTGAAATGAATCCATCGTGCAATTGCCTGCATTTAGCGCATCCATTGCTTGTTGAATGCGATCTTCTGCACTGTCGTTTAGCCTTTCAATGATCTCAAACTGATTTCTCAATAAAGGCGACTGCAATCTGTGATAATCCTGCAAAATTACCTTGATCTTTGCTATTTCATCAGCACTCAAATCCACTTTTGCTAAACTCTGTCCAAATCCGTCTGATAATATTTTCCCATTTTTACAACTCAATTTCCAAGGATCCGTTGCGGTGGAACTGTCTTTGTGCTCACCGAGTTGCACATCAAAATGGACTTCATCCACAAAATAATCGGCACTTAATGATAAATTCTCGAGAACAATCTTTTGATGAGTTAAGTCAACCGCTGTTTGGACATTGTTGGTTTCAGATTCGGCTTGTATTACTAAATTGGTAATTTTACCGATGCCGCTAACGGGGATAGTATCATTGCCATTGCAACCCATCAAAACAAAAGCCCATAACAATAGGCTTTGTGTGAAAGGGTTAAAAATGGAATGGGTTTTCATTGTTGTTGTTGTTGAATCCAAGGCCTTAAACACCCAATTGAATTTTTACCCCCAAAAGGTTGTTGATTTTCTTGAAGATGGAGCGAATAGGGGGTTTGACAAACAAAGATTACCTTTGCTGTTCAACGCCAAATCAATGGATACAACAGTGTATGTTCCGAAGAACAAGGTTAGGGTAGTTACAGCTGCCAGTTTGTTCGATGGTCACGATGCCGCAATTAATGTTATGCGACGCATCATTCAATCAACCGGTTGTGAAGTGATTCACTTGGGTCACGATCGAAGTGTGCAGGAAGTGGTGGAAACCGCCATTCAAGAAGATGCCAATGCGATTGCAATGACTAGCTATCAAGGTGGTCATAACGAATACTTTAAATACATGTACGATTTGCTGAAGGCTCGCGGCGCAGAACATATCAAGATTTTTGGTGGTGGAGGCGGTGTGATTTTGCCTGAAGAAATCAAAGATTTAGTTAAATACGGAATTACTCGGATTTATTCTCCAGACGATGGCCGGGCGATGGGTTTGCAAGGCATGATCAATGATTTGGTGATGCAAGCCGATTATGCCACCGGTGAATCGTTGGCGGGTGAAGAGAAAATTTTGGATGCCACCGTAGAAGCCAAAAGAGCCATCGCTCGATTGATTTCGGCGGCAGAAAATTACCCAGATCAAAATAAAGTGGTATTGGAAGATTTGCGCAATCAAGCCAAGTCGATTAAAATACCAGTGTTGGGAATTACAGGTACCGGTGGTGCTGGAAAAAGCAGTTTGGTGGATGAATTGGTACGTAGGTTTTTATCGGATTTCCCAGAGAAAAAGTTGGCGATCATTTCCATCGACCCATCGAAAAGAAAAACAGGTGGTGCCTTGTTGGGGGATCGCATCAGAATGAATAGCATCAACCATGACCGCGTTTATATGCGTTCTATGGCAACCCGTCAGGCCAATCTAACTTTGAGTTCACATGTAGACGATGCCGTGAGTATTTTGAAAGTGGCCGGGTACGATTTGATTGTGGTAGAGACGAGTGGAATCGGTCAAAGTGATACGATGATTACCGAGCACAGCGATGTGGCTTTGTATGTAATGACGCCCGAATATGGCGCGGCTACGCAGTTGGAGAAAATCGATATGCTCGATTATGCCGACGTGGTGGCTTTGAATAAGTTTGACAAACGCGGTGCTTTGGATGCGTTGCGCGACGTGCGTAAGCAGTTCCAACGGAATCACAAATTGTTTGAAACCGAGGTGGATCAAATGCCGGTGTTCGGTACCATCGCATCGCAGTTTAACGATCCCGGTATGAACAGTTTGTATCGCACGTTGATGGACACCATCGCCCAGAAAACGGGAGCCGCCTTGGGTAGTGAGTATGTGTCGGGCACAGAG
Organism: Flavobacteriales bacterium; assembly: GCA_002737625.1. Lineage (GTDB taxonomy): Bacteria > Bacteroidota > Bacteroidia > NS11-12g > UBA955 > UBA955. Next base: position 12,979 of record NSIB01000015.1, on the reverse strand, counting down.
ATGAGCGAGAAAATCTTCATCATCCCGCCGCACAGAAATCGCTATTTGAGTGAGATTTCGGAGAACAATCGCAAGTACGATGAACAGGCCCGCGAGCAGCGCAAAATCGCCCAGCGGATGTATGCCTTAACAGAATCGATTGAGCAATTGAAAGAAAGCGGTGCTGCAGCGGAGTTGTTATCGCAATTGGAAGCGGAATTGGCGAAAGTGTCAGTGGAATTGAATCCAAAAAACAAAGCGTTGGTAGAGGGTTGGATCGGTGTTCAGGCTTTGTACAAAGCGCCAGAATATGTGTTTAAAGTGCGTGACAAAGAATTGCGCATGGCCACGCATACAGAGAGTTTGAGTCATACCCAGGTGCCAAAAATCAGCACGCCACGCTACGAAGCTTGGGGCGATTTGTTACATTGGCAGTTGCAAGAAAATGTACCAGGAGAGTTCCCCTACACGGCGGGAATTTATCCGTTTAAGCGCGAAGGCGAAGACCCTACCCGCATGTTTGCTGGGGAAGGCGGACCGGAGCGTACCAATAAGCGCTTCCATTATGTGAGTTTGGGCATGCCTGCCAAGCGATTGAGCACGGCATTTGATAGCGTTACCTTGTACGGTCGCGATCCGCACACCCGTCCGGATATCTATGGAAAAATCGGAAATGCTGGTGTGAGCATTTGCTGTTTAGACGATGCCAAAAAGTTGTATTCGGGCTTCAATTTGGCGGATCCTAAGACGTCGGTGAGCATGACCATCAACGGTCCGGCGCCTATGTTGTTGGGTTTCTTCATGAATTCGGCGATTGACCAGCAGTGTGAATTGTACATCAAATCGCAAGGGATGGAGAAAGAAGTATATGCTAAAATCGATGTGATGTATGCGGCCAAAGGCTTGGAGCGTCCGAAGTACAATGGGCCATTACCAGAAGGAAACGATGGTTTGGGCTTGATGTTGTTGGGTGTAACGGGTGAGGACGTGTTGGATAAGGCGAAATACGAAGAGATCAAAGCATGGACCTTGAGTCAGGTTCGTGGAACGGTGCAAGCCGATATTTTGAAGGAGGATCAGGCGCAGAATACCTGTATTTTTAGTACGGAGTTTGCGTTGCGGTTGATGGGTGATGTGCAGCATTATTTCATCGCCAATAAGGTGAGGAATTTTTACAGTGTGAGCATCAGCGGATATCACATTGCCGAGGCAGGTGCGAACCCTATTTCGCAGTTGGCGTTTACGTTGAGTAACGGCTTTACCTATGTGGAGTATTATTTGAGTCGCGGCATGAATATCGATGATTTTGCGCCGAACTTGAGTTTCTTCTTTAGCAACGGCATCGACCCAGAATACGCGGTGATTGGTAGGGTAGCCCGCAGAATTTGGGCCAAGGCGATGAAGTTGAAGTACGGTGGCAATGCGCGTTCGCAGATGTTGAAGTATCATATCCAGACGAGCGGACGTAGTTTGCACGCCCAAGAGATAGATTTTAACGATATCAGAACCACTTTGCAGGCGTTGTATGCGATTTACGACAACTGCAATAGCTTACACACGAATGCCTACGACGAGGCCATTACAACGCCTACAGAGGAGAGTGTTCGTAGGGCGATGGCGATTCAGTTGATCATCAACCGAGAGTTGGGATTGGCGAAGAACGAGAACCCACTGCAGGGCAGCTTTATCATTGAAGAGTTAACGGATTTGGTGGAGCAGGCGGTGTTGTTGGAGTTTGATCGAATCACGGAGCGCGGAGGCGTTTTGGGCGCGATGGAGACGATGTATCAGCGCGGAAAAATTCAGGAGGAGAGTTTGTACTACGAAACCTTGAAGCATACGGGTGAGTTTCCAATCATCGGGGTGAATACCTTCTTGAGTTCTAAGGGGTCGCCCACGGTATTGCCTGGTGAGGTGATTCGCAGTACCGATGAGGAGAAGCAATTCCAGATTCAAAAGGTGGCCAATCAGCACCGGTTCTTTGGCGATCGCAGTGCGGTATTGTTGTTGCGCATGCAGGAAAAGGCCATTGCCAACGAAAATCTGTTTGCTGAGTTGATGGAGGCGTGCAAGGTCTGTACTTTGGGACAGATTACCGAGTCGTTGTTCTCTGTAGGCGGACAGTACCGGAGGAATATGTAATTACGCCAACACAAAGGACGTCATCGCCAATGAGCCCACCACGCATTGGTCGTTGAAATATTGCGGGGTTTTGTTGGGAAGTTTGGCAAACAACTATTGACTAACTTTGTACTTTCTAAATATGAGCGAATTCACAGGCAAATCTCGGGTATTGAAATCTCCCACTGGCAGTAAATTACATTGTAAAGGTTGGGTTCAAGAAGCGGCGTATCGCATGTTGCACAACAACTTGGATCCCGAAGTGGCGGAACGTCCGGAGGATTTGATTGTCTACGGAGGATTGGGCAAAGCAGCCCGGAACTGGCCTGCTTTCGATGATATCTGTCGGGCTTTGTTGGACCTAAACGACGATGAAACATTGATGGTTCAAAGCGGAAAAGCGGTTGCCATTTTGCCTACGCACAAGGATGCGCCTCGGGTGTTGATTAGCAATTCGCAGTTGGTGCCCAATTGGGCCAATTGGGATCATTTTAGGGAGTTGGAAGAGAAAGGGTTGATGATGTACGGTCAGATGACGGCCGGAAGTTGGATTTATATTGGTTCTCAAGGCATCGTTCAAGGGACGTATGAGACTTATGCGGAATGTGCAAATCAGCATTTTGGTGGTACGTTAAAAGGTACTTTGAACGTAACTGCCGGATTGGGAGGTATGGGTGGCGCTCAGCCATTGGCTATCACAATGAATGGAGGCGTTGCGTTGGTGGCCGAAGTAGAAGAATGGCGTATACGCAAGCGTTTGGAAACCCGCTACTTGGATGTAATGTCGCGCGATATCGACCAAGGAATTGATCGGGCATTGGCTGCAAAAGAACGCGGTGAAGCCCTGAGTATTGGGGTTTTGTGTAATGCGGTAGAATTGTTAGAACGCTTGATTGAAAGGGGTGTTGTGCCTGATACTTTAACGGATCAAACGAGTGCCCATGATCCATTGATTGGTTACTATCCGATGGATATGGATGTGGAAGCGGCGGATCGTTTGCGCAAGAATAATCCTGAGAAATATACTGAATTGAGTTATAAAACCATCGTGAAGCACGTTGAGTTGATGCTCGAATTGCAGAAGATGGGCAGCGTAACTTTTGATTATGGCAACAATTTACGGGGCCGTGCTTTGGAGAAAGGGTTGAAGAATGCGTTCGATTTCCCGGGGTTTGTGCCTGCTTACATCCGTCCATTGTTCTGTCAGGGCAAAGGTCCTTTCCGATGGGTGGCGTTGAGTGGTGATCCTAATGACATCAAGGTGACCGATGATAAGATTTTGGAGTTGTTTCCAGAGAACGAAAGTTTGAAGCGTTGGATTACATTGGCTCAGGAGAAGATTGAGTTTCAAGGTTTGCCGGCCCGAATTTGTTGGTTGGGGCAGGGGGAACGACAGAAAGCGGCATTGGCATTCAATGAATTGGTGAGGACTGGTGCTGTGAAGGCTCCGATTGTTATCGGTCGCGACCATTTGGATACAGGTTCTGTAGCTTCGCCGAACCGCGAAACGGAGGCGATGATGGATGGTTCGGATGCGGTTGCAGATTGGCCAATCCTGAATGCTTTTGTGAACGTTGCCGGGGGCGCCAGCTGGGTAAGTTTACACCACGGTGGCGGAGTAGGTATGGGTTACAGCATTCACAGCGGGATGGTAATCGTGGCGGATGGTACCGATGATGCAGAACGCAGATTGCGTCGCGTTTTACACAATGATCCAGGAATGGGCGTTGTACGTCATGCCGATGCAGGCTATGAATTGGCAAAGGAAACCGCAAAGCAACATGGCTTGGATTTGTACGCTCGTTTGCACGGCGAGTGATTGGCTTAAACGGCTAAAATAGTTTGCAAACTTTTTTGAAGTTGCTCCACTTGTACGCTGGGTAGTTCTCCCAATTTTTTGATCAGTCGCTGGTTGTCGATGCTTCGAATTTGATCCACGATGACATCACTAGGCTCGGAGAGGCCGGTTGTTGCAGCATCTTGAAACGGAATGTGTACGCGTAGCAATGTTGCGGAAGATAATTGGGTGGTGATCGGACAAATGATGGATGTGGTCAGCAGTCCTTCAATCAATTGACTATGAATAACAACCACCGGTCGGGTTTTGCCCACTTCATGTCCCTTTTTCGGGTTGAGGTTGGCCAGATAGATTTCAAACGGCTTGGTAATCATGATTCATCCTCGGTTAACTCCTCCATGGCATCAAACTCCTCCAAGGCTTCTTTGGAGCTGTTGTAAATGACCTTGGCTTCGGCAACCAATTGCATACGGGTTTGATTTTCTATGAGGCTTTTGTTGCGCGATTCTAAGGTTTCGACGATGAATTTGTTGCGCGACAGCGCAAGGCCATCGGATAGACGGTCTATTTCCGACAGTAGGTAACGAGGTAATTTTAAGGATATCATAACGATGTCTGGTTTCTTTAATTCTTTGTACGATTTCATTTTTCGGTCCTCCAAAATTAGATATATTACAAAGATATACAAAAGCGATATACAATTAAAATATTTTTTTATTTGTGAAAATCGCCACGGAGTTAGTTTGTTTATCGGAATGGGATGATTTTCATATTGAGGTTTTCCTCAGATTCAAAACCTAACCGATGCAACTTTGTTTCTTCATTATATGAATTATATAGTTTTCGGAGGAAGTAGGGGCATTGGGTCTGTTGTAGTAGACGGGTTGGTATCGCAAGGACATAGTGTTTGGTCGGTGTCTAGAAGCGGTAAAGCAGCCGCAGGTGCTGTGGGTATTGCATGGGATGCGGTTTCAGATGAAGTGCCACCGGGTCTGCCATCAGAAATACACGGAGTAGTGTACGCTCCGGGAAGTATCAATTTGAAGCCCTTTCGAGGTCTGAAATTGGATGAGTTTCGCGCCGATTTTGAGCTCAATGCGATGGGTGCGGTGAAAGCCCTACAAGCGTGTTTGCCGGGTATGAAGTTGGCTGGAAAAGCCTCTGTAGTTTTGTTTAGTACCGTGGCGGTTCAAACGGGAATGTCGTTCCATGCGAGCATCGCCATGGCCAAAGGAGCCATTGAAGGTTTAACGCGCAGTTTGGCTGCCGAATGGGCACCTCAGATACGTGTGAATGCGGTGGCACCGAGCTTGGTGAATACCGATCTGGCGTCGAGGTTGCTCTCTACCCCCGAAAAAGTGGAAGCCAGTGGCAAAAGACATCCCCTGCAGCGTATTGGAGAACCCAATGATATCGCCTCTGTGGTTTTGTTTTTACTTGGCGATGGCAGCGATTGGATTACGGGTCAAGTGATGGCAGTTGATGGAGGAATGGGGAGTTTGCGCACGTAATTTGTGCCATCGATCAATCATAAAATAATGGAAAGTAAAAACAGCGTTTATCGGACAGAGGATTTTTCTGGAATGGAGCAGCGGTTTCGAACCCAGCTAATCAATTCGATGCCAGGTATCAAAGCGTTAAATTTGGTGGGTACTCGAAGTGCAGAAGGAGAAGAGAATTTGGCCGTTTTTAATTCGATTTTTCATGTGGGTGCCAATCCGCCTTATTTGGGGATGGTGATTCGTCCGGATAGTGTAGACCGACATACATGGCAGAATATTCAAGCCACGGGCAGTTATACTTTGAATTCTGTAGGGGAAGGAATTTACCGGCAGGCTCACCAGGCTTCAGCGAGATATGAGCGCGGAATCTCTGAGTTTGAGGCTGTTGGTCTTGATACGCAATACAGAGATGGGGTTACAGCGCCGTTTGTGGCTGAGAGTGCAATCAAAATTGGATTGGAGTTGCAAGGGTTCCATCGTGTGGAATGCAATGGAACACTAATAGTGATAGGAAAGGTGGTGTACGTTGAAATAGAGGATGCGTTGATTACGAACGACGGAAGTGTGGATCTCGTAAAGGCAAAATCGGTAGGATCGATAGGGGTAGACGGATACGTTGGAGTGAACTGGTTGAGCCGTTTGAGCTATGCGAAGCCCGATCGAGAAACGGTTACTTTGTCTGCGAAGTGATCGACAACACGTTGCGATCGCAATAAATAAGGGGATCAGGTATTATTTACCTGCTTTTACATCTGGCAAAGCTGGGCCTTGCTCAGTACGCGCTTTTCCATTGCCTTTTTGAGACTTGGTCTTTTCGCTATTGTAAGAGGCAGCAACCAATGAAATTACCACCAATAATAGGGCACCGCCCCAGGTGATTTTTTCGACAACGTTGGTAGTTTTTTCAACGCCAAACAATTGATTTCCTTGAGAGAAATTTGAAGCCAATCCGCCGCCTTTTGGGTTTTGGACCAAAATGATAAGCATCAATAATGTGGCTGCAATAATTCCGATAATCAATATCCAATTCATTGGTTTTGTTCTTTTTTAGTTTGTTCGATAAGGGATGCAAAGTAAGCACTTTTTTCTGGGAATTTCAACTGCAGTTTTTGATAGGAAATGATGGCCTTTTCAAAGTGCCCTTGGGTTCGGAAAATATTGGCCAATGTCTCGGTAACAATGGCGGGTGAAAAGGTTTCGCTTCTCTTCATGGCGCGCTCCGGGGAATAAAATTCCTGTTTGGGACGGCTGATGCTGGGTTGCTTTTCTATGAATTGGTTGATGAGCCCAAATTTGTCCAAATTTGGTAGGGGTTTATTTGTCTCGTGGACGGCGTTCTCGTTTGTGGTGGCTTGTTTTGACTGTTCCAAAGAACCACTGCCATTGGTGCTATTGATGTTTGTTGAATTGCTGGAGACGGATTTCGTATTTTTGCTTTCCAGCCAATCATAGAAATCTAGTGCTTCAGAAGTGGGACTTTCATCAGACTCGTTGCTTTCTGAAACATGGGTATCTGCTTCCTCGTTATTTATCAATCCCAAAGAAATAAACTCTTCCAGGTTGTAGGGTTTAAGTTGTTTGGGGCGGGGGGATTCTATTTCATCTGGGCTCGGATTGAATTCAACGGGTTCAAAATTGAATGTTGTGCCCATTGCCTTGGCAATGTCATATTCTTCCGCAGGTTGGAAAAGCGCGGTAAAATTGGGAATTTCCGGTGTTTTAAAAGGCAATTCTCTGAGCGGGGTTTCGGGATATTTAGGTGGTATGGAAGTTGATTCAGTGACTGATGTTTCTGGGATAAACATTTTGGAAATGGTTGCTACTATATTGGGTGACTCTGGGGAAATGAATTCAGTATTGGTTGATTCCGCTTGGGTAATTTCCGGTGTTGTTGAAATAGGGATTACGTTCTTTTGAATTGATTCAGTGGACATGGCGGGTTGCATGAAATAATACAACCATTCGCGATTGTGAATACGGCTGGCGGCTCGGGTGAGCCATTCCTCTTTTCTAAAGTCGTTGGTACGGGAAAAATAGTGCGCCAAGAGGGTATGGGGTGCGGAAAACCAATGGTATTTTTCACATAAGGCGATCAACTCACTTGCAGAAGCTGCATTGATTTCTTGGGGTTGTTGGATGATATGATTGATTTCTTGTTGATTCACCAGTCCAATGCCACTGCGGCAAAAATTTGTTGTACAATTTGGGTTTGGATTTCGGCGGAAAGTCCTTCCTCCACACTTTGAAACGATGCGCTTGCATCGAACAGTTTAAAGAACGAATAGTCCCGGGAAAAATTCTTTTCAGGATATTTTTCGCAAGTGAACTCCACGCGAACTTTGATATTGAATTGGTTTTGTGCGGTCCCAATATCGGCATTCAAAGAAGCAGGAATTACGCTGTAATCGGTGATGCTACCGGCAAATTGGTAGTCGCCACTGGCAGAAACCATCCCCAATCTTGTTTCGGTTTGAAACTTCGACTTAAGTTTTTCAGTGAAATTCATACTCAGTTGCGGATTGATGAGCTGAGCTTCGTTGCTAAAAAAAGTTACTGAAAACGTATTGATGTCGGCAGGGATATTAGCCCCTTTAAAATCGTAAAATTTCCAAAACGGTTTACACCCGCTTGCGGCTACGGCCAGAAATAGCAGCACAAAGTGGAGTGACTTATATGGATTTGCAAGGACTTTCATGACTTAGTCTTCCAATTCGTATTGTTTGATTTTTCGATACAATGTGCGCTCCGAAATGCCCAATTCATCGGCGGCTTTCTTGCGTTTGCCATGGTTTTTTACCAAAGCTCGTTTGATCATCTCAATTTCTTGGGCTTCCAAACTCAGCGTTTGCGCAGATGGGTAGCTTTCGGCGTCCTGGAAATCATCATCGTCCTCCTCTTCATGATGAATGATGATGGGGTTGGGTGCGTTATTGGATTCGGAATATACAGGATTGACAATGGTTGCGGGAACATGGGGTGTTGCCGGGGTGTTAGGCATGGTGTTGCTCATGGACTGACGCGCATCGAGATTCCCTTCCAGGAGTCCAAAAACTACCTTTTTAAGGTCGTTAACATCGCGCTTCATATCGATAAGTACTTTGTAAAAAATGTCTCTTTCGCTCATTCCTTCTGTGCCATCAATTTTCCCCAATAGCACGGGTAAGGGCGGTTGTTCAATGTGCGGAATATATTTTGCGATGGTGTGTTCGTCAACACTAGAGCCTGATTCGAGCACACAAATTTGTTCTGTCACATTTTTTAGCTGACGTACATTGCCGGGCCAAGGGTAACTGATCAGAAGTTGTTGCGCCGCTTCGGTGAGCTCGAGCAAATGGCTATGGTGGGTCTCGGCGAAGTCCGATGCAAATTTTCTAAACAGCAGATAAATGTCTTCTTTGCGCTCGCTCAATTTTGGAACACGTATGGGTACGGTAGCCAATCGATAATACAAATCTTCCCTAAATTTACCTTGTCGCGCCCTTTCTAGCAAGTCTCTGTTGGTGGCAGCTACTACACGCACGTCGGTTTTTTGAACAACAGAACTTCCTACTTTAATGAATTCTCCATTCTCCAAAATTCGCAACAATCTCGCTTGCGTACTCAAGGGAAGTTCACCCACTTCATCGAGGAAAATGGTTCCGCCACTCACTGTTTCAAAATATCCTTTTCGCTTGTCCGTAGCCCCGGTAAATGATCCTTTTTCGTGTCCAAACAGTTCGGAATCTATTGTCCCTTCTGGGATTGCGCCGCAGTTTACAGCAATAAAGGGTGCGTGTTTTCTTGCACTCAGGTGGTGGATGATTTTACTGAAGCTTTCTTTACCTACCCCACTCTCTCCAAGAATCAGTACATTCATGTCGGTTGGAGCCACTTTGATTGCCGTTTCTAATGCCGTTGTTAATAATGGTGAGTGCCCAATAATACTGAATCTCTGTTTGATATGTTGGATATCCATGCGCTTCGTTCCTATTTACAAAGATACAAAAAAACTGACTTTTTGTCATATTGAATCTCTAATATCGATGGGTATCAGTTCTCAGGAGACAAAAATGGGTTTTAAACGATTGAATGTGAATAAACTGTTGGGTTTTATTGCTGTATTTTGGCTTGATTTGAAGTCGCAAGATGGAGCACGATGAAGATTTGGAATCACCACAGAAGGAAGTTTCTGGGACTGGCGTTACGGGTTATCTGGGCGAGGTGCGTGCCGTGGGTGGGATGTACAAGGATTGGTTTGTTGAGTATGCGAGTTATGTAATTTTAGAGCGTGCAATTCCAGCCTTGGAGGACGGGTTAAAGCCTGTGCAGCGCAGGATTTTACATGCGATGTATGAGATGGACGACGGTCGTTACAACAAGGTGGCGAACATCATTGGGTCGACCATGGCCTATCACCCCCATGGTGATGCTGCGATTGGCGATGCCTTGGTAAATTTGGGCCAAAAGGAGTTGTTGATTGATACCCAAGGAAATTGGGGCGATATAAGGACAGGGGATAGTGCGGCTGCGCCTAGGTATATTGAAGCGAGATTGAGTGCGTTTGCGAAGGAAGTGGCGTTTAATGAAAAGACCACGAATTGGCAGTTGAGTTACGACGGTAGAAAGCGTGAGCCGGTTACATTGCCGATGAAATTTCCCTTGTTGTTGGCGCAAGGTGTGGAAGGGATTGCGGTGGGATTGAGTACGAAAATTATGCCTCACAATTTTATTGAATTATGCGAGGCAAGTATTGATATTTTGCGGGGACGGAAAGTGAATATGTTGCCTGACTTCCCTACGGGTGGGTACGCGGATTTTTCGATGTACAACGAAGGCAGGAAGGGGTCTCGGATTCGGGTTCGTTCCAAGATTGAGGAAAAGGATAAATCTACGTTGTTGATCAAGGAAATTCCTTTCGGAACCACCACGGGATCGATCATTGAGAGCATTATCAAAGCGAGCGATAACGGAAAGATTAAGGTTAGGAAAGTCATCGACAATACGGCAAGGAATGTTGAAATTGAGATACAATTGGCGCCGGGGATCAGTCCAGACTTGGCTATCAATGCCTTGTATGCGTTTACGGATTGCGAAGTGAGTATTTCGCCATTGGCTTGTGTGATTCACGAGGATAAGCCGAAGTTTATGGGGGTGAACGACATTCTTAAAGCCTCAACCCAAAACACTTTGGATTTGGTGCGCAGGGAACTGGAGATTGAGTTGGGTGAATTAGAGAACAAATGGCATTTCTCCTCGTTGGAAAAAATCTTTATCGAAAAGCGAATCTATCGCGACATTGAAGAGTGTGAGACTTGGGAAGCGGTGTTGGCGGCCATCGAAAAAGGACTTGAGCCCTATAAGAGTTTGTTCCGTAGGGAAATCGTGCAGGACGATATCGCTCGGTTAACGGAGATCAAAATTAAACGGATTTCTAAGTTTGATAGTTTTAAGGCCGATGAGTATATTAAAGGGCTGGAGGATGATATTGTTGAGGTGAATAATCACCTAGAAAATTTGGTGGATTATGCGGTGGATTATTACAAGCGCTTGCTGAAGAAGTTTGGTACGGGCAAAGAGAGGAAGACAGAAATTCGCGCATTTGATACCATTGAGGCCAATGTTGTTGCGGTGGCCAATGTGAAGTTGTACGCCAATTTGAAGGAAGGTTTCATCGGAACATCGTTAAAGAAAGAAACGTTTATTTGTGATTGCTCAGACATTGACGATATCATTGCGTTTAGGGAAGATGGGAAATACAGCATCGCCAAGGTGACGGATAAATATTTCTATGGTAAGGATCTGATCCACATAGATGTATGGCGCAAAAACGATGAACGAACTACTTATAATGTAATTTATTGGGACGGAGAAGCCAAGAAAGTCATGGCAAAACGTTTCAATGCTACGGGATTGATTCGTGAGAAGGAATATGTGTTCTCGAGCGATCATCCCAAGTCCACGATATTGTATTTCTCTGCCAACCCCAATGGAGAGGCGGAGCGTGTTACGTTGCATATGAGTGCGATGGCCAATGCGAGGATTAAGAGCATCGAATATGATTTTTCAAATTTGGCGATCAAAGGAAAGAGCGCTCGGGGAAATCAAATTACAAAATATCCGATTAAACGGGTGGATTTGAAGGAAAAGGGCGGATCAACTTTGGGCGGAGTGAAGATTTGGTGGGACGATATGACGGGTAGATTGAACGGCGATGCAAAGGGTCAGTTCTTGGGCGAATTTGAAGGCGATGATAAGGTTTTGGTTATTTACAAAGACGGTCATTACGAATTGTCGAACTATGAATTGATCAACCGTTTTGAGCCAGATACGGTCTATTTTATTCAAAAACATTTTGCAGGTCAGGTGATTCAGGTGATTTATATCGAGGGTAAATCCAAGTTTCATTATGTGAAACGCTTCTTGATTGAAACGTTAACGATGGGTAAGAAATTCCCATTCATCGGCGAAGAAAAAGGTTCTGAATTGTTGGTTGCGAGTACTTCGGTGGGTGCCCAAGTAGAATTAACAACGGAGAAGAAGAACGGGGAAAAGGTGGTTGAAATGTTGGTGTTGGATGGGTTTATGGATGTGAAGGGCTGGAAGGTGTTGGGCAATCGTTTGAGTCAGGACAAGGTGAAGAAGGTGGTGTTGAAGAGCGATAAAGTGGGCGAGGCGCCGGTGATTACACGAAAATTGACACCTGCTCCACAAGAGTTTGAATCTGAAGGGGATACTGACGCAATGGACGTCAATGATATCGATGAAAACGGTCCTGAAACCGGAGGGGATTCTGGCAATTCAAACATCGAAACGAAGGTTGTTGATAAAGGGCCAGATAAACCCAACAATGATGGGAATGTGATTTTGGGCGGTGATGGATCACCACAATTGAATTTATTATGAGTCAGCGGATTTGTCCAACCGCCTGGAAAGATTACGAGTTGATCGATGCGGGTGGATTTGAGAAGTTGGAGCGATTTGGCAAATGGATATTACGTCGTCCCGAACCCCAGGCCATTTGGGATAAGAGTTTGGATGAGCAGGAATGGCAGAAGTTGGCTCACGCCAGCTTTGCAAAAGCGGCGGGGGCAGATGCGGAGAAGGGCCAGTGGTATTTAAAGCCGGGCATGGCCGATCGTTGGTGGATTCAGTATCAGCAGGGAGGATTGTCGTTGAAATTCCGATTGGGATTAACGTCGTTTAAGCACGTGGGATTGTTTCCGGAGCAGGCGGCGAATTGGGATTGGATATACGAAAAGGTAAAAACGTTTCCGAAGGAAGAGAAGCCAAGGGTATTGAATTTGTTTGCGTATACGGGAGGGGCTTCTTTGGCGGCTTGTGCTGCGGGTGCTGATGTCACACACGTGGACAGTGTAAAACAGGTGGTTTCATGGAGTCGTGAAAATATGGAGGAGAGCGGATTGGACGGGATTCGATGGGTGGTAGAGGACGCGTTTAAGTTTGTGCAGCGCGAGGTGAGGCGTGGGAAGACGTACCATGGGATTTTGTTGGATCCCCCGGCCTACGGCCGGGGCCCCGACGGAGAAAAATGGCTCCTGGAAAAACAACTCAATGAGTTGATGCAAATGTGTGGTCAGAT
>NSIB01000014.1 GCA_002737625.1 Flavobacteriales bacterium | reverse complement strand
CCCTTGCTCACTGTGAAATTGATATTGCTAAATAACACCTCCCCAGATTCCGCCTTGGCACTCAAATTCTCAACCGTTAAGATTTGATCACCCACTTCTCTTCCCTGTTTCACAATGATACCAGGATATTTTCTTGTGCTCGGCTGAATCTCTTCGATATTCAATTTCTCCAACATCTTTTTACGCGCCGTGGCTTGCTTACTCTTTGCTACGTTGGCACTGAAACGCGCGATAAACTCCTGCAATTCCCTCTTCTTCTCCTCAGACTTTTTGTTTTGATCTGATCGCTGACGCAAGGCCAACTGTGAACTCTGATACCAAAACGTATAGTTACCACTGAAAATCTGAATCTTTCTAAAATCTATGTCGCACACGTGTGTACATACATTATCCAAAAAGTGACGGTCGTGACTCACAACCAACACCGTATTTTCAAAAATCGCCAAAAACTCTTCTAGCCAGCGAATCGTATCAACGTCCAAATCGTTTGTCGGTTCATCCATCAACAACACATCAGGATTGCCAAACAATGCCTGCGCCAACAAAACACGAACTTTTTGATTGCCATTTAGATCCTTCACCAAATACTCGTGAAACTGCTCTTCGATGCCCAAGCTACTCAACAACTGCGCGGCATCACTCTCGGCATTCCATCCATCCATTTCAGCAAATTCACCTTCCAATTCACTTGTCCGCATGCCATCGTCCTCAGAAAAATCCTCCTTGGCGTACAACACTTCTTTCTCCTCCATAATCGACCACAACTTTTGGTGACCACGGATTACGGTTTGCAAAACGGGATAATCATCAAACGCAAAGTGGTTCTGACTCAAAACCGCCATCCGCTTGCCCGGCTCGATATCCACCGAGCCCGTATTGGGTTCGATTTCTCCCGACAAAATCTTTAAAAATGTAGATTTACCCGCACCATTGGCACCGATAATTCCATAGCAGTTGCCATTGGTGAACTTGAGGTTGACCTCCTCAAACAAAACGCGCTTACCAAAACGCAAAGAAAGATTTGAAACTGAAAGCATTATATACGAAAAATGAGCCGCAAAGTTACGGGTTATCCATGAAAATCGACGGTAATCTTAATTAAACAATGTGAAAGAACCCTCCATTTTGAGGTTCACAAAGCCCAATGGGCTGTTTTCGAACAGATTTCTATTAAAAACATAATACCGCGCTGGTTTATTACTGACACCATGTTGTTTTTCGGGCAAAGCTGCAATCACACCAGAATTTAACATCTTACGCCTAAAATTGCGCTTGTCTAATTCCCGCTGTAAAATGGTCTCATACAAGGCCTGTAAATCGCTCATCGTAAACTTTTCACGCAACAATTCAAAGGCAATTGGTTGAATCTGAACCTTTTCACGCAAAGCCATCAACGCACCTTCTGAAATTTCATTGTGATCAAATGCCAACTCCGGAATCTCACCAATGGGCAACCATACCGCCCCTCTGCTAAACGAACCCGGCTGGATCTCCACCTTGCTACTTTCTATCAATGCCATATAGGCCACCGTAATTACCCGAGCGTCTGGATCTTGCCTTACACCCTGTAACCAAGCTCGGTCTTTTGCCTTTGCGATACGCAAAGGATCGCCAAATGCCTGAAATTGCTGTAAGAAAATTCCCGTTAAACCCGTCAATTCTTTCAACACGCGAGCCGCCGCCTCATCCAAATTCTCGTTGTCTCGAACCAAATCCCCGGGCAACGCGTAATAACTATCGTCCAACTCCGTAAGTGCGTTAGGAACTGTACGCTTAATCAACAACAAACGTAAAGTTTCGTTGCTGAAGCCAAAAATTACGCAATCAACGGAAACGTGGGGATTTAAAGATGGGCTTATCGACATGAACAATCTTCGCTCTGGCCCACAAATTAACCTTAAATAACAATGCCATGCAAAAAAATTGTTTTTAAAGTGTTTTTTTGACACTAAGCCTTTTTTATTTAACTTGCGTCGATTTTATTATGATATTAATAGCAGACAGCGGAAGCACAAAGTGTGATTGGATTTTTACCGACGGCGAATCACAGCGTTTGTCGTTTCATACAATGGGTTTCAACCCTTTCTTTCACAACACAGAGTTGATTGAAAATGAAATTCGTAAAAACACAGAACTTACCGCGGTTTCCCCATTGGTTGATCATGTATTTTTCTATGGCGCCGGAGCGAGCAGCGCATCAAGAAATATCATCATTGAGAAAGCCCTAAAAGCCGTTTTTACCAAAGCAAATGTTGTTGTAGATCATGATTTAACGGGAGCCGTTTATGCCACTTGTGGCGACGAACCCGGGATTTCATGTATCCTTGGAACTGGCAGCAACAGTTGCTATTATGATGGCAGCATAATCCATGAGATTGTCCCCGCATTGGGCTATATTCTTGGAGATGAGGCCGGCGGAACCTATTACGGCAAAGATTTACTGCGCATGTTCTTATACAATGAGCTACCAGAGAAAATCCACAACGGTCTCATTGAACAATTCAACCTCACCAAAGAAGGCATTTTTGAAGCTATCTATAACAAACCCAATCCCAACGTTTATTTGGCGTCATTCATGCGTTTTTTGAGTGACAATCGCGATGAAAAATGGATTCGCGATTTTATCTACAACGGTTTCAGCAAATTCATTAACATCCATATTTGGAAATACGAGAACCACAAAGAGGTGCCCGTTCACTTCGTGGGTTCAGTGGCTTATCACTTCAGCGATTTATTGAAGGAAGCTTGTAAAATCCACCGCATCAACGTGGGCGTAATCACCAGAGAACCTGTGATTAACCTTGTTGAATACCATCTCCGCAAATTGCAAATCTCAGCACAATGATTGCACTAATCCCGGATTTAGACGGGGTTATTTGCGATACCGCCCATTTTCATTTTCTCGCTTGGGAATGCTTGGCGAACAAGAGATAACTATGCAGCTAGGAACAAAAGAATCGATGCAAAAAATCCACCTTCCCCCCAGCCTAGCTCATAGCCAAGGCATCGCTGAGTAAAAGTTGTTTATACTTCCAATTTTGGTCCGATTAAAAGTCGTTGCGATTCGAGTATTTTTGCGAGACTTTGACGCCGCCGCAGAACACATCGAACAACCCAATAGACGATTCTAGAGAAAGGTGCATTGAAATCGGTTCTGAGCATTCAGATTCATTGAAACAGTCAAACCCCTCTTCACCATGGCTCATTGTATGGGCTGGAATCAGCATCACCCTCCCCATTCTTCTACTTTACATTTACAGCTGCAAACCCGAGGCATTTTCGTTTGCGGGCGTTGAACTCAAACAAATTCTAGGGAACCAAGATATTGATGCGATGCTCGCAACCTTGGATGAACCGGAAACACCTATCAACACCACCCAAACTGCGTCGATTTCCGACACAGCAAATTCAAGCATCGCACAAGATTCCACGCTGCCATTTCTATACCACACAGGCGGAGTTTTTACTTTTCCTGCTTATGAATTGCCTGTTTTTGCCGATACAACAAAGCATCGAATTATACTTATCGGTGATTCTGAAAGTGGGGGACTGCGTTATCCTTTGAATGACTATTGCCTAGCCAACGGCCATAAATTGGTATTGTCCGTGGAATGGTATTCCGCTACTGTTTTTAACTTCGGACGCTCAGATACTATCGATAAAATCATCGCGCGATTTAAACCCACCTATATTTTCTTGGTTTTTGGTCTGAACGAATTGTATGCCAGAGATTTAAAAGCCCGAAAAATAGCAGCCAATTTGCTAGCCAAAAAATTGCGCAACATTCCCTACGCTTGGATTGGTCCAGCCAACTGGGACGAGGATTATGGAATAAACCGAGTTTTTAAAAGTTCAGCCGATTCCGGTAGTTTTTTCTTAACCAGGAATCTAACTCTAACCCGTGCCGGCGATGGCCGTCACCCGGATATTCAAGGCTACCGCATATGGATGGATAGTGTTGCCAATTGGTTACAGACATCGGCCAAATACAAGATGGCAATGAAGCCGCCGCGCAAGCGCGGCAGGCCGTTCCGTTCATCAATCATTACCCTTAATGCAGCAAAATACCGTGGATACTAATTGGATCAATAACCTATTTGCTCCACTTCACGATCCACAATTGTTGAATCGCATTTTTAGCTATTCCACCAAAGAGCCTTGGTTCTTTACCGAATTTTCTTTCCTTGCGGTTTTTGGTATATTCTTGGTTTTTTATGCAGCAATTATCCAACGAAACACTTGGAGAAAAGCCTATATTATTGCCTTTTCCTTGTTTTTCTACTACAAATCAAGTGGCCCATTCTTGGGCCTGTTTGCCTTGATGATTCTCAGCGATTATCTCTTTGCCCTCCTCATCCAAAAAAAATCGGGGACTACTAGAAAACTCTTGCTGTGGCTATCCCTTTCCTACAGCCTTTCTTTTCTATTATATTTCAAGTACGCCAACTTTTTCATCCACAACTGCAATGCGTTTTTTGGCACTCAATTCACTGACCATAATCTTTTTCTTCCCATAGGCATATCCTTCTATACTTTCCAGTCGATTAGCTACCTGATGGATGTGTATCGCAACGAAATCCCAGCGTCTAAAAACGTGAGTGATTACGCATTCTACATGACATTCTTCCCCCACTTGGTGGCTGGACCCATTGTTCGAGCGAAAGACTTCTTGCCTCAAATTCTCGATCCACAACCCATTAATGCCGCACTGTACAAAGAAAGTCTGCTCCGCATTATGAGTGGTTTACTAAAAAAACTCTTCATCGCAGATTACATTGGCAAATACGTAGACATAGTCCACGAACTCCCCCAAAACTTTTCTGGTGCCGAAAACCTGATGGCCATGTATGGCTATAGCTTTCAGATTTACTTTGATTTTTCAGGATATTCCGACATTGCCATTGGCATAGCACTGATGTTGGGATACCGACTCAAAGAGAATTTCGAAAATCCATACACATCAACCAATGTTACAGCGTTCTGGCGCAAATGGCATATTTCTCTCAGCAGTTGGCTTAAAGACTACATTTACATTCCCCTAGGTGGTAATAGAAAAGGCGAATTCAACACGTACTTATTTTTGCTCATCACGATGTTGGTAGGCGGATTTTGGCACGGCGCCGATTGGAGATTTGTCTTCTGGGGGCTAGCCCATGGTTTGGCTTTGGCATTCCATAAAGCCTGGAGACAATTGTTCCCCAAAGAAAACAACAGTCACTGGGCACGAATCGCGAGCATGGCCATCACCTTCCACTTTGTGGCTTTTTGTTGGATATTTTTCAGAGCCACTTCCTTTGGCTCAGCATTTGCAAGTATCGAGCAAATTGTATTTCACACCAAATGGCAAGATTTCACTGGATTTTGGGTTTCACGCCGCGAAATGGGCATCCTCCTATTCATCGCGTCAATCATTGCATTCTTTCCGCCCAAAATCAAAGAACAGCTGTTTCAAGAAATTCAAATACTACCCACGTTTACATGGATACTCTGGATAACAATTGCCCTGCAGATCATCATTCAGTTCAAAGACGACGTGGTGCAACCCTTCATTTACTTCCAATTCTAACCATGAGAATTGCATCGATTATTTTTTATTGCTCCATTTTTTGGATTCATCCCCTCCTTTCTCAATCTCATAGCGGTACAGACACCACCCATGTAAAAATCGGTCCGCAAGATAGCTCCGTCATCTGTTTGCCTTGCAATGCGTTGCAAGAATCACCAAAGCTAAAAATTGCTTTGCAAAAATTGCATACTGTTTGGCTAAACAATCACTCTCTCATTAATTCGGAGCAACCAAAATCCAAATACCCGCCCGTTCGCTCCGCTCCGGGCGGCACCGGCCGTCAAAATCCTGCCGGTGTGGAATCCGCCGACACCCTATTTACCATCATTCAAATCGGCGATAGCCACATACAAGGTGATTATTTTAGTGGCGAAATACGCAAACAACTCCAAGGATTTTATGGCAACGCCGGCCAAGGAATCCTCTTCCCTTACGCCCTTGCCAAAAGCTATGGCCCCAGAGGAACCGTTGCAAAACCCGTTGGCATTTGGACAGGCATCAAAACAATGACAGGCGGACTCAAAGCACCCCTAGGAGTTATTGGTTATGGAACAACAACACTAAGCGCCGCAAGCAGCCTTAGCATAGAATTTAACGACAAATTCAATGAGCCACAGTTTCAAAAAATTAATATCTGGCATTCCGCCGATTCCCAATCCTACTCACCAACTCTATCCAACCCTTTCCAATGGACCGGCAGCCAATTCTATCCTTCCGGATGGGGCATTAGCTCTTATCAAACAACAGCACCCACCAATCAGTTTCAACTTACACTATCCAAAATCAGCACGAGCCAAAATCACTTCGGATTCTACGGTTTTGAACTCGTACCCAATCGTAGACGTGGAATTACCTATCATCATTGTGGCGTTGTAGGGGCTCAATTTACGCATCTAATCGACAAAGCGCCTTGGACGATCGAACAACTACAGCACCTAAAACCCGATATCATTATCTTCTCTTTTGGCACAAACGAAGCATACAATGGCAAACTCGATACCCTGGCTTATACACAGCAAGTGCGAGCATTTCTTCACAAATTGAGTGTTGCCTGCCCTCAAACTGCTATCATTTTAACCACCGCCCCCGATACCAGAAATCGCAATCGAATCCCGCCGATGCAGCGCGCAGTGAACAATCAACTCAAAACGATTATTGCCAGAGAAAAACTCACAGTTTACGATCTCAACGCAGCCATGGGCGGATGGGGATCGCTGCATACTTGGTACAAAAACCAACTAACAATCTCCGATAAATTGCATTTTAACGCAGCGGGATATGCCTTACAAGGTCAACTTTTCACCCTTTCGTTGATGCAAGCCTACAACAAGGTCAATTTCCGCGATACCCTCGATATTACTGAGCTAAGCAACACCGTACATACTAGTATGAAGGCCTTGGTAAGAGATTTTAATGCCCAAACGATGGGTGATTCTTTGCGATTCGATTCTACTGTCGATGCGAATTCAACCACCCGCCTTCCTGCTACCGCAACACTTAGCAATCCCAACAGCAAAGACAGCGTAAATAGAATTCCAGCAACCGGATCTAACCGCCGTGCCAATCCACCAGCTAGAATACCAAGCCTTGGTAACGAAAAAATACACGTCGTGAAAACCGGTGAAAACCTATACCGCATTGGGCAGATCTACCATGTAAGCCATGAAGCCATCGCCAAACGGAACCACCTTAAAAATCCTACGGCCATTAGGCCAGGTCAAAAATTGGTGATTCCCAAATCATAATTGTATTGATATGTCTATCGCGAAGAAATCTTCGTGATCCCTAAATCATAAAAAAAGGGGAGGGGGCCTGCGGCCCCCTCCCCTTTTAAAAATTTTCAATCCATCTATTAATGAGCCACTTGCAAGCCCAAGGTGCTAACACCCTTACCACAACCAATTCTCACTTGATATAATCCATTACTCAAAGCCTCAGTAGGAATCCAAATCCCTTTATAACCATCAACTACATCGTAGTTATTGCGGTATACCACTCTTCCCATCGCATCCAATACCATCACCCCAACATTTGACTCCATACCGTTAAAAGTAATATATGCCTGATCATTGCTTGGATTTGGACGCATATTCAAATCCGCCAAAACCACATTGTTGATCGCACTTGGAACCGTAGTTACTTTCACGTTCAAATACACAGTATCTGATTTACATGGAGGATTATACGCAACCAACATCACTTTAAAAGTACCATCTGCACTGAAAGTATAAGTTGTTGTTGTTTGAAAACTCTCATTTCCGTCACTAAAATTCCAATATACCGACTTAGCATTGCTTCCCGTAAAATCAAATTGCACCTTCCTACCGCCTATAACAGTATACTTAAAGGTATTCACAGGCTTCAACACACCAAAAATTGTTTTAGAAACTTTAGTTTCACAACCCGCAGCATTTTTCACACTCACTTGATAGCTAGAACTCGCACCATTGGCCTTCGCAAACGTGGTATTTATGATTGAACCCGTACTCCACGAGTAAGTATAGGTCTGCGGGGGACCACCCACCGGCGGTACCGTAGCTGTCAATTTAACAGAATCACCCTCACAAACCATGGTATCTGTAGCCGTTAATGTAACAGTTGGTCCATTCTGAATCTGAACAAACACATTTCGCTGTCCAGTACATCCCTTATCGTCGATCCCTGCAACCGTATAAAAAGTTGATGCCGAAGGCAAAGCATACATAGTATCGCCAGTGTTTGAACTCAAACCTGTTGTAGGCGTCCAGCTGTATGTCAACGCACCACTAGCAACCAATTTCGCAGCCACCGTAGCACCCGCACAAAGCGTTGCATTTGCTGGAGTCACAGTAATTGTAGGCGCCGTTGCCGTATTGTCGATCCAAAGGCGAATACAATTTGAAGTATCAACCAATCCGCTTTTTGAACATGTAACTATCGCACGAATGTATCGGTATTTACCAATGGCCGCACTGAAATTTCCTGTATTCACATTGGTCGTCCAAGCATTTGTAGTAAAGGTCGCAGAATCTGTTGATGTCTGATATTTGATAGAAATCCCAGTTGAAGCTGTATTTCCCGCCAAAGTAATCGTAGCCGGACCCACAGCACCACATACATAATAAGTGGAAGCACTCAAAGTACCCGAATTGGGTGTACCGTCACAAAACGTAGGATATGCATCCCATGTTACACTATCAATAAAAATATGACCGCCCTGAGCACCACCTCTAGCCGTAGCCTGAATCAAGAAGTAGTTTGCAGTTCCTGTGTAAGAAGAAGGAATAGCAAAAGAATATTTATACCAACCGTTAGATACCGAATCAGGCATGGTCTTGCGACAATATCTAGCGATACCACCCAAGCGTTTAGCCCCTGTTAAACTACGCGATGTATTAAACCAAACGGATACTGAATCATCCCCTTTGTAAATCGAATCGCGATACATATACAATGAAATATATGAATTGGCAGTTCCTCTTTTACTCAAATCAATGACAGGCGACCCCAAAGTCTGTGTTCCTCCAGCAGTTGCATTGTTCGATGAAAATCTCGCCATAGCAGACCCCCCAAATGGCTTAGCCACTGGCGTTGTACCTGCATTTGCAGTCGTTCTTCTGGACCAAGTAGGGCCACCAAAGCCTCCACCCACCGTTTGCCAACCCGTTGGTGGAAACGCCGTTGCGCTCTCAAACCCTTCGCCCGTGGTCGTTTGTCCAAATAAATCGCTGCCTGATATCGCCAAGCATCCCGCGATTACATAAGTAATTATTTTTTTCATAATTGTGTTTTTCTATTTATTTCCTTCTATTACTAAAAATGTCCCCTGCTTATCCATGTTCCTAAAACCAGAAACCGTTTCATCAAATATCACGTGAACAATATACACATAAATCCCCGATTGAACCGGCTGATCCATATAAATTCCATTCCAACTTTCTGCTATCGGACGTTTATCAAATACGCAACCACCCCATCTATTATATACACTCCAATACCCTGTTTTTACCGCACAAGGCTTGCCCCAGTCATCCACAAACATCGGACGCACCTCATCGTTCAAACCCTGACTACCGAATGGCGTGAGCGCCGTTGGCATCCACATCTTACAATCACATCTCAGCGCATAAACCTGAACCGTATCGTCCCGCTTTCCACAAGCGTTCTCCGTATGTAAAATATAA
Source organism: Flavobacteriales bacterium (assembly GCA_002737625.1). Taxonomy (GTDB): domain Bacteria; phylum Bacteroidota; class Bacteroidia; order NS11-12g; family UBA955; genus UBA955. The sequence continues at coordinate 23,374 of NSIB01000014.1, read as the reverse complement.
GTACCCGATTGCGTGACACTCAAATCCCCCGTTTTTGCACCCGTGTTCCATAAATACTTACTGTATCCGGAAAACTGACGTCCCTTTAGGATATAAGGTGTTCCCCCGCAGAAGTATTCTTCACTCACCAATCTCCGCTCGGGAAAGGTATCAATCATAATTTTAAATGTATCCGTCCGTACCCCACAAGCATTTGTTAGCGTGAGATAAAATTTCCCGCTGCCTGTAATCAAACGCTTGGGTCCAACCGTTAAATCATCCCACAAATACGCGGCCACATTCGGCTGGGTCATATTCAAATCCCAACCAAACATAGAACTGCAAAAAGTGGTATCCTTCACACGAGATTTGGTTGGTGGTAACTTAACCTTCACGTCAAAAGTATCATACGCAACGCCACAGAAATTGGAAACCTTCAACACCACAGTGCCCGACCCATTAAATGATTTCGGAACCATCGTATCCCCATCAGGCCATGTATACAAACTTTGAAGAACCCTCGGGAACGTCACATTAACAGATTTGCCAATGCAAAATACCGTGTCCAACAATTTAGGGCTTACAGGCGGCAATAAGATTTTAAATCGAACAGAATCTACCCGACTTCCGCAGGCATTTCGTGTGTCAAGCCAAAAAACACCCGGCTTGGTAAAAGTGCGCTTGCTCAGTGTACTACCATTGTCCCACACGTATTTGGCAAACGGTTGCGACACATCAATGGAATAACTAAATGGACTCTTGCAAAATAGCGTATCCTTCAAGTTGGGCTTGGTTGGCGCCGAAGCACTACCAACGATCAAGGTGTCCTCACGACTTCCGCAAGCATTTTTCGATGTCAGATAAAATGTTCCCGCCGCAGTAAAACTTCTCTGTGGTGATGTGCTCCCATCCTTCCAAGCATAAGATTCCGCCAAAACCTGGGTAGCATCCGTTGAAACACTGCTTGTACTTGGACAAAGAACCAAAGGCGATGTTATCGTTTTAATTGGCAATGGACAAGCCTGAGTACAATTTACCGCCTGAGAAATCGAATAACTCGCGGTATCAAATGTCAACGATGCCACATCACCAAACGACCTTAAAGTGTATTTAGTTGAATCCCATGTCCATGTCAGTGCGGAATTTGTTGCGGTAGATGTGCTCGTTCCACATGTGCTATTGCATGGACTGTTGATCATGAAATTGTTGTGCACTCCAGCAGCATTATCCACTCCGAGGGCCACTACACCGCCCTTAGATCGGGCGAAGAAATTCCTGGATGAAAATGTTGCTACTGTTGAAAAGTTGACATTCCCGTTGCTAAGTATTTTCTGATTCTGTATGGTTGCGCCTGTAGCTGTATCAATCTGAAACAACAACATTCGGGTATTGGTAAACGTCTGATAGGTTGAACCCACCCACAAGGAAGATCCTTCAAAATAGGCATGCTGACCACCCTCGGCGACATTATTCGTACCGATGCTACGTGACCATTTCCTGTTACCATTTGCGGTAAAAGCGCACACCACCACATTAGCTGTTAGACCAGCCCCTGTAGTTCCGATGGCATAAATTGTTCCACCGGGTGCTACCACGACATGACCAAATTGATTGATGCCATTACTAGTCCCCTTCCACACTTTTCTTACTGTACCATCATTTCTGATGAAAGCCGCAAACGGATATGTTTGTAAGGTTCTGCACCAACCGGTTATCACCCATTCATTGCCTACACGAGCAATTCCGTAGGCGTGATGCTCCGTATTATTTAAATCAAGATTCAAACTCCACTTGGTTACACCTGTAGAATCTAAAAGTGCTGCGATAATATTCGATTTACCCGTTTGCTGCCTACCTTCTCCTACTACTACAATTGTATTGGCATCATAAACCAAGGCACGCATTAAAATATCAGACTGACCTGTTCTGGACGAACTTGGCGTTTGTTTTGTCCACTTCAACTTTCCATTGGCCGAAAAATAGGAAACTACACCCAACGAGGTATTTATTGCTGATACTGCAGATGACCCCACCACAACTGCGCCGCCGGTTGGCGTAACAACCACATCGTTGATGGCCTCGTTCGCATTGGCAAAACCCTTCACTCCATAACGAAGACTTGAAACAAATTTCCCAGTGTCGTTAAATCGCATTAAAAATCCATCCTGATGATTTGAACCCGAAACACTGCCATGACCAGCCACCCAAAATCCTTTTGAATCGCCAGAAACTGAAGTGGTTGACATATTCGACAATCCCACTTTGTCTGTATTCGTAAAATACTGTCGCTTGATAAATGGATAACAAATCCCTTGTGATTTCACTCCCCCAAACAACCCAAACCCCACTAGGAAAATTAGAACTGTTTTAAAAATAATTCGATTAATACCCAACTGCATGTTTTCTTCGTATAACTATAGACGACAAAATTCGTGTATTCGTTGGATTAAACGCAAAAAAAATACCGACCTTTACAGCCGGAAGGTATTTCTCTAATCAATTGGAAAAACTCATCATCTTTTCTGCCCCCTCTGGCTCAGGGAAAACCACAGTGGTAAAACACTTGCTCGGGTTTATGAGCGATCAACTTGCATTTTCCATAAGCGCTACAACCCGAAGTCCAAGACCGGGCGAAATCAATGGTAGAGAATATTATTTCCTATCAATAGAAGATTTTAATCAAAACGTTGCCGATAACCAATTTTTAGAACACGAAGAAGTGTATGCCGGCATTCTTTATGGCACACTTTGGTCTGAGGTTAAAAAGATTTGGGCCGAAGGAAAAGCCGTCGTTTTTGATGTCGATGTAAAAGGAGGCCTGAACCTAAAGCGCAAATTTGGCGACCAAGCGTTGGCAGTATTTTTGAGACCGCCCAGCTTGGATATCCTCATGGAGCGCCTAACCAAGCGCAGTACTGAAGTAGAACACCAACTCCAAGAACGCATCGCCAAAGCCAATTATGAACTCAGTTTTGAGTCACAATACGACACAATTGTGGTGAACGACATACTAGAAGAGACATTTGCTACGTGTGAAAAATTGGTGAGTGAATTCATTCAAAAATAAAGAGAGGTAGCATGCGCATTGGACTCTATTTTGGCTCATTCAACCCCATCCATTTTGGTCATTTACAGGTGGCGCATTACTTTTATCTATTGGGGAAGTTTGATGCCATTTGGATGATTCCATCGCCGCTAAATCCTCACAAATCGGAAGAAACATTGGTGCCCGCCGACCTACGACTGAGTTGGGTACAAAAAGCGATTCATGGGGAAAAAGGGTTGGATTGTAGTGCTGTTGAATTTCATTTGGGAATACCTAGCTATACACACCGCACCGTAACACACTTATATCAAGCATTTCCTCAACACCAATTTTCATTGATTATGGGTGCAGACAATCTTCAGAATTTTCACTCTTGGAATCACGCAGAAGAACTTGCAAAAATTTGTCCGCTGCATGTTTATGCCAGGCCCGGTTATCCAAAACCCATAGAACCCATTCCATTTGGAGCTACCTGGTACGATGCGCCGCTGCTGCATATTTCGGCTACGGAAATCAGAGATCTATTGGCAAATCATAAACCGATCGATCATCTAGTCCCTCAATCAGTCATTGGTGAGATCGAGGCTTTTTTTCAGCACTTTCTCGCGAATCAGCACGAGTAAATAAGCCACGGAGAACGTCACAAAAAACGAATACAAGGCATAAACCAACGCCGGCTTTTCCATCCCAGAGTTGTGCAACTTTTCACCTGCAATAATCAGCGCCAACGCCGTATTGTGCAATCCCACCTCGATGGCAATGGTGATCCTATTTCTATAACTCAACCGCAGGGGAATACCCACGATAAAACCCACCAGCATTGAAAGTACATTTAGAGAAATCACGTAAGGGGAGAGCAGCCAAATATCCGCGGCGGACATATCCGTTCCCCCATGCTGACTGCCGGCCAAAAATTTGAATCCAAACACACATAATAATAATAAGGGCAAGATGATATTCACCCATTTGCTAATTCGGGTAACGTTGCGGCCAAACTTTCGTTTGGCCGACATCCCCAACAACGCAGGAATAATGGTAACCAAAAAAATCTCAAACAACGTATTCCAAAAGGGCAAATACACAACCTCAGCACCCACATCATTCATGAAATATCGCAGACACAAATTCACAACCAGGGGTATAGAGATCAGTGATAGCAAAGCATTACTTACTGTAAGCGATACCGCCAAGGCCACATTTCCCTTCACAAAATAACTCACTAGATTTGAGGTGATTCCGCCCGGACATAAACTCAATATCATAATGCCCACCTGCATTTCGGGCGGCAAAGGGCTCTGCATCACAATGAAAGCAGCGACAAAAGGCAAAATCACCATTTGGGCAAATAAACCAATCGCCAAACTCTTTGGCTGATCAAACAATTGCTGAAAATCCTCCTTTTTCAAGGACAATCCCAACCCAAACATAATCAAGGACAGAACAATGTTGAGGAGAAAATTGATATTGATCATAGGTATTGCCTTAGCCCAAAATGAATCAAGAAATCCTGCGCCCTACCCACAAAATCAATGGGGCTTAGCCACCTGAATCCAAGTCGTTAACAAGAGTACGAAATGATAGGCAAAATACAAACCGATGCCCGACAATATCACACCAAAATAACGATTCACCAACGCATAAACGCTTTCGCTCAACTTCCGGCCGATGTATTCACTGAGATACACTTTCCCCAAGTCCAGACAAAGCAAAGTACATAAAATTGTAACTAACTCAACCAAAATGGGCAAACGATCTTGAAGAGATTCGCCTTCATAGCCCACACTCAAAGTAGCAATAACACTCACCCAAAGCAGCATCACAAAAGGATTGATGATGTTCATGAAGAAACCTCGATATACAGAACTACTGCCTTTGACGGTGATTTCAGGAATTTTGTGATTTTTACTAAATATCGCGGTAAGACCCAAGTACAAAATTGCGGCGGCGGCCAAACCCGTAAAAATCAATTTAAATATGGGTGACATAAAATAGTGAGATAACCCAAAGAAGCAAAGCAATGCCACAAACATCTCACTGAGGAAAATCCCCAACGCAACCTGCATTCCTTGTCTCTTCCCGCCTTGAATTCCCGTATGTATCAGCGTAAAAAAAGACGGCCCAAAACTCAACAAGCCTATCAAAAAGCCATACCAAATTCCTTTCCCTATCGATAAAAATAATTCCAATTCGTTGCTTGCAATTTAGCCCTGATTTTGGGCGCTACCAAACTGAGTTTACGCTAGGCCAATTTTTCAGACACCCGCTGCAATAATTCCTTCGCAAGGGCAGGATGTGCCGCGATGATTTCGCGCTGAAACAACACAGATGATCCTCCCGAGAAATTCGAAACAAATCCTCCGGCTTCTTCCACCAACAATACGCCGGCCGCCACATCCCAGGGGGCCAAACCCATTTCGTAAAATGCATCAAAACGCCCCGCGGCCATATATGCCAAATCGATGGCGGCCGAACCCATTCTACGTAATCCGTGGGTGCTCCGCATCAAATCGGACAACAACTCCAAATAGGGTGTCATTTTTTCAAAATCGTAATAAGGAAAACCGGTTGCGATAAGAGATTGTGATAAATTCAATTCGCCCGTGAGTTGCAAAACCTTGCCATTTAAATAGGCGCCACCACCGCGAACCGCAGTAAAAGTTTCTTGCATCGCCGGGGCATGAACGACACCCAATTGGGCCGTTCCGGCATCCCACAGGGCTATACTTACAGCAAACACGGGCAATCCATGCAAAAAATTGGTTGTCCCGTCCAACGGATCTATGATCCAGGTGGGCTCGTCGCTCAAAACTGAGTCGGGATTATATTCCTCCCCAATGAAACAGGAACCGGGCAAAATCGCCGATAACCCATCCATGAGTTTTTGTTCTGATTCCTTGTCAACAAAACTCACCAATTGGTTGAGTCCTTTGTCGGCAATGTCAACCGACTTAACCGTTTGCCAGTGCTGCATTTGAAATGAGCCGACTTCTTTACAGAGCAACTCTACCTGAATGAGGTAGTTTTTTAATTGCAGCAACAACAAACTGGAGGTCATTTTAGCAGTGCTGATCGTAGGCAAACATCAAGTTGTCTGCTACCATATCGGCGGTGCGGCCTTCAATCATGTGGCGTTCCACCATGTGAACGACTTCTCCATTTTTAAAAAGGGCAACAGCGGGAGAAGATGGCGGGAACGGAGCCAAATATTCACGGATTTTAGCCACTGCATCCACGTCTTGACCTGCAAAAACGGTTGCGATTTTGGCGGGTTTATTGGCGCCTGTTAACGACTTTAAAACACCTGGGCGGGCGGAGCCCGCCGCACAACCACATACCGAATTCACCATCACCAATGTAGTATCATTATTGCCTTCCATGAACGCAACCACCTCATCAGCAGATTTTAACTCGGTAAACCCTTGGTTTGTCAATTCGGCACGCATCGGCGCTACTAGCATTTCTGGATATGGCATAAGTGTATTTTTTATTTTTGCAAAGATACGAAACTCTCGATATTTGTGTCTAAGATTTCACTGATAACACGCACATGACCAAACGTTTACTTTTAACACTATTTCTTGTCGTTAACACCCTGCAAATTGCCAAAGCCGCCTATGCTGCAGGTGGCGAAATGAAGGTTTCACACATCGGAAATAACAAATACTTAGTTACGCTCCTTGCCAATAAACCTTGTGCATCGATAATGTCGTTTCCAACAACAACCACCCTGAATGTACAATTTGGTTTTAATGGTGCGTGCGGAACAACAACACTTACGATGTCTCAAACTAGCAGCCGTGAAATCAATACCAAATGTTCAACAAGCACCGGTTGCGGCGTCAATACGCTGATAGAATATACTTATCAGTGCACCGCCGATCTGAATTCTACCACTTTCACCAAACCTTTGAGCAGCGGCACCTGTCAAGAAATTACATTCTATCACAACTCTTTTTATCATGCCTTCTATACTCTAGCATCCGGCGTTTGCTCCGATGGCTTCCTAACCGCAGCAACCCTATACGTTGGCAATCTCAATCGATGTAAATCCAAAACGAACATTGCTCCAGTTTCCGTATTCGACCCAACCCACAATCTTCCCGTTTACAGGACAGCAGTCATTGCGCAAGGCATCGTAGACACCAGCGAGTACGATTGGTTGCACTTCGTCCAAATGCCAAGCTATGCCGTAACCCCTTACTCAAATACAACCTGCTCCTATTCTAAGAGTAAAAATTACTTGCGTCCCTTAGATCCCGTTTGCGTGCCCAGCACCTCAACAAGTTGTAGTTATAATGGATCAGCAAATCCCGTTCGAGGCGCCAATTTCGATACGCTAAGCGGCGATTTCATCTTCACCCCAGCCAATAGCGGCGACTATGGCGTTCTTAGCTATCACATCAACGAATATCGAAGAGACACCTCAGGTAAGTGGACATTGATTTGTAGATACTTCAAAGAAGTACCGTTATACGTGATTGATGCGCCGGCCGACAATAACTCCCCTTCCATTTCTACTTTAGTGGGACAACCCATTAATATTTGCGTGGGGAATAAATACTGCAATAAGGTCATTCAAATGAACGACATCATAGCGGCACCAAAACAAACGAAATCTGATTCATTGCTTACCTATACGATAAAGAATGTTCACGGCAGTCCGTTCAATGTTTATGCACCCAATATTTACACAAGGGCATTTGAAGTCTGCTGGACACCTAAAAATTCAGACACGAGTTATGTCCCCTATTTGATTCCCATTAAAGTGGTCGACCAGCACTGTTCACCACCATTGGAAATGAGCTATACGATTCAAGTTCGCGTCTACCCGATTCCCCAAGCCACCAATACTGTTCGATACATTGGTTGCAACAAAATTGAAGTCAAAACCAAAAATTTGCGCGGAGGTCCCGGAGCCAAATGTCTTTGGCAAATCAGCAAAACGGGCGGCAGCTTTGTGGCCAAATCTTATAAAGAAATCGATACGATTTATATGGATGGCATCGGCAAATACAGCATCAAAGCACTGATGTCGAATGTAGGGTCTTGTTTTAATTTTTACGATACTACATTAACGCTAACCGACACCGTAGTTGACTTCACTTTGGGAAATTACAAGCCCATCGCCGATACATTCAACTGTCCATCGGCCACATTCATCGCCAAGCCCTATAATCTCAGCTATCCTGCCGGGAAAATCAGTTATCAATGGTATGGCGTGGATTATTTTACGGCCTATGCTTATGCCGACCCTCGCAGCATCAACCAGAGCAAGCTCCCAAAGCTAGGAACTTCATCATCGCAGTCTTTATCGCTCCAAAAAGATTCGATTGTACTGTTGTCGATTACGGATGCAAAAGGCTGCACCGTAACACGAGAATTGCGCATTACCCAGATCATATCGCGCGACCTTAAATGGAAGACAAAACCGCTTGCCCCGATTTGTGGCAATGCGAAGAGTATTTCACTGCTCGACCCAACAAACAAGGACATGATTTATGGCGGCGAACAAACCGGTATTCGATGTTTGGACGGGAAATACCTAGATAGCATTGGACCTAACAACTACAAAATCAAGGCGCCGGCAAAACCCAAAACCACGGATTTTATCAAACTAACTTTTGTGGCTACCTACGATACGTTGGGCTGCTTGAGTCGCGATACAAATACAATTGACTTCATCTATCGACCACAGTTTTCGTTGACAAGAAATGCTGAAGTATGTACCACCACGCCAGGTTTATTGATGGAAAAAATCGTGGCGCAATCGCCAAAAAAAGCATCGCCTTTCGATTGGACATTATTATCGAGCCCAACCAAGTCAAACGCCCAAATTGGATACACCACAACCACGCCGAGGAAAGCCATTTTACTGAGCTATCCGGATTCAATTGCGGTGGGCAAATACAAAATCAGCGCATGCGCCAACGATTCTGCTTTGGGCTGTCGTTACTGCGATACCACTATCGTTACATCGGTGCAGCTTTATTTGGCGAACTATCAAGGCGATACTTTGGCTTGTCCGCATTCATGGCCTTTAGACCTCAACAAAGGGTTGAAAATCTTTACCGGTCAATCGGCAGATACCATTTACACTTGGAAAGTGATGAGCTTAAACGGCGACACGAGTCGTACACAAAATGGATTCAGCAAAGGGGTTATAAACAACAAGCTCCAGCCCGCCGCGGCCTCCGGCCGCTGGCTCCTTTCCTACAAAACATCAAAACCTTGCTATCAAGAATCTAGCATCGCAATTAAAGTGCAAGACACTTTGCCTATCACCATCTCATCCAACCCCGATACTTTAATTACCTTACCCAAAACCTCTTTCAACTTCACCGCCAATACCCAAGCAACTCGCGTTCATTGGGATTTTGGCACCGGCAGCCCCGATGATACCGCCAACCTCAACCCCATCAACTGGTCGTTTGCCAATTCCCCCGCCAACTACCTAATCACAGCCCAATCTTTTCACCCCAATGGCTGCTATGGCGTTACCACCAAAAAAGTAAAAGTGGTGGAATTTTCCGGCATCCAAGATATCAATCCTTTACACTGCGGATGGACAAATCAGCTGAGGTTCATTTCTTCTCAATACGCATATCAGCAACTTACGGTCTATAACATGAACGGACAAGTGGTCTTCCAAACCAAAGAAAATAATGGGGTTCCTATTCAGTATCTACCGCCCGGAACCTATTCCTTTGTCTTTGAAATAAAAGACATATTGAACCCACAAGCCAAAATGCAAACGCTCAGAGGTAAGTGGGTCAATTAAGCGAAGTAAGCAACGGAAACAAAAGTATCAACATGCTTCCCGCCCATTCACTAGCGGCGATGTTTATAAGAACCCAGTGTTTTTATCGGCCAAAGTTCAACCGAAATCGATTGAACTTTGGCCGATAAAAAGGTAAAAAATCCGTCATTTGGCGTTGCCGTTTGGTATTATTGTATATTTTACAATATATTCGCCTACCGCATCGCAACATACCATGGATCCAAACCTTATTCCCTTTTTTAAAGCCGCTGTTTCTGTTGACAATGTGGTTTTTGGTTTCGATCACACGGGCTTAAAAGTGCTATTGATTTATCGTGGCGCAGATCCATACAGAAATTGTTGGGCACTCCCCGGTGATTTGATTAGCCTCGATACAGATTTATCCTCCTCAGCCGAAAAAGTACTGCAAGACCTAACAGGGTTGGACAAGATTTACATGGAGCAAATTCATACATTTGGGAATGTAAACCGACATCCATTTGGACGCGTTTTTACAATTGCCTATTTTGCATTAATTAAAATCGAGGATTACAATATCCACCCATCCTCTTGGGCCGAAGAAGCGGCGTGGTTTCCCATTGGCGAAATCCGCGATTTGCCCTTCGACCACAACGAAATATTGGCGTATGCCAAAGACCAGCTCAAAACCAAAATTCGCCGGCAGCCCATTGGTTTTGAAATGCTGCCCAAATACTTCACCCTCACCGAACTCCAAACCCTCTATGAATCCATCTTGGAAACAAAATTTGATGTGAGAAATTTTCGCAAAAAAATCCTATCTATGGATTTCATTACCGATACCGGCCTCAAGCAAACCAGCGTCACCCACCGCCCGGCCAAGTTGTTCAAATACAATGCAAAAAAATACAATAACCTCATAAATACCGGCTTTGCCTTTGATTTGTAAGCTTCCCCAGAGATGAAATTCATTCTCACTCAATTCCTTTTACTTGGCTTATCCCTAACACTTTGCTTGGGATCAGCATCGGCTCAAGTAAACCCCGTTTCTGTGGTTGAAATTCAAGGCCAATGGCAGTTGCTTCGAAACGGCAATCCCTATTACATAATTGGCGCCGGTGGCGATACCCACCTCAATGAACTCGTTGAAATTGGCGGTAACTCCATACGCACCTGGGGTTCAGAAAATGCACAAAACATCCTCGACGAAGCACACAAACGCGGATTAACTGTTCTACTTGGGCTTTGGGTGCAACACGAACGACATGGGTTTGATTACAACGATACCCTCGCTGTGGCGAAACAACTTGAATCGTTCAAAGCAACCATAGACCAATTCAAAAATCACCCGGCCCTGTTGATGTGGGGCATCGGCAACGAAGTCAATCTGAGCTACACCAACCCCAAAGTCTGGAATGCCATCCAAGACATCGCCAAGTACGCCCACCAATCAGACCCCAATCACCCCACTACCACCGTGACTGCCGGCTTAAACCGCGCCGAAGTGGAATACGTAAAACAAAGGGCGCCCGACATCGACATATTTAGCGTAAACACTTATGGCGACATCGCGGAGGTACCCAAGAACATCGGAAATTTTGGTTGGACCGGACCCTATATGATTACCGAATGGGGCCCCAACGGACATTGGGAATCGCCAACCACTCAATGGGGTGCGGCCATCGAACAAAGCAGTTGGGAAAAAGCCTCCGTTTATACAGAGCGATATCAAAAGTATATCGAACCCAATCAAAGTCACTGCGTGGGATCTTACGTTTTCTTGTGGGGTCAAAAGCAAGAATACACAGAAACGTGGTACGGACTTTTCACCAAAGACGGGCACAAAACGCAAGCCATAGACGCCCTGCATTGGGTATGGAAAAAGGATTCTCTCCAATGGGCCACGCCTTCCATCCAAGCGCTGAGTATCAACAAGCAAAAAGCCAGCGACAACATTTCGCTCAAAGCCAATTCAAAGAACGAAGCGATTGCCTTGGGACAACTCATTCAATATCAATCTACCCTTTCGATGCACCCCAGCGGTTTTGAGAAAACAAAACTCCAATACGAGTGGAAAATCCTCAAGGAAAGCACCGATAAAAAATCGGGTGGCGACGCAGAAAAGGAATCCGAACAACTCAATGGGCTAATTCCTGTCTCCCAAAGTGCTAAAATCACATTCCGAGCGCCCGCACAACCCGGGGCCTACAGATTGTTCGTCCGCATTCAACACAACCAAACCGTGGCATACGCCAACATCCCATTTCAAGTTTTACCGCAACCATGAAAACACTGAAACTGCGCGCCGTTCAAGCCGCCACATTGTGTTTGGCCATCCTTGGCCCAATCCAACCCCTTCAAGTTTTTGCACAAAAAACACAACCCTCTGATGCGGAAGCTGCCCAAATCCCTGGCGTATCCCTTCCCAGCTTGGACAAGGCAATCAGGGAACGAGTGAACACGCTCACATTGGAACAAAAAGTGGGACAGATGACCCAAATTGACTTGGGTGTAATCGCCGTGGGCAATCCCTGTGGCTTGCAGCAACCCCAAACCTTGGATCAAGAAAAGTTGCGCATCGCCATCGAAAAATACCACATTGGCTCAATTTTGAACGTGGGCTGTGGGTCGGGCACCATTGGTTTGGATCGTTGGCAAGAAATACACAAGGGCATTTCAACAGCCTCCCTTCAATATTCAAGTACGCAGATTCCCATATTGTTTGGGATCGATGCGATACACGGCGTTAACTATACGGTGGGTGGCACATTGTTCCCTCAGCAAATTGGCCAGGCCGCTACATGGAATCCAGATTTGGTCTTGAAGGGCGCTGAAATCACCGCTTTGGAATGTCGGATTTCTGGGATTCCATGGAACTTTTCTCCCGTATTGGATTTGGGCCGACAGCCCCTGTGGTCGAGGTTTTTTGAGACGTACGGCGAGGACGTTTATTTGGCCAAAACGATGACATCAGCGAGCATTCGCGGGTATCAGGGTAAAAACACTGATATGGGAATTGATCACAGGCACGTGGCGGCCTGCATGAAACATTTCTTGGGATACAGCTACCCATTGAGTGGCAAGGATCGCACACCGGCATGGATTCCGGAGAGGGAATTGCGCGAATATTATTTGCCCACGTTTCAAACCGCAATAGAGGAAGGGGCTTTGACGGTGATGATCAACTCTGGAGAATTGAATGGTACGCCGGTGCATGTGAATCCCGACATTTTAACCAAATTATTGCGCGAGGAGTTGGGTTTTAAGGGCTTGGCGGTGACGGATTGGGAAGATATTTATAAGTTGCACACCACGCACAAAGTGGCGGCCTCGCTGCGCGAGGCCGTGAAACTGGCCATCAATGCCGGGATCGACATGTCGATGACCCCCAACGATTTCCAGTTCAATGAGTTATTGATTGATTTGGTCAAATCTGGCGAAGTTCCCATGGAACGCATCAACGAAGCCGTTCACCGCATTTTATACGTGAAACACAAATTGGGTGTCTACGATGTTTTTAGTTCGGCAGGAAGCCTCAGAGAAGCCCTAAACCCCAACGATTTGGGCAGTGCTAACCATCGCGCGGCAGCGTTACAAACCGCGGAAGAAAGCATCACCTTGCTGAAGAATACCGCGATCACCTCTGGTACGCCAACCCTACCATTGGCGACCCACCAAACGCTCTTCGTTTTCGGCAGTGCCGCCGATGATTTAAATTTGCTAAATGGCGCCTGGACAAACACTTGGTTAGGAAAAGATACCCAGTATCGCCACAACCCGCTATACCCCACCATTTGGGAAGCTTTATTAAAACAAAGTGGTGGTACCACAACTGGCCATGTTGCAAACAATCAAAACAAGGTTCAACAGTTGCAATTGTTGGCTCCCCATTCACGTTCGGCCAAACTATTAAAAACACTAAAAAAATCGCTTTCCCCCAATGCCGTGGCGGTATTTTGTGTGGGTGAAACGCCGGGCACAGAAATCCCGGGCAACATCGATGACTTGGCTGCGGAGATTGATCCAAACGACAAACAACTGTTCGATTTTTTCGTGCAGAATCAGGTACCTGTGGTGCTGGTGTTGGTAACCGGACGTCCGCGCATCATCACCGAATATGCAAACCAATCGGCAGCCGTTTTGCAGGCTTACCTTCCCGGCAACGAAGGAGGAATCGCCATCGCCAACATTTTGATAGGCAAAACCAATCCTTCGGGCAAACTGCCCTACACCTATCCCCGCTTCGCGGGGGATGTGGTGCATTACGACCACAAATCCACGGAACGGAACGACAAACTATTTGGCAGCAATGCGTATCAGCCACTGTTCGATTTTGGACATGGTTTGAGTTATACCCAATTTGAGTACAGCAAAATGAAAGTGGAAATGGAAAGTATCATGACCCTTCCAACGGAATCCATTATTCCTGATACTTCCACAGTTAAAAAGCTGCAAAAACAAGAACAGTACCGCCTAAACCAAATGAGAAGCACTGGATTTAACATTGAATTAACCATAACAAATACAGGCAGCAAACCCGGCAAGGAAGTGTGTCAATTATACTACCGCGATGAATTTGCCAGCATCACCCCATCGGTTAAAAAGCTCTGCGCCTACTCCAAAACCAGATTGTTACAACCCGGCGAGAGCGAAACCATGAGTATGTATGTTAGCTACCACGATTTGAGTTTCATCAACAAAGGTTTACAGCGTGTCACTGAACCCGGCGATATCACATTCCTTCTCAAAGACCAAACAACCACGGTTCAGATTAAGTAACGGAATAAATTAAGCAACGAACCCAAATTTATTCTGATAGATTCACCATCAAACCCAATCTTATCTAAAACAAAAAAGGGCCCCGCTGCGCGGGGCCCTTTTTATATACAGGCTTCGTGCCTCAATCAAATTTTTTGAAATACCCGCACATAATCTACATCCATCTGCTGCGGAAACACCGTGGTGCCATCTGGATATCCCGGCCAATTGCCGCCCACAGCCACGTTGAAAATAAAGAAAAACTTCTCATTGAAAGGATAAATCCCACCGGTATTCGATGGTGTTAACGTATGAAACTTCACGTCATCCACATACCACTCAACCAAATTGTTCTCCCACTTCATCGTAAACACATGAAATGCATCGGCAAACGTGCCCGATGATAAACCATAAGTAGCCGTTCTCTGCGTTGATGGAGAATTGTTGCCAAAATGCGCGGTACCATGCACTCGATTGGGCTGATGCCCTACCAACTCCATGATATCCAACTCACCACATTTGGGCCATCCCACCGTGCCAAAATTCGCACCCAACATCCACAAAGCCGGCCATATGCCCTGCCCCTTTGGCAAACGCGCACGAATATCGATCCTACCAAATTGAAACTCCCGCTTGCCCTTGGTCAAAATCCTGGCCGAAGTGTAGTTATAACCTCCCTGAGATTCCTTCTTCGCCGTGATCGTCAACTTGCCATTACCCACTACACAATTCGCAGTGCCCGACGTATAATACTGAGATTCGTTATTACCCCAGCCACCAGAACCATTCCCCACATCGAATCCCCAACTCCCCAAATCCAAAGCATCACCTGAAAATTCATCGGCCCAAGCCAAATTATAGCCCGAATAAGATGTGGGCGTGGAATAACCATCCCCCAACGTAACCGCTTCAATTTTCACAGTATCAACCCGCTCAATGTAATGAGCCGCACTCGCGTGAGCACGCAACACCACAACATATGTCCCCTCGGCAGCAAAGGTATAACTGGCCGCAGGCGATTCAACCGTTACATCGCCCTGCTTGTCCTTGAAAATGGCAGTGAAATAGTTGGCTTTATTGGCCTTCATATTGATAGTCACCTTGCCCTTTACGCTCGGCGAATAATCTACCGTCCACGTGAAATTCTCAGGCAAAACAACTGGATCCACGGGCTTGTCTTCGCAAGCGGCCAAATACATTGAGCCGATGCCAAGAAACAAACCCAACACACCCAATCTCAATATTCCACGCATCTTAGTTTTGCTTGATATCGTCTATGTAATAAGTGCCCGCATTGGCCACATCCCAACCTGGGAACAATACCAAACGATTGAATTTCGTTGGATCCGCATCGCTAAAATCAATCGAAACCTCAACCCACTGATTGGCCACCGTCACGTCCACGTCTTTTTCAATAAATTCCGTGGTTTTGTCGGCATTTTCTAACTTAATTCTCATCTTTCCAGTAGCAGGTGCATACACTTTTACCGTGATTTTCTTGTTTGTAGAAAAATTGAATTTATTGGTCATATTCACTAAAATACCTGCCCAAACTTCATTACCATGAACGGTTTCCAACACCTTAGCACTGGTATTGATACCACCCGATTTTGGATTGTTGATGATCGAATACGTGCTTCCACCAAACGCAGTAAACTTAGGTTCTACACTCTCAAAATTAATTGGCAACGTATACGTTGGATCTGTACTTCCACCGTTATCAATGGGATAAGTATCAGGTACCAAACGCACATACCAAGCCAAAGCGGGATTTGCCGCATCGATGTATCTTAAGAAAATTTCGTTCTCACTCATGCGAATCACCTTGTAAGTGTTCACACCAGTATAATAACCAATGAACGATTTCCCACTCACAGTTAAGGTGGTATCAGCGCCCATCTTCAAGGTCCAATTCTGGTTCATCTGATCCGCAAACGGCGCTGTGTAATCGGTCTTGGGCGATATAGTTGCACCTGGGAAATTGGCAGCTTGCGCCGAATTGATGTACACATCCCCCTTGGTCATCTGGTCAAACGCAAACCCCTTCAAGTGAAATACAAACGCATCGTTGTACAAACCAGTGTTTGATTTATCGTTCTTCTTGGCAGCCCAATACTCGGGATAATTGCCCGCCGCCCCAATTGGATTGGGACCCACACCAAAATGTGCATCCCGCGAAGAATCAATCAGCCAAGTTTTGTAACCCTTGCCAGCACTTCCGCCAGTCATGATCGTGTACAAAGCGTTGTTCAACAAAGACGCATCATCCTGTGCGATGGTGATCGTTTGCTCAGAAGAAGCACTTCCACCCGAGTTAAATACAGTCAATGTTACCGTGTAAGTACCCTTCAAAGGGAATGTGCCCAAAGCGGTTGGACCTTCGTCCTTGGTTCCGTTGCCAAAATCCCACTTAGCGATCAAGTTCTTGTTCTTCGCATTGAACTCAATCACGTTTGGATTGGTAGCCGTTGCCGCATAAGTGAATTCAGCGTCTGCAGCCGTTGGCGCATCGCCCAAGGATGGTTCATCTTTACATCCAGCCAGTGCAAATACAGTAATTACACTGAGAAAAAACATTTTTATTGATTTCATATTCCTATTTATTTAAAAAGTTAATATCCACTATTTTGATTCCAATTGCCACCCGCCAAATCGATCTCCACCTGTGGAAGAGGAAACAATTCGTGCTTACCAGTCACAAACCCAAGCAAAGTGGTTGCCGCCTGCTTTGTGCGAACCAAATCAAAATATCTATGCCCTTCACAAGCCAATTCCAATCTGCGTTCGTTCCAAATGTCAGACACCAAAGTTTGGCCCGACGTGGTAATGTCACTCAAATTTACCCGCTTTCTCACCAAATTCAAATAGGTCTTTGCCTTGCTCTCATCGGACGATGATTTGCGCGCATTGGCCTCCGCTGCCATCAACAAAACATCTGCATAACGAATCACCTTGTAATTCACTGGGCTCGTTAAATCATTGTCTGGCAATCCAATCTCCGCCTCTTTTTTTATGTACTTGTTGTTGTAGTAACCCGTATGTCCGCCAGCACCCCTTGCATATGTAATGTCCTGCGGCTTGGCTTGCTTGGCGATAAACGCATCGATGTCCAAAATGGTCGCATCCCGGCGAATGTCACCCGCACCAAATGCATCGTACAAATTCTTGGTGGGCAAATTATAGCTGTTGCCATCGCCGTAAATGGGGCCTTTGTACTGACGGATACCCTGGAAACCTGGACCCGCATTGCCTTCCAAACAAATCAAACAACCGTATCCACCACCCTCTGCACCGGTATACTCAACGTCAAAAATGGTTTCCTTGTGGCCTTCATTGGCAACCGTAAACAACTGATTGTAGTTTGGAATCAAGCTGTACATGTTCTGATCTATCAGCGTTTGAAAAGTCACAGCCGCTTCGTCGAATTTGTCTTGATACAACTGCACCTTACCCAACATCGCCAACGCCGCGCCCTTGCTGATCCTGCCCTTCTCAGCCACCATCCAATCCAACTTGGAAATGGCATAGTTGAGGTCCGATTCAATCTGCTTGTACACATCCGCCCTGGGCGCACGATCCACAGTGGTCACCTCAACAGCACCCAAACGCTTGTCTACCACCAATGGCACATCGCCAAAAAACTTCACCAATTCAAAATAGTAAAAAGCACGCAAGAACGAAGCTTGCGCCAAAATACCCTCCTTGCCCGGAAAATCTATCTTGTTTTTGTTCTCCATGATGAAATTCACACGGGTGATACCCGCATAATTCCACCGAAAAACATTCCTCAACTCCTGGTTCACCGCGCCATGACTCATATCGTCCAATTCATGCAAGCCCTTGGTATCAGTCATACTCTCCCCACCCGCAATGGTGTTGTCTGAGGCGATTTCGCCAATCCAAACCGACATGAACGAACCCTGCATCAAATCATAAGCACCCGTTAAAGCGCGCTGATAATCAACCGGAGTATTGAAAAAATTATCCGCATCCTGAATATACGCTGGATCAACATCCAAAAACTTCTTGCAGCTGTATGTTGGCAACAACAGAAGCCCGCAAACAAACGTAAATAAAATTGTCTTTTTCATCATTAAAAGCGAATTGAGAAGCCCAACATAATGGTTCTGGCCTGGGGGTAAAAACCGTTGTCTATACCCGCACCCAAAGCACCACCCACCGAACCCAAATCAGGATCGTAGCCCATGTATTTGGTTAGGGTATAAATATTATTGGCCGACAGATAAATCCGTAAACCCGTCATTTTCAATTTTTGCAACTGCTTGCCGCGCAAAGTGTAACCCACCTGCAAGTTCCGCAACCTCAAGAATGAACCATCTTCCACATAGTAATCAGAAAATACGTTGTTCCTGTTGAGCGATGTGGTTAAACGGGGATTTTCATTCGTGCTGTTCGGTCCAGTCCATCGATTGATGGTATACGACAATTGGTTCGCATAAGGCTGTTGACGCTCATAGTTGCGCACGATTTTCTGTCCAACCGCCGCATACAACTGCATCGACACATCCCAACCACCGCGAGACAAACTCAAATTGTAACCCGCCGTAAACTTGGGCAAAGGAGAACCCAAACTCTTTTTATCACTGTCATCAGAGAAGTTGATCACACCGTCGCCGTTCAAATCTTTGAACTTGAAATCGCCAGGCTTGGCACCGGCCTGTTTCACGGGTGAATTGTCGATTTCCGCTTGTGATTGGAAAATGCCATCGGTTTGATAACCCATGAAGAAACCAATGGGGTAATCCTTCTGGAAACGAGAAGCTACACCGCCACCCACACCAAAAGCGGCACCAGGGATGTAATTAACCCCTTTGGGTGTGCTCATAACCACGTTCTTCAAATAAGCCACATTAAAGCCCATGCTCAAATTCCAACGCTTTTTCATCGAACCTTGATACTGCACGTCCAATTCCACACCGCTGTTAGAAACATCTCCCGCATTGATAATCGGAGGGTAACTTCCAGGTCCCGCAGTTCCCAAAACTCCAGATACATCGGGTTGAAACAACAAATCCTTGGTTTGTTTCACGAAATAATTCACCGTGGTGGTGAAATACCTACCCAATGTCAAATCTGTACCCAAATTGAACTGTGTGGTAGATTCCCACTTCAAATCAGGGTTACTCGCACGACCAATGGCCACACCCTTTACGATGATATCATTGAATATATAATCACCCTCACCATTGAGCAAACCACGGTAAGCAAAATTCTCAATTTGATCGTTACCACTCACACCGTAACTCATACGCAATTTGGCACTGCGCATCCATTTCACGTTGTAAAAATCTTCGTCTGAAATCAACCACGCACCAGACAAAGTGGGGAACCATCCCCAACGAGAATTGGGTCCGAACTTGCTTGATCCGTCGCGACGTAAAATGCCCGACAAGAAATACTTATTTCTAATATTGTATTCGCTGCGAACAAAGGCCGATAAAAGCCTTTCAGTAAACTCCCAAGAGTATACGTTGTTCAAGTATCCTCCCGCAGCCAAGTTGGCCGAAATATCTGCAAAATCCAATGAATTGTTGGGAATATTGTAAGCTGTACCGCCCAAATAATTGCCTCTGCGCTGAAACACAGAAAATCCTGCGGTTGTTTTCAACTTCCTACCCCCACGCCATTCGTGTTGGTGATTTATAAATGATTCAAAATTCAAATCTCCATATGTGGCTCTGCCTTCAGAAACAGATGCGCCACGCTCAATTTTGGTTCCCGGTGCGATTTCCACCATCGTTGGATCCAAATTCTCGTTCAATGCCGTGTTCTGCGCTTTGCCGGTTCCAAACCAAACCAAAGGAGAAAATGCCTTATTGTCTACCAATGCAAAATTGTAATTGAATCGATTGGTAAATGTCAAATTTTCACTCAAATCTGCAGTCAGCTCCTGCTTACCCACAAACTTGTTAACCCATGCCCAGTTATAGGTGTTCGCCATCTGAGCAAAAGGATTTATAATATCTGCTACTTCTTCCAAGTAGGTGTACTTTCCGTTCGATCCTTTGATCGGATCCGTTGGAAATGCATTGATCGTATTGTATAAAACACTGCCAATGCCGTTTTCAGGCAAACCTGAACGTTTTTCATTGGTGTATAAGAAAACACTGCTGTAACGCCATTTGTCCGACATACGAGTATCGAAATTCACACGGCCATTGATCCGCTTGAAGTTGGCCTTTTCCAAACCCACGATACCCTGTTGGTCGTAAACACTGCCGCCCACAGAATAAGTTGACTTATCATTACCGCCACTCACCGATACATTGTACTGATACACCGGCGCCAATTTGAAAATAGAATCTTGCCAGTTGGTTCCTTCGCCCAAAGATGTGTTCTTGAATGGCATCGCTTCACCACCCGCTGCAAACATCTCGTTCTTCAAAATCGCATACTCTTTGGCATTCAACAAATCCAATTTCTTGGCGGTTTGCTGCATACCCTGAAAGCCCGAAAACTCCCAACGGGGTGCTGATTTTAGTTGACCCTTTTTGGTCTCAACGATGATCACACCATTGGCAGCACGAACACCATAAATACCCGCTGTAGCATCCTTCAACACGTTGATCGATGCAATGTCGTTGGGATTCAACGCATTCAAACCCTCACTATCATATACCACACCATCCACCAAAATCAATGGATCGTTGTCGCCAAACGTACTCAAACCACGGATGCGAATGCTCGACGTACCACCCGGTGAACCCGAATTGGTACTCACAACTACTCCTGGAATCTGACCCTGAAGTGCTTGGTCCATCCGAGGGATGTTCAACTTCTCCAAAGACTGCCCCTTCAAAGAAGAATTGGCACCCGTAAATTCCTTTTTTGTGGACTTTCCGTAACCGATAATTAAAACATCTTCCATCCTACCGGAAGTGTCTGAAGTATCGACCTGACCCACCAAAACAGATGATCCGTTTAAAGCGAAACAGGCAACTACACATCTTAAAAACAATCGCATATATTGGTAATTGGTATAAATTTAGTGAGTAAAAAAGGGGGATGCGAACACCCCCCTAGAAATATAAACTATAAAAAAATTAGTGCTTGATGAAGCGTTGAACAACATTACCCTCATTGGTTTCAACAGAAATCAAATAAGTACCAGATGTTAAACCTTCAGTTGAAATGCGAACCGCTGATTTTTTAACCATTTCTTCCAAAACAACTTGTCCGCTGAAATTCATCACACGAACGGCATTGATCATAGAACCATTGGTCAAAGAAACGTTGAAATCGCCAAAAGTTGGGTTGGGGTAAATCACCAAACCGTTTATAGCATTGTTCACAACACCGCTGGTTGGAGCAGTGGTTTTTACCAACTCATAGTGCCAGTAAGCGCCGTTTGCAATTCCGATGTCAACCAACATAGTATCAGCAACAATCGCTATTTCGTAGATGATGGTATCTTTGGCCGCTGTAGGAGTAGACAACTCACCACCGTTGTATACTTTTGTCAATCCCAAATAAGAACCTTTTCCTACCAACGTGATCGTACCTTTGTCTTTATTTGCAGACCACTTACCTGCATTCGCACCATCATGAGGCGCAACTGGAGTGCCACATGTATTTGAACCACCCTGCCATCCCTCTAGGAATGTAGAACCTTGAAGTTGATTTTTAAAGGTTCCGTCTGCGCTAAAACTGTAAATATCATCGAACTGGCAAGCACGTACACCAGTGATTTCAGCCGCCGGAACTTTCCACCAAGCATAATCACCTTTCGCTGGTCCCACCGCCAATGACGTTGATACCGGACGTAATTTCCACAAACCAGTGGGGTTCAATTCAGGCATTTTCTTGCTCATTTCAAAGTGCCAGTAACCACCGCCAATTGAAATATCCAAAGACATTTTGTTTCCTGTTACAGTGACTTCATAAGTGATAGAATCTTTTGCATCAGCGGACTTAGCCAACTCACCACCATTAAATACTTTGGCCAAACCAAGGTAAGCACCCTTACCATACACAGTAACGGTTTTGCTGGTTGCATTGTATTTCCAAGTTGCCTTTCCACTTCCATCGTGCGGCGCTGCGGGAGTTCCACAAGCGTTGCTTCCACCCTGCCATGCCTCTAGGAATGTAGAACCCTGGAAATTCATTTTAAAAGTTCCGTCTGCGTTGAAAACGAATTCATCGTCGAACTGACAAGCACGAACGCCAGAAATTTCAGCCGCTGGAACTTTCCACCAACCGTAGTCGCCCTTCGCAGGCCCTACAGCAAGAGAGGTCTCAACTGGCGACAATGTCCATGTGCCAGCGATTTGTGCCAAACTGGTTCCAAAAAGAAAACCAACCAAGGCAAGTGTAGTAATTTTTTTCATCATTTTTTTAGTTTTAATTCCTTCGAATATATAAACGAATAATCTAGTTATAGTATTTTCAACAATAACTTTTTGGTAATTTTTGAGTGATGTTTGATTTAATTACATGATAATTTCCACAAAAAGACCCTCGTAGCCCCAAAAAACACGGGTTTCAACAAAAACCAACGCAACAAGAAGGCCTAATTGTCACAGAATTGTCATAAAAACATCAATCCCTTAATAAAACCACGCGTTCTGTAATCAAAGCATTCCTAAAGTCAAATACACTTCTGAGTTTAACTTTGTCACCCCTTACTCCGATTACGAAACGATTATCCTTGATATCTCTTTCCCTCAACCAATCAAAACTATAATTTACAAATTGATTTTTCTTAAAGACCCAAACGCCCGACCTTCGAAGTGAAATCACACCACCAAAACGAAGCTGTCATTTAGAAGCATTATCAAAAGCAAATCTTCATCATGAAAACCGTAAAAATATTACTCCTGTCAATCGCCGCCCTA
>NSIB01000013.1 GCA_002737625.1 Flavobacteriales bacterium | reverse complement strand
ATTTGGGAAAAGGCGGAGTATAGCAAAGACGGAGCACCAAACCATTTGTGGGCAATGGCTATTGATCTTAACTCTTGCACGGGTTGCGGATCTTGCGTAGTCAGTTGTTCAATTGAAAACAACGTTCCCGTGGTTGGTCGTGATGAAATTCGCTTGCGTCGCGAAATGCACTGGATTCGTATCGATCGTTATTATGCATTCAACTCAGCTGAGGGTCTAATGACAAAAGATGATGAAATCGCGAAAGTGGATGCATCAGGCAACTTTGATCATTGGCAAAATGTGAACGTATTGCATCAACCAATGATGTGTCAGCACTGTGCAAACGCACCTTGTGAAACAGTTTGTCCGGTATTGGCTACTACACACAGTACAGAGGGATTGAACCAAATGACATACAATCGTTGTATAGGTACTAAATATTGCGGTAACAACTGTCCTTATAAAGTTCGTCGTTTTAACTGGTTCAGATATAACGACAACGACCATTTCGATTTCCACTTCAACAATCCATTGGGTAAAATGGTAATCAATCCTGATGTTACCGTTAGAACGCGTGGTGTAATGGAGAAATGTTCTTTCTGTGTTCAACGTGTTCAAGAAGGCAAGTTGAAAGCAAAACGCGACGGAAAATCTCCTAATGAGGTTATAGTTCAAACCGCTTGTCAGCGCGCCTGTCCTAGCAATGCCATCGTATTTGGTGACTTGCACAATCCGGAAAGCGAAGTAAGCAAGTTGTATAAAAACGAACGTGGATTTAGCGTTTTGGAAGAGCTTAACGTACAACCTTCAGTGAAGTACATGACTAAAATTCGTAATAACGATTCAATTTAATTTACCCTAAAAATATTCGAATGATACATGATTCAATTTTAAGAGACAGACTTGTAACCGGCGACAAATCAGCATCTGACGTAACGCGGGACATTGCAAGACCTATTTTAAATAATCCAACAACTTCATGGAAGATTGGCTTTACAATGTCGCTAATTTTTTTAGGTGTTTTTGGTGTGAGTTTGTTATACACCTTATGGACAGGTATTGGAGTTTGGAATATCAATAAATCAGTGATGTGGGGTTGGGATATTACTAACTTTGTATTCTGGGTTGGTATTGGTCACGCAGGTACTTTGATATCAGCGGTATTGTTACTGTTTCGTCAGAAATGGAGAATGAGTATTAACCGTTCTGCCGAGGCAATGACCATTTTCGCGGTTATTTGTGCGGCGATGTTCCCCGTGTTCCACATGGGACGTGTTTGGGTAGGCTATTGGGCTTTACCGTTGCCAAACGCATTTGGTTCATTGTGGGTGAATTTTAATTCTCCTTTGTTATGGGACGTATTTGCGATCTCTACCTATTTTAGTGTATCGTTGTTGTTCTGGTATATTGGTTTGATTCCTGATATTGCTACAATCCGCGACAAGGTGAAATCAAAATTGGGTAAGAAAATGTATGGTTTCTTTTCTATGGGATGGACTGGATCTACACGTACATGGGCTCGTTATGAGTTGGTCTCATTGATTTTGGCTGGTTTGAGTACCCCATTGGTATTGTCGGTTCACACAATTGTATCAACTGACTTTGCTACATCTTTGGTACCAGGTTGGCACACTACAATTTTCCCTCCATATTTTGTGGCAGGTGCGATTTTCTCAGGATTCGGTATGGTGGCTACTTTGTTGGTTGTCGCTAGAAAGGTGATGAATTATGAAAATTACATTACAATTGGTCACTTGGACGCTATGACAAGAATCATCATGGTAACAGGATCAATTGTAGGTATTGCCTATTTAACGGAGTTCTTTATTGCTTGGTATTCTGGTAACGTATATGAGCAATATGCATTTGCAAATAGGGCTTTTGGACCATACTGGTGGGCTTACTGGAGTATGATGAGTTGTAACTTGATTGCACCTCAGGTATTTTGGCTCAAATGGGCTCGTACTACACCATGGTTTATTTTTATCATGAGTATTGTGGTAAACGTAGGTATGTGGTTTGAGCGATTTGTAATTATTGTTACTTCATTGCACCGTGATTATTTGCCATCAAGTTGGGTTATGTATTCTGGTTCGTTAACAGAAATTGGATTGTTCTTGGGTACTTTCGGTATCTTCTTCACTTGCTTCTTTTTGTTCGCGAAGTTCTTGCCAGTAATTAACATGTCTGAAATCAAATCAATCCTTCGCAATCGCGAATAATAAAAAACTTTAAAGATTACCATCATGGGAATTTTAGACAAAAAATTAAGCTTACGTCATCGCAATAAAATGTTGATCGGCGTTTGGGAAGACGAAGATCAGTTGGTTGCTGCCGCATCTGAATTGGTGCATGCGGGCGTTCACATTCACGACATCTACACTCCCTATCCCGTGCACGGTTTAGATAGAATCATTGGTGCACGTAGAAGTAAGTTGGCACGAATTGCATTTTTCTGTGCAATTATTGGATTTACTTTAATGACCACGATGATTTGGTACATGTCCGTACACGATTGGCCCATGAATATTGGTAACAAGCCCGTGCGTTTCACACCTAGCTGGGCTCCAGTAATGTTTGAGGGTACCGTATTGTGTACAGCATTTGGTATGTCGTTCTTCTTCTTTTGGAGAAACCGTTTGGTACACGGTATCAAAAATGAAACTTTAGACATTCGTCAAACCGATGATCGCTTGATTGTTGCTATCGAAACAGTTCCAGGAATGGATGAAAAATCTATTCTCAATATGATGAAAAATGGTGGTGCAATTGAAATGCGTGAATTCGAAAATGGTGTACAAACTGTAATTTAATCAACATGAACAACAAACTATATATTTTGTTCGGATCAATCGCAGCATCGGCATTGATGAGCGGTTGTGTGAGTCGTGGAAATAATCCCGGTTGGGAATACGCCCCGGATATGTACTATTCAAAAGGGTATGAACCGTACAGTCAAGTTGATAGCAATCTTGTGAATCCCTATGGAATGAACATGAGAGAGCCTGTTGAGGGTACGGTAGCTGTGGGTAAATTGGATTATAAATACAATCTAGAAAATACCGGAGATGGATACGAAGCATCCGCTGCATTAACGGCACCTGTTGAAGCGACATTAGAAGATGGCAGAGGTCAATATATGTATAACATCAATTGTACTCCTTGTCATGGAAGCACTGGAAATAATGACGGCGAAGTGTTTAAAAAGGTAGCTACCCTTAAACCAGCTTGGAAAGGATATTCAGATGAGTATATCAAAACTTTGCCTGAAGGTAAAATCTATCACACATTAACTTACGGTAAAAACAATATGGGAAGTCATGCTTCTGTACTTTCACCAAATGATCGCTGGAAGGTAATTAAATATGTAAAATACTTAAGTTCTCAAGTAGGTTCTGCGGCAACTGCTGCAGTAGCAACTGACTCAACAATGGCTAAAACTAATTAAGCGAAGAAGCATGGGACACGGACATCATGAAATTGAAGTAAAACAAGAGCAATTTGTTTTTTCACCGAAGGCTAAAAGATTCTCAATCATATTAATGGTTTTGGGTTTGATCCTTACAGGAATTGGTATTGCAACTATGGATAACCATAGTGAAAATCATAACCCAACTACAGTGTCTTCTGACAGCCATGAAACACATGGTGAATCAACAGTAGTAAACAATGAAGGACACGCGGAAGAGGCAAACGCTTCCCACGAAGAAGAACACGGCAATGTGCCCAATGAGAAATTCGGACCACGTGTTGCTTTTCATCATCAAGATAAACCAGCATCAACCCGTATTTGGGCCAATATGCTGATCGTAGGGTATTTCTTCCTAATGATCTCATTGACTGCGGTTATGTGGTACGCAATTCAATATGTTGCAAATGCAGGTTGGTCATCATCTATCAAGCGTGTACCAGAAGCAATTATGACATTTATCCCTGTGGCTTTTGTGATTTTAATGATTGCATTATTTATGGGTAAAAACGAAATCTACCATTGGGTACATTACGAGCACCTTGGTTTGAAGCCCGGTGACGCAGGTTACGATGCCATTTTGGCTGGTAAATCCGCATTCTTGAATTCAAATATGTTATTCATTTTCCCTACCTTATTGGTTGTAATTTGGTATGTAATGATGCGCAAACTTCGCAGTTTATCCGTGGCTGAAGACAATGCAACTAAGGGAGATTCTAGCTTCTTTAAAAAGAGCATCAGGTTTAGTGCTGGTTTCGCTGTGTTATTCGGATTCACAATTTCTGTTGTTGCTTGGTTGATTATCATGTCGGTTGATGCACATTGGTACTCAACGATCTTCGGTTTCTATAATTTTGTTACACACTGGGTAACGATGATCACCATTATGGCCTTTATCGTTGCATATTTGAAGAAAGAAGGATATTTGGGAATTGTTACAAATGAGCACATTCATGATTTGGGTAAATATATGTTTGCCTTTACTATATTCTGGGCTTACCTGTGGTTGTCTCAGTACCTACTGATTTGGTATGCGCAAATCCCTGAAGAAATGGCTTACTACCAAATTCGTTTTGAAGATTACAAACCCAATTTCTTAGCCAATTTCTTTATGTGTTTCTGCATTCCATTCCTTGGTTTGTTGATGCGTTCTGCTAAGAGAAATAGATACGTCCTTGCTATCATTGGTAGTATCATGATTATTGGCCACTACCATGACGTTTGGTTGATGGTAACTCCTGGTGTTTTTGGTACTGGAATGACATTTGGTTTTATGGAAATTGGAATGTTGTTATTGGTAGGTGGTATCTTTATGTGGTGGGTATTCACAGCACTTACTAAGCGTGGATTGATTGCCGTCAATCACCCATTCTTAGAAGAGTCGGTTCACCACGATGTAGGCGTTTAATGTAAAACAAAACTATCTGGAAAGGCCACTCAAACGAGTGGCCTTTTTCTTGTACATCATTTTAATAATATCTCAATCAATTAAAGTTCATTAATCGTAATTTTGAAACAATGGAAATTTCCGCCAAATACAATCCCGCAGACATAGAAGACAAATGGTATCAATACTGGTTAGATCATAGTTTTTTTCGCTCTACACCTGACCACAGACCCGCTTATACTGTTGTTATCCCACCACCAAACGTTACTGGCATTTTGCACATGGGACACATGCTTAACAATACCATCCAAGATGTATTGGTTAGAAGAGCGCGTATGCAAGGATTTAATGCCTGTTGGGTACCCGGTACTGATCATGCAAGTATAGCTACAGAGGCGAAAGTTGTTAAATTACTAGCAGAACAAGGTATTCCTAAATCAAGTTTAAAGCGGGAAGCATTTTTATCGCACGCGTATGCTTGGAAAGATAAGTATGGTGGAATTATTTTAGACCAGTTAAAGAAATTGGGCGCGAGTTGCGACTGGGATAGGACACGCTTCACGATGGAGCCTTCTTTATACGATGCCGTCATTGAAGTCTTTATTGATTTGTATAACAAAGGACTGATTTATCGCGGTACAAAAATGGTCAATTGGGATCCAGCGGGCCAAACTACATTGAGTGATGAAGAGGTGATTTTCAAGGATACGCAGGATCAGCTTTTCACTGTAATCTACAAGGGTGTTGACTTCGATGGTGAATTGATGGTAGCAACAGCGAGGCCAGAAACAATTGCAGGCGACGTGGCAGTTTGTGTGAATCCGAATGACGAAAGATATCAAGGTCTAATAGGGAAGAAAGTTATGGTTCCCCTGATAGGAAGGGAAGTTACCATCATTGCCGATGATTATATCGACATAGAATTTGGTACAGGTGTGTTAAAAGTGACCCCAGCACATGATATTAATGATTATAACATTGGATTAAAATTTCATTTGCCTGTGATTGATACGTTGAATACCGATGGAACCATTTCCGCTGCCGGTGAACTTTTTGTGGGTGAAGACCGATTCGTTGCACGTAAAATGTGGGTGAAAAAACTGAAAGAAGAAGGACTACTTTTCAAACAAGAGAACTATTCACACAATGTTGGATATAGCGAAAGAACAGATGCGGTTGTAGAGCCAAGGATTAGTACCCAGTGGTTTATGGATATGCAATTGTTTATGAAGAATCATCCCGAAGTGCTTTCATCTGTTATGAACGATGAAATTAAATTCTATCCATCAAAATTAAAAAACACCTACCGTCACTGGATGGAAAATGTGAAAGATTGGAATATTTCACGCCAACTCTGGTGGGGCCATCGAATCCCGGCATGGTACAATAGCACGGGTGAATTTGTTGTCGCCAAGACGGCTGAGTCCGCGTTAGAATTATTTGGTTCAAAAGGCATTCATCTTACAGCGCAGGAGATTCATCAAGACCCGGATGTTTTGGATACTTGGTTTAGCTCATGGCTATGGCCGATTTCTGTTTTTGACGGAATTGGGAAAGATGCCAATAAAACGGAATTGGATTATTACTTTCCAACGAATGACTTGGTTACCGGTCCAGATATTCTGTTTTTCTGGGTAGCGAGAATGATCATGGCTGGATATGAGTTTGAAGGCAAAATGCCTTTCAAAAATGTATATTTCACGGGTTTAATCCGCGATAAACAGCGTCGAAAAATGAGTAAGAGTCTCGGAAATAGCCCAGATGCATTGGAGTTGATCGAAAAGTATGGTGCAGATGCGGTTAGAATGGGATTGTTGCTATGTGCGCCGGCCGGAAACGATATTTTGTTTGATGAATCTCAGATAGAGCAAGGCCGTAATTTCTGTAATAAAATATGGAATGCCTACCGATTGATGAGCGGTTGGGAAGTCGTTGATCAAACCAATACTTTGGCTGCCAATAAGGCTAAAATATTTATAGACAGTAGGATTCAGCAAGTAATCAACGAAAACGAAAAGTTCTTTGCCGAATTCAAATTGTCCGATGCACTCATGAATATTTATAAGTTGATTTGGGACGATTTTTGTGCTGTCTATTTGGAAGCGGTTAAACCGCCATTTGGAAATCCAATATCAAAAAAT
This sequence comes from Flavobacteriales bacterium, assembly GCA_002737625.1. GTDB lineage: Bacteria > Bacteroidota > Bacteroidia > NS11-12g > UBA955 > UBA955. The sequence goes on along the minus strand of NSIB01000013.1, from coordinate 26,770 downwards.
ACCTTACTCCAAACACAAGCGATATTCGGTCAATTGATGGCGATGTTGCACCCCTACATGCCATTTATTTCAGAAGAAATTCATCACGCGATTCATAATGGAAATCCATTAAAACCTTTAATTGTTAGTGATTATCCTAAAATAGAGTTTACTTCATCAATATTTCCGATGGAGCCATTGTTATTGGTGTCGGAAGTTAGAAATTTACGCAATACCAAAGGCTTATCGCCTAAGGAGTGCATACAATTATGGATTCCTGCAAATGCCACAGTTCTGAAAGACAATGCAAGCTTAATTGAAAAATTGGCGAACGTAGAAATCAATGTGATCACTGCGGAAAATATAAGGAACGGTCAACCCATTTTGGTTGGTACGTATGAAGTATGGTGTGAACTAGAGCAGGCAAGCGACCCAGAGAAGGAAAGGGAAGAACTCAATAGAGATTTGGCTTATTTAAAAGGTTTTGCGGAATCCGTACTTAAAAAACTAAGTAATGAAAGATTCGTTTCCAATGCAAAAGCGGAAGTAGTTGACATGGAACGAAAGAAATTGGCTGACGCACAAGAGAAAATCGCATTGATTATCAAGCGACTAGAGACTTTGTAATCGCGTTACTTCTTTGTCTTTAGATGGTTCACATGGTATTCCCCTACGGAGTTACCCAATGTTTTTCCATTTTTAATGGCATCATTAAAGTGAATTCCTCCATACAATCTAGAAACACATGCTTGATTGCTGGCTTCTCTGAAATTCTTAAATCGCCGAACGCCTAAGCCAAACTCAGCTTCTGCGCTATCGGTAAATTCGTATTCTCCAAATTGAGCTGTTAATACCGTTGCAGCAGCACTTGAAACTACGCTATGCCCAGAAGGGTATTCAGGAAAGGCCGGGGTTTGAATGGGTGCTATCCAACTAGAATCAATCAATTGATGAATGGCTGAAATGGGTCGTAAATAGTCTGTCTGATATTTAACATACCAACAAGTGATAAATGCATCAAAAATGGCTGATGACAGTCGCATCATACCGTCGGCAGTCTCAATCAAACTATAGTTCTTCTGTCGCGCCACGGTTGAAAACATAGATAACCAATGTCCTGCCGGACTTACCTTCAATATATTAATGGTAGCATGGCCGTAGTGAACCGACGCATTCGGATTATCGTCCCAATACAAAGCGGTTTCCAAATTGGCAGGTTTTTTTTCGTTTACAGTGTCGTACACTTCTTTGGTAATACGGTAAAAACGAGATTTTTTATCTGTGGAAAATGGTTCGGGTTGTTCCCATGTAAAATCACGCACCGACTTAACCAACACGGGTCTAATTTTACCCCAATTGGGCTCGATGGCTTCCATGAAATCGGGTGGTGTAGGCTCCCAGGAACCGGGTTTGTTGCGTGTTAGGAAAAACTCTCGCCCTCTGAAATAGGAAAAAGAGTCTTTCTTTGACCATTTAACAATATGATTTCCCACTGAATCACCATAGGCGATAGACGATTCATACATCGAGTTGGACATCTGAGATTTATATTCATCGAGCATACGTTTTCTAAAGTTGATGATGCTATCTTCTTTATAAACCAATTTTTGACTGACATAGGTATGTGCCGCCAAGGCCACCAAATCCAAACAGTATCGTTTTGAGGTATCAGGGGATGGAGCCGACTTAAGTCCATTCATCATGGGTGCAGCGCTTTGATATTCAGCATAGAATGGTACAAGGGCCTCATATGCCGCAATGGAAGCATAAACATAGCGCCTAGAACCCACCGGAGCCGCTACGTGATCAACTACAATCGCATTTTGGATAGCCAAGTTGCAACTCGTTAGGATGTCGTTGTGGATGACTTTGTTTTCTTTCTCAGCAGGCTTTCCACAAGCTACTGCAAATAGTACAACTACAAAAATTGGGACAATGGGGTGATTTTTTTTCATGACTCTGAAATGTAAATATAAAAAAAAAGGCACGCAAAGTTGCGTGCCTTTACTATCTAAAACAATGACATTTATTGATTTTCTTGATCTTCCAAGATAATTCCTGAAACGCCTTTGTATGGAGAAGCAATGTTAGTAACCATTTTTAAACGTTTGATGTTATCAACGCGCTTGGTCATTCTGCTTCTGTTTTTTGCTTCTTTTCTTTTGAGTTTAGTAACAGCCATTTTCTTAAAATTAGGACGCAAAAATAATGAAATTCATTGAAGAATGCAATTTTATCGAATAATTAGCGAGATTAGATTTGTTTGCCATTGGCGTTATAGAATTCAATCTTTGTAACGCCTTTGGTTTTATAGACTCCAGGTGCTTGGGACGACAAATATCCTTGTCCTTGATTGAGGTTGACCATTTTAATTGAACCGTTTACAGTGACTTTGGCATAGGACGCTAGGGAAGGAGCTTTTACAAATTCAACTGATGCAGTTTTGCCAGATCCTTGAAGTTCAAAACCTTTTGCGGGGCCATTGTTATTGGCGATCACAAATCTCACCGCTTTGCCCTTGGTTGGTAGAGAAATTAACGATTTGCCATCACCTTGATTGAAGATTCCAAGCTGAGCGCCAGATTTGTATTCAAAGCTTCCGCCATTATTCATTAATATAAAGGATGGTATCGCATCGTCTCTGCCATGCGGAACCCGGGTATTATAATTGTTTCCAGTACAAATGATATCATCAAATCCATTGCCATCCACATCAAAAGCTGTCATTCCAAATACTGGGCCTGCTTGCGCCCACATGGGCAGTTCTACCATGCTGAATTTCCCCCCATTATTGATGGCAACAAAACTTGAAAAATAATTTACCGTTAGCTGGTTCTGTTTTAGAACATCGGCGCCAAAAATCTCATCCATCGTTTTACCAGCAAAATCGCCGTAGGTAGTAAATTTCTTATTAATGAAAAATGGATAGGCTTTTCCCATTTCATCCATCGTGAAGATAGGGTAGTCGGCTCCATTGTATGAATAACTCATCGCTACATCCTGACTTCCATTGCCATCAAAATCGGCCCAATATACTTTGGTGGGGCTACTAGACTTTGCTTGGATAAAGCTGTTGTTTCCTTTATTGCCTACGATATAATCCATATCACCGTCGTTGTCGATGTCCACAGGTAAAATACTATTCATCCAACCCGACAACGACATATCACCCACATCGCCAGTCTTATTAATGAATTTCCCTCCTGTATTCTCCATAAATATCAACGGCATCCATTCTCCAGCAAGAATTAAATCGGGTTTGCCATCGCCGTTGTAATCTGAAAATACCGCAGAACAAATCATACCTGCATTTTCTAAGTCGGGGGCCAATGCTGTTGTCACATCTTTGAATTTCCCTCCATTGTTTTGAAGCAAGTAACTGCGAACGCCCAATGCTGGCCAATTGCCTGGCATAATTCTTCCTGCAACAAAAAGATCTAAATCACCGTCGCCATCAAAATCGGAGGAAGTAACTGAACTGGCGCTACTAACTACGCCTGGTAAAGCGCCCTTAGACTCCGTGAAATTCCCTTTGCCATCGTTGGTATACAATTTATGTTCGTATTTATTGGATGGCCAACTAAACTCTGATCCGCCAACTGCAACGTACAAATCTTGATCATTGTCGCCATCAGCATCAAAAAACACAGCACCCATGACATCAACATCCAAGGTTTTCCATGGCTGTGATTTTGAAGGGCTCAACTTTCCGTCTGGGCTATTATTTTGAAGTAACAGAGAAGAGCCGCTACTTTCTCTGGCCGCACCAATGAAAATATCAATCGTACCATCACCATTTACATCAGCAGAAGCCATTCCAGGGCCTAATGTAGTGTATCGGTGAGGCAGTAGGGGCTCTCGCTTGAAATCGGGATTTTCTTGCTCAGAATGCACAAAATTGAAATCCCATTTGGATGCATTGTCGTCAAAATAGCGGGCTTTTCCTTGATTGTTATAATTGACCCAGTTAAACTTTGTATTGGCGTCCTCTGATTTTACTGTTAAAGTTTGATTCGCTTTGACGTCTGTTAAGACTTGAGAGCTCCCATTGGGCCAAACAACTGTAAGTTTTTGTAATTCCGTTTGAGCGCCCATTCCTATGTGAACCATGTGTTCCGATGAACTTTGATACCCTTTGCTTGGTTGGATTTCGAATTTGCGAATTTTACCCGCGCTGTCTTCAACAATCAGCTGACACCCAACGCCAAAGTGGTTTTGATTTTTTTCACCTCGGCACTGAACATTCAAGTAATTGTTACTGGTATTGACATTCTTATAGATGAAAGGTTTTTCACCTTGGTTGCAGACTACCAGGTCAAATCTACCGTCGCCATCAAGATCACCTATTGCAGAACCCGTGCTCGAACTCAAATCTTCTAGACCCACGTCGGATGCTCGATTGCTAAAACCTTGACCTGCATTATTAAGGAAAAAGAAATTCTGGATTTTTTCATAGGGCAGTTTTTTTAGCAATTGCTCATGATTCAGACCTTGTTTCTGTTGTTGTTCGTATCGGGACTGATATAAAATAAAATCCAAATTGGTCACATCTCTGTAATAGCCATTCGAAATAAATAAATCAACGAACCCATCATCGTTAAAATCCGATAATAATGGACTCCAACTCCAATCAGACTTAGCCACACCATACAAATAGGATAGGTCTGAAAAATGACCATTCCCCAAATTCATTTGCAAGTTGTTTTTCATGTACTGATGCTTGTACCCGTTTTTGATACCGACCATCGTATAGTCATAATCTTTGGGGCCCATCAAGCTCATGTAGCGTCTTGGGCTTTCGGAAAGCATATCTACAGTGATCAGATCGCTCCAACCATCATTGTTAACGTCAGCTACATCCGAACCCATTGAATTGGTACTTGAATGTTTAAAGAACTCATCAAACTTATCCGTAAAAGTTCCATCCCCATTATTAATGTAATAGCAATCTGGCACATGGTAATCATTACAAACATATAAATCCATGAGGCCATCGTTGTTATAATCGGCGGCAGCGGCGCTAAGGCAATATCCCATTCTAACAACACCCGCTTTTTCTGAAACGTCGGTGAATTTGTTCCCGTCATTGCGATAAAAATGTTGCTGGCTGAACTCTGTCATATTTAGTGTCCGCGTGAAAGGGGTGTTAATATTAGAAAAGAATTGATCCGCGTGGTTACCTAAATAAAAATCCAAATCCCCATCGTTGTCGTAATCAAAGAAAGTCGCACAAGTTGCATTCCCTGGATTATCCACGCCCCATTCGGCACTCACTTCTTTAAAGGTCTCATTTTTTTGATTCAAAAAGAGTCGATTTCGTTTAGAATCTTTCCCTTTTAATGGGCCCGATGAGCAAGCGTAAATATCTAACCAACCATCATTGTTCACATCAACCATGGTTACACCACTAATCCATTGCTTGGTGCCGGTACCACTTTTCTCTGTGATATCTTCAAACTTAAAATCCCCTTTGTTTAAATACAGGCGTGATGATTGCTCATTTCCAGTAAAGTACAAATCGTTCAGACCATCGTTATTGATATCGCCAATCGCAACACCATTGCCGTTATACAGATAATGGTAAATGAATTGGTTCAACGTGTCGTTTTCAGGCACCGTATTGACGAAATCAATGCCAGTGACGTCAGAATCCATTTTTTCGAAAAGCTTATCTACATTTTCATCTGAAGATTTTCCGCAAGAAACCATCAAAGACATTGCCATGAAACCCAGTAGCAAAAAGCCACACCAGTGAACCTTATTCATAATTTATACCTACAATAATAAGGATTTATCGATTTACTTCCTTACCTGATCTACCCTTAAAAAGGTAAATAAAAACAAGGTAAAGGCCCACAAACTACTTCCCCCAAAAGAAATAAATGGAAGTGGGATACCAATTGTTGGAACCAAGCCAATTGTCATGCCGATGTTGATCGAAAGGTGGAAGAATAGAACACAAGCCAGTGAATAACCCAAGACCCTGCCAAAAGTTGTTGACTGTCGTTCTGCCAAAATCACAATTCGTGTCAGTAAGCCACAAAAAATCAACAGAAATACTGTAGCTCCCACAAAACCCCATTCTTCACCAATGGTATCAAAAATAAAATCAGTATGTTGCTCGGGTACGAATCCCATTTTAGTTTGAGTACCTTTTAAGTAGCCTCGGCCCCACAATTCCCCAGCGCCAATGGCTATTTTGGACTGCCGCAAATTGAATCCCAATCCGCGATCATCGGATTTTAATCCAAGTACAAGTTCAATCCTGTCTCGTTGGTAGGGTTGTAAAATGCTAGAGTAAACAGTTCCAACGATTGTATAAAATGCGGCAGATACCACTGCAATGAATGTAATCAAAGTACTCACAGCGCGATCTTTCCTCGCAAAAAATACCATGATACTACCTAATCCCAAAAGCAATCCATAGCCATAATAACTAGAAATCCCTGTTGCCTCACTCACAATTCTACAAATTGCCAAAAACATCAACCATACTGCAGAGATCAAAATAAATCCTGGCAAACCTTCGCGGTACAAGACTAGGAAGAACGACAAGAAAACCAATGCACTCCCGGTATCGTTTTGGATCAATATTATCGCCATGGGGAGTAGGAAAATCAACAAACAAATTGTGATATTTCTGGCGCCTTGAAAACGAATACCATACGTACCCAAGTATTTAGCGAGTGCCATGGCGGATGCCACTTTAGCAAACTCACTCGGTTGAATTCCAATTCCGCCAAATCCAAACCATGATTTTGCTCCTGAAACTTCTCTTCCCAAAAACAATACGGCGATATTCAACAAAATTGCTACCGCATAGAATCCATAGGTGAAATAATCAATAACTACCACGTTAGAGTACAGAATGGTAAATATGATTACTATAGATCCACCGATCCAAATCAATTGTTTAATTGCGATAGGGGATAAGGAATAGAATTCCTGATTGACGTCAGAAGTGGCGGAACTAATACTTAAAAAGCCAATAATCACCAATACAATGAACAGGAAAATGGATAAGCCATCTATTTTTTCTTGCGTATTATTATTGAGCGGTGAGTATTTCAAATCAAATTATTTAATTACACTCGTTTTAAGTCGTTCTTCCATTGCCGGCTTTGAAGTTTCAACCCCAGGTTTGAGGTATTTTTCGATCATCAAGTTCGCAATCGGTGCGGCCCAGGTGGCTCCAAATCCACCATTTTCCACCAAAACAGCAATGGCTATTTTGGGATTATCCTTGGGTGAGAATGCCATGTAAATTGAGTGGTCCTTGCCGTGAGAGTTCTGAGCTGTACCTGTCTTGGCACAAATTTCAATGTCGTTGATACCCGTGCCGTTCGCTGTGCCACCTGGCTTTGTTACATCACTCATACCATCGATAATTGTAGCAAAATAGGTTGGGTTTATCGTTGTAAATTTTTTAATTCTATACTTTCGGTCCCACGAAGTGTCCTTGAATCCATCAATCTTTTTTACCAAGTGAGGCGCATAGTACCACCCCCGATTGGCAATAATGGCAGCCACATTGCAAATTTGCAAAGGCGTCAATAATATTTCACCCTGTCCAATGCTCAAAGAAATAACGGTACTACTTTTCCAACGATCACCATGCCTTCGGTTTAATTGAGTTACCGAGGGAATATTCCCTCTGGATTCACCCAATAGATCAATATTTAGCTGACTTCCCAAACCAAATGACCGTAAGTGCTTTTCCAAGGCGGCATAGCCCACTTTCACGTCTCCGTATTTGGGATTGTCGATAATGTCCCGAAAGACCTGACAATAATAACTATTGCAAGATATTCTAATGGAACCACGTAGGTCCAATGGTCCACCATGAGGATGGCAACCCACACGAATGCTACCCAATCGATACCCACCACCGCAACCATGCGTTGTTTCGGGTGTTACAACACCTTCCTGCATCGCAATCAGCGCCATAACCGTTTTAAATGTAGATCCAGGGGGGTAGACGCCTTTCACCGCACGATTGTACAAAGGCTTTTGCTCATCCCTCAGCAAAGCTTTGAATGTTTTCGCCCTCTCTCTACCAACCATCGTATTAGGGTCGTAGTCTGGATTATTAATAAATGCAATTACCTCGCCCGTACTTGGCTCGATTGCCACAATACTGCCTTTTTTTCCATTTAACAACAAACGACCGTATTCTTGGATATCAAAATCTAATGAGCTGATTACATCAGGACCTGCGGTAGAAGGATAATTGAATTGCGTATCTTTTACTACACCTCGTTCAGTATATGTTCGATCCTGCCATACGGTTTTAATGCCCTTGATTCCGCGAATTTGTTTTTCGTAATATCGTTCAATGCCTGTAATTCCTACCAAATCACCCGGTTGATTGTAATCGTCTAAGGCAATCAGTGATTCATCCGCCTCACCTAAATAACCCAAAGCATGGGGCGCAGATGTAGTAGCAAACTGTCGATCCGTCCGAGATTCTATATAAAACCCAGGCAATCGATATATGTTCTCCCGCAGCAGAGTGAATTGCTTGTTACTCAGATTGGCATAGAAGAGCGCACTGTTGTTGAAAGCATTGTTTTTCTGTCGTTTTTTGGCTCTAATCCTTGCATCTAATATCAAATGCCTAACCGTAGGTAAGTCGATTTCTAATATTGAACAAAGTAGTCCAGTGTCAAGTTTATTAATTTCATAGGGAAAAGACGATAAATCGTACATCTGCGTACTGTAAACCATCAATTTGCCTTTTCGATCAAAAATATTGCTGCGCGATGGATACAGTGTAATCTTATTTAGGGCGTTGTTGATGGCCATTTTTTTGTATGGCACTTCACCCAGCTGTATACTCGCCAACTTTAAGGTATAGACAATAAAAACGAATACGATTAATCCGATATAAACAATCTGACGCTTACTACCTTTTTCCATGATAATTATTTATGCCCCATAAGCAAACGGAATATTTGTATAGACAACAAGGAAGCAAGGGCACTAAAAATAGATACAAATAGAATCGTAAATAATGATGTCCAACTGAAATAGTCAAAAATAAAATACACCAGATGGTGAATAAAAAGAATACCAAATGTATAAATACTGTACCATTGCCACCCTTTGTAATCTATTTGCATGTATCTCATGCCTTGTAATTGCATGGAGTTTTCATCCAAAAAATATAAGTCGATATAGTTTTTTACAAATACGGTTGTAACACACGCGGCCGTATGCATGCCCAAGCTGCCTCCAAATGCGTCAATTGTTAACCCAAAGAAAAACGCCCCAATCAATACGCCAAATCGGTTGCTAGAAAGAGGTAGTATCAAAAATAAATAAACATATGGCATCGGTTTAATCCACCATGCAATATTTACTTCTTTGAAAATCAGTGTTTGAATCAGCGCTAAAAACAGTCCAACTACTATAAACCTACCAACTTCAATCATGGGCTCCTCCTTCTTCCGATGGTATGAATTTGTTTAATACATCCAATTCGTTTTGATGAATATTTTTTACAACTGTAACCACATCTAACTGACTAAAGTCCGTAGCCAATTTTACTTTAATACTATAAAAGTTAGATTTCAAATTGGATTCGGATTTCTCAATAGTACCTATGGGAATACCAGCGGGAAACAGTAGTGAATAGTTGCTGGTATAGAGTTTCATGCCATTTTTTAATTTAACAAATCGATTCACTTCTTCTAAATCCAAATAGTTCGGATCTTCACCGTTCCATGAAATCACACCTTGACTAATTTTGAGGTTGTAAAAATAGGGTGTGATTTCGAATTTCGAATTCAAGACCGACATAACCAATGAATAATGCGCTGCAGATTCTACAACAACTCCAACAATTCCCATTGGGCAAATAACGGACATGTGTTTTTTTATTCCGTCTTTATAGCCTCGGTCAAGAACAATAAAGTTGTTCTGTTCATTCACCGAATTACGGATAACCCGGGCGGGTATGTATTTGTATTTAATTAAAGTTTTAGTGAAGGTATCCTTGTATGACAGAGCTCCATTGGGAGAATTGCTTGTGAGATTCCAATTTAATTGATTTCTTAATAAGCCATTTTCTCTAACCAACTGCTCATTCGTAGTCCTTAATTTAAAATAACTGGTAATACCCGTTCGCCATTTATCAATATTTCGGTGTACACCCAAGGCATGACCAAAATAGATACTGTGCTGGTAAAAATGATACCTAAAAATTTGCGTAACCGCACTTAACAGCAGTAAAATATAGAGTAGGGGGTATGCCTGATTCCGTATCCAACGGAATATTACCAACATGATTGACTAAAATTAAGCTGTCATTAAAAACTTGAAACGACCGATATTCTTTAATGCAGTACCAGTACCACGAACAACGGCACGAAGAGGATCTTCTGCGATATGCACTTTTAACTTTGTTTTGGCTGAAATCCGTTTGTCGAGACCTCGAAGCAATGCACCCCCACCGGTAAGCCAAATACCATTGGTTAAAATATCAGCACTCAGTTCGGGTGGAGATTGCTCTAGAGCACGTAAAACAGCTTCTTCTACTTTCATAATACTTTTATCAAGTGACCTCGCGATTTCACTATAACTCACAATAATCTGTTTTGGAATGCCCGTCATTAAATCTCTGCCAAACACCGCGTAGTCCTCAGGTGGTGAATCCAATTCTTGTAAAGCCGAACCAATATGTATTTTAATTTTCTCTGCAGTGCGTTCACCAATCAACAAGTTGTGTTCTCTGCGCATGTATTCTAAAATATCTAAGTTAAATTCATCGCCCGCTACACGAATACTTTCGTCGCAAACAATACCGCCCAACGCAATAATTGCAATTTCAGTCGTACCGCCGCCAATATCTACTATCATATTGCCTTGAGGTTGTGTTACATCTATCCCAATTCCTACCGCTGCCGCCATCGGCTCATGAATCAAATAAACTTCCTTGGCACCACTGCGCTCTGCACTGTCTTTCACGGCCCTTTTTTCAACTTCAGTAATTCCAGAAGGAATACATATAACCATTTTAAGTTGAGGCGATATCCAACGCTGTTTCTGATTCATCATCTTAATCATGCCTCGAATCATGTGCTCAGCCGCTTGGAAATCCGCAATTACTCCATCTTTCAACGGCCTAATTGTTTTGATGCCCTCGTTTTCCTTTCCAAACATCTGCATCGCATCTTTGCCAATGGCAATCACATTGCCCGTATTTCGTTCAATTGCGATGATACTAGGTTCGTCGACAACAACCTTATCCTTATAAATGATAAGTGTGTTCGCTGTACCTAAATCGATGGCAAGTTCCTGGGTTAGAAAACTGAAAAAACTCATGTTGTATATATAATCTGCAAAATAAACACAAATTGGCTATTTTAACGCATCATTTCGCGAGTATTTAATTAAAAAAACCACGACATACAAACTTGTTGGATTGGAGGCATCAATTTGCCTTCTTTCAAACCAAAAGCCAATTCATAGCGTATTGGCGTTCGAAGTACATTTGAACTGACTCCTAGGCCTGTGCCTACCAAATAGGGATTGCGTTTTGAGGTGATCGACATCCAGTAATTGGGAGTGTTTACTACAATAGTATTAAAAGGGTTCATTGGATTGGCCGGCGAATTGCCGATAAATGCAGTCCCGATATCTAAAAACCCATACAAAGTCAGCGATTCGTAAAAATGCTGCTTGATAATCTTTTGCCTAAGTTGTTTGAATGGTTGCAATAGAATTTCATTCTGCATCGATAGGGAACCTGTTCCAATTCGCTCCCCCATAAGAAAACCTCTAACAAAACCGCCGTTGGCCCGATACAAATATTTAGTATTTGAATATTCGGCCGCGATATCCGTTTGCCACATATCTCTATTAATCCAACCTTCAGAACCCCCAACCCAAAACAAGGTTAATGCATTTCCTGCCGATTTATTTGCCATAATGTTTGACTTCAAGTAAACACCTCTAATCAATTGTTTATTAATTTTAATGGCTAAGTAAAATAAATACGACGTTCCCAAACTATTGCCATTTACATAAACTCTGTTCGGTATCACTTTGGCCGTATTCACTTGATTGATTTTAATGGTGGAATTCAACGATATGAGCCATGACTTCTCCTTTCTGAATGAGTGTTCACGGTTATTCCAGTTAAGGCCAAAAATCAATCCCGCCGATTGGAACTTATAGTTTTTAAATGATGAAAATCCTGGGTTTACTACCTTATCAAAATACTTATCTTCAATAATTTGCAAACCGCAAGACAAGGAGAAATTCGAAATCCAATTCCTGCGAATAGATACACTGAAAAAATTTGTGGCATTTTTCTTGAGCGACATCTCATTCAAATAAAATGTTCGATTTCGAGCTAACAGTTGCTGTTCAATTTGATATCTACCCCAATTAAATGTTTGATACATCCTAAGCCCCAACCGATTCAAGGCGATGTTTGATAGTATGCCAAAAGACATGCGATAATTGTGATTTTTATCAATCAAATAAAATCGCATTTCTGGTGTAAATGGTTGATTGTAAATTAAATGTGGTTTTATTTCATTCAGGTATGGCAGAGGATAGTCCCCATTGCCAAAATACAATCCACCTTGACTTAAATAATACGAATTTCTCGCCTTTGAACTGTCGTACTTGCCTGAATAATGAAGCATTTTTTTATTATTTAACAATGTGAGCCAAGTTCGTTTTGGAAATGCTACCCAATATTCCCATGAACTTTGTAGAGAATCAACTTCTACTGAATTGGACGGAATTTTGTATGGGAGCTTCTTTTTCTTCTGATTGCTTATACTATCATTTTTTGCCAATAACTCCAGTTCCCTAATTGTTTCTTTTGCTGGATCCAAAAGGCGCACAGATGTCAATGAACTCGCAAAACTCGATTCGATAATATTATTCAATCCATTTACTGAAGCCTGAGTATAGAAACTGTTTTTAACTTCCGATTGCCAGCGATAATCAGAATTGTCTTTGAAATGATAAAAGCGTAGTCGCCAAACCTCACCCTCGCTTTGAACATAACTCAACTGCCCTTGCCCTTCTATTACCAATCCCCGAACGATGGGTTTTTCAGTTAATGTATCAGCACGGAGTGTCTTCGTTACGTTGCCAACCAATTGATTAAATAACATCAGCCAACGATCTTTTTCGATTTTTTGTAAATCAATAGCGTAATAAATGGAATTATTTTGTTCATTCGCAAAATCTAGGCGTTCCATAAATAATCTCTCTGCATACACTTCGCCAAATGAAATTGGTTGCCAGAAAGATGATTTACGATTTTTATAAAACAAATAGGCAAATCCTTGATTCAAAAACTGATTCGCGGTTACGCTATGCTTGTAATAATCCCCTTTCCATGTTTCATCCAGAATAAATTTGGCTCTTATCAATTTATTTTCGCCCATTTGATATCCAACCACCGAATAAGTGATAACCTCTTCGGTATTACCTAAAGGATTTTGTTTATGCTGTGTACTTTTATCATCAATCGATAATGAAGATTGAATGGGGTGTAATTTTTCTGGACCCAAATCTATGAAGTGTCTAATTTTACCCAAACTATCAATAAAAACCAGTGTTCGACGGTGATTCACCACCAACTCCAAGGACAATAATATAATGGTGGACCGTGGTGGTTTTTGCGAAGATCTCTCTATGCTTAAAAAACCCACCAATTTCATGGGTTGAAAGTCCAACTCATCAATCAGGACAGGGTATTCATAACTGATCAAATCGTTCAATTTCTTGGATAAGGAATTATATAATGAAACCATTATCAATCCAGGACTAAACCATTGAATAGCCATGTTTTCATTATATTTTGTTATCCTCCGGATTGGGATTGTGCGATACTTCAATGGCAAATCTATTTCGGTGACAATAGACGTTCCCACAGGTTGATTTTTACCCGTTAGTCTCTCGTTATTCCAAATATCAAATGATTTACCCGTTACATATTCAATGGCGGACTCTGCATTCCCGGTATATTTAAGTACGAACATCATCGTAGAAACGACTGATTTTCCATATGTTTGAAACAAATCACGCCAGATCTTCTTGCCGTACACTTGAGCACCCATTGGCACAATTTGATTGGGGGATTTGAATCCGCCCTTACTTTCATAAAATGCATATTCGTCAGCAGAATTGGCATTCCACCCAGATGCCAAATAGGACCCCAATCCTTGCAGGTACCAAATTGGGATCGTATGGAAGCCCGTTTGACTTAATTTTTGACGTACACTGATGCCTAGTAAAAACTCATGAAACACAAAATGGGAAAGCGTATAAATACATTGTGTTTTAATTTGGTCATAGGTGCAGTTAACATATATCGGATAATTGTACTCTTGGGAATAATGAACTTTGCCTGATATTCGCTCTAGCCAAACTGCATTTAACTTAAGTGCTTCATGATAATCATTTAAATCATTGTAAATCGTTGCAGTGAACTGCAAACTAGATTTATATCCCAGCAAGCCCTCCAAATCTTGATAATTCAACTCAGCAATTCTAAAAATGGAATCAATGAAGGGTTTGTTAGATAAAACTGATGAATCGTTGATGTTGAAATTCAAATGTATTCTTCCATAAGTCAACTCAATGGAATGGGATTTAGCCGAAATTGGTATTTGGGATGTAAACCCCATGAACAGCAACGCCAAAAGCTTGGTCAAACAAGACTTTAATTGCTGTTTATATTTTAAAACCCTAGACTTCACAAACATCCGAATATACAATTGTTTTGGAGCAAAGACAAATCATTAATGTTACTTACCTTCGTGGAATGAAAACACGGAAAAGCGCTGATTTCATTGCTCTTGAGAACGAATATGGTGCACATAATTATCATCCATTACCTGTTGTATTAAATAGGGGTGAGGGCATTTTCGTTTGGGATGTTGAAGACAAGAGATATTTTGATTTTTTATCAGCCTATTCTGCAGTCAATCAAGGCCATTGTCATCCCAAAATCATTGAAGCACTGGTTACTCAAAGTAGGAAATTAACTCTTACAAGCAGAGCATTTCACAACGACCAACTCGGTCCTTTTGAGCAATACATCACGAAGCTACTCGGTTTTGATCGTGTATTACCTATGAATACAGGTGTAGAAGGAGGGGAGACCGCGGTAAAACTCGCGAGAAAATGGGGATATACGGTTAAAGGCATTCCTAGCAATCAAGCGAAAATCCTATTTGCATCGGGAAATTTTTGGGGAAGAACCATCGCGGCCATTTCTACGTCGCAGGATGCAGATAGTTATGCAGACTTTGGGCCTTTCGTTCCGGGATTTGAGATAGTTGAGTACAATAATATACAAGCGTTAGAGCAAGCATTCCAAGATTCAAATGTTGCTGCGTTTATGGTGGAGCCCATTCAAGGTGAGGCTGGGGTTATTATGCCAAGCGATGATTATTTGAAGCAAGTACGTGACCTATGTTCAAAATATAATATTCTAATGATTGCTGATGAAGTTCAAACAGGATTGGGCAGGACAGGCGCAATGCTTTGCTGTGATCACGCCCAAGTGAAGCCGGACATTTTGATATTGGGAAAAGCCTTAGGGGGTGGAGTGTTTCCAGTGAGCGCAGTACTCGCATCTAACGAAATTATGGGTGTTCTGCATCCAGGTCAACATGGCTCTACTTTCGGTGGAAATCCATTGGCTTGTGCCGTTGCCATCGCCGCTTTGGAAGTTTTGGTTAACGAATCGTTGTCACAAAATGCTGCGGAAATGGGTGAAATTTTTAGAAATGGTCTAAAAGAAATCAATTCGCCCATCGTAAAGACAGTAAGAGGTAAAGGCTTGTTAAACGCCATAGATATTGAACCATTTGGTAACGGAAAGTCCGCTTATGATGTATGTATCGCTTTGAAATCAAATGGATTACTCGCAAAACAAACACATACACACACGATTCGATTTGCACCGCCCTTAACAATAAATGCCAGTCAGATTAACGAAGCGTTACAAATCATCAACTTTTCTATTCGGGAAATTGCAAAATAATCGGCAGTAATTTTCTATCTTCGCAGTTCGGCTCGGGTGGCGGAATAGGTAGACGCGCAGGACTTAAAATCCTGTTTTCAGTAATGAGAGTACGGGTTCGATTCCCGTCCCGAGCACAAATGATGAAGATTGTTTTGTCAATCGTTCTAATCGCTGTTCTTTCTTGCAACAGCAACCGAAATTCCGGCCGTTTTATTAGTGAAACCGACACAACTTTTTCGGAAGAAATTCGAGGCATTTCATTAAAAATCAACAACAACCCGAATGATGCTGAATTGTATTACAAACGGGCTAACACGTTTTATTTTGAAAAAAAATACAATGATGCGATCTTAGATTTTGAAACCGCAATCTCAATCAATCCAAAGCAAGCACTTTATCACTATAAATGTGCGGAATCCTTAATTTCCATGGATTCTACGAATTCCAACAAAACCAAGGAACATTTAATTCAAGCCATAAAAATCAAATCCGACTATCCTGAAGCATCGTTTTTGTTGGCAAAATACTATCTAGCTAGGCAGGAATATGACAAATCCATCGACCTATTAAATCCATTAACGGATCAAATAGATTTCTCAGACGATGCCTATGTTTTGATTTCAATCGCTTTTAAAGAACAAAAAGATACGGTCTCTGCCCAAAAAGTTATCGAAAACGCCCTCCTAAAAAATCCGGAGAATTTTAATGCAGTCATGCAAAAAACGTTATTTCTTTATCACAGCAATGACCCTATGACAGAACAATGGGCCTCAAAAGCAGTTAGAATGAATGAATTTAATGACGAAGCGCTTTATACGTATGCATTGGTTATGCAGCAAAAAGAAAAATACGCGGTTGCTATAGAATACTATGATAGGGCAATTAAAATCAATCCAAATCATATCTTGGCTCATTACAACATAGCGGTAATCCAGTCGCTTTTTGATAATTATGAAGAATCCATCGACTGGTGCAATAAAACCCTTGATTTAGAATCTACCAATGCCAATGCCCATTGTTTAATTGGATACAATCAAGAAAAATTGGGCAATAAAAAAGCGGCTTTGCTATCATACAAAACCGCTCTTTCAATAAATCCTTCTTTGGAACTTGCCAAAGAAGGTATGAAATCAATTCATTAGTGCTTTTTCAATACCACCTTAGAATACATATCTACTGTAGTTCCACCGATGTTGAAGAAGTATTTGCGGCGTAAAACAACTTGCTCGCCGGTCATTGAAGTAATATCCCACGTATAAGTAAACATTGTTACCTGCGTGGAATTAGGATTTGTCATACTCCATGGTAATACATCATTTGTCTCACCAGTATTACATTTTATTGTATTGCGGTTTACTTGAAATTGAGATGTGGTGCTGAATGTATAGAAATCATCTTTCGCACAAGCTTCTATATTCTCAACTTGGTCTTGAGATGAACTGTCTAACCAAGAACTCAACTCCCAAGAATGAAGCATGAATACTTCTTGTTTGGTCTTTCCACTGATGTCGATGGCGTTGCCATTTGTCTTTGAATCAGGATCACATCCAGCGATGAATAATAAAGCAGCAGCCGATAATGTTAATAGTGTTTTTTTCATAATCATGTTTCCAAATATATGTCAGCCTTTTGAATTCTCAAAAGATCAAAGTAAGTCTTCTATCACCTCAGCCGCCATTCTTAAGCCAAAAAGGGCAGGCATATAGGAAATTGTACCATAAAATGACCTTTTGAAATTGCTTCCATCAGTGAGCTTAACCGAGTCCCTGTGTACCAATTCCGTGTTAAACACGGATTTGAAACCAGTGTAGATGCCATGCTTGTGTAATCTTTTTCTAACCAATCGAGCGAATGGGTCGTTATAGGTATCCTTTATGTCTGCAACCAACACCGAAGATGCATCCATTTTACCACCTGCACCCATACTTGATATCAATCGTTGTCCTTGTTCAACGCATGTTTTTATCAAATACACCTTAGGGGTAATGGAGTCTATACAATCCATTACATAATCGAATTTCTCCGACGATACCAATTCTTCCGTGTGTTCAGGACGTTGAAAAGTGTCTATAACAGTTAAATACACCCCTGGATTTATATCTTTAATCCTAGCGGCCATTAAATCTGCCTTTTTCATTCCGATTGTACTTGTTAGCGCGGGTAACTGTCGGTTCTTGTTCGTAACATCCACGATATCGCCATCAATGATGGTTAATTTCCCTATCCCCGCCCTGGCAATAAATTCTGCGGCAAAACTGCCAACACCACCTAATCCTACAATCAACACCTTGCTATGAGCCAATTTCTCAAGTGATGCCCTTCCTATTAAGAGCTCTGAACGCTCTAACCACGATAAATCCATACTGCAAAGTTATTATCTATCTCGTTACCTTTGTTTCATGCAGAAAATCAAGATGAAATTTCTATTCATTGCTATTCATATTTTTTCATTTATCCAAGTATCAGCCCAAACACAATCTGCCAATTCTAGCTCATTGTTGCCCCGATCTAAAACCATTCAAATCCTCAGTCCAACTGCTCAAATATTCACCAATGTTTTATTAAGAGATCAACTAATCCCTAAGTTCGATGGCAAATATCATGCGCAAGGGATTGTGAATGAAACGTTTATCCTAGATAATTCTGATTTTATTTTAAGTAGTTTAATCGATCCCGAAAATCCAAATTACCGAATTGCCCATTTGTCGTTCATCGCCGAAAATTGGAATCAAATTATCGATCATCCCGGTTTGATATACCTAGATGTGTCATCTAAATTAAATAGCCCTAAACCGCTTAACGACACAGCTAGAATTCACAGCAGGGTAGACAAAGCGGAAAACGGCATCGCCAATGGATTATCGCAAAATTATACGGGAAAAGATGTAATTGTGGGGATTGTAGATATCGGTTTTCAAACGGATCATCCCACTTTTTATAGTCCCGATGGTAAAAATTCTAAAATTCAACGCTTTTGGAATCAGCAAAAATCAGGCAATCCACCCACTCTTTATAGTTATGGAACTGAATATTCGGATTCTATGAGCATTGCATCGGCCATCGACGATGATGGTTCCCACGGAACCCATGTTGCCGGGATAGCCGCAGGCTCTGGCTTGGGTTCTCCGAATTTGAAGTATCGTGGAATGGCGCCACAATCCGACATTGTGATGGTGGGGATTAAATACGCCAATGATACGTTGGGCGGCAGTGGTCTAGGCGACTATATAGTTGCTAATCCCACAATTATTGATGGTTATAATTACGTTTTTAAATATGCCGAACTTCAAAATAAACCCAGTGTTTGTAATTTGAGTTGGGGCATGCATACCGGACCTCATGATGGTACTTCACTCTTTGATCGATCCGTAAAGGCAATTACCGGTTCGGGTAGAATTGTGGTTGGTGCGGCGGGGAATGACGGCAGAAATAAAATGCATATAAATGAAACATTAAATGGAGATACCTCATTTACATTGGTGGTCGACAACAATCGAAAAGACTATCCTCATGAAAACATTTACATGGACATTTGGGGCGGCATCAAAAACGGGAGCGGGGACAAACTTAAAATCCAGTTGAATTTGGTTGACACTTTTGGCAATGTGCTAATAAATACTCCATGGAATTTGGCGGGAGATTGCGTGAATTGCGGGGCTTATAAAACGTTATATATCAAGGGAAATGACACGCTTTCTGTCATCATCACAGAACAGAACTATCCCTTCAATGGCAAATCGAATTTTTTGGTGATTGCAGAACACAATAGACCCTACAATGGCTATATCCGACTGGGTATAACAAGTAGTGGTGAGTTCAATGCTTGGAATTCCGGACAGGCATATCGTTGGACATCTGGCCATTTCTGGAAAGGACATAAATCGCAGAGTTTTGGTAAGAAATATATTGAAGGAATACCTGAAGGTTCGGTTGGTGAGAATGGTGGCTCTGGAATCCACACGCTCACCGCCGGTGCTTATATCAACAGAAACGAATGGACCAATTACAAAGGAGAGTACTTTTATCAGCCGTGGAATATAGTAGGGGATATCGCTGGTTTTAGTAGCCGAGGGCCGATGCCTAAAAGTGTATCTCACCCCAGTGGAAGGATTAAGCCAGACATTATTGCACCTGGGCAGAGCATTACCTCTTCTTTACATCGCAGGCAAGTACCGGGTTGGTTGAATAATGAATTGATGCACAAAACACAATATAATGGCAATGATGTCTACTGGGCGATGTTTTCCGGGACTTCGATGGCTGCGCCTCATACTACTGGCATTGTTGCACTTTATTTACAAGCCAACGAATGGCTTACCCCGTTAGAAATTAGAAGTTTATGGCGACTTACTGCAAGAAAAGACCAATACACAACAAACGACTCTAATGGCAACAGTGGTTATGGTAAAGTTGATGCTTTTGAGACACTGAAAATTATTGACCAGTATGCAAATATCCCTAAACATCAATTGAATCAGGGCTGGGTATATTTTGTAAACGGCAATCAACAATTGGTTGTATCAAATATCAAAAATCCTAGTAATTATAACGCGCTGATATACAATTGCAGTGGCCAATTGATTAAAAATTGCAAATCGACGATAGATTCATGTTTTATAGATATTTCCAACCTGTCTTCTGGCGTGTATTTTATCAAAATTGAAGACCTTCTGGGCAATAAACAATTCTCAGGAAAGTTTATCAAGTAATTGGTTTGCATCGGCGCCAAAGCGATGGGCTAAACAAACTAAAAGGAAGCAATTACAAGGCCTTCAGATATTCTGTGTAAGAACGCACATGCCTGTCTGTCTTTTGATCATAAATATCATCAATTGAAACCATAATACCCGTTTCTTCAACATCGCCAAAATGGTGATTAATTGCAGTACCGAAAGTTCTCATAGTAGGACTCAAATTCATATAGCTGTTGAATAGAGGTGGAATATTCTCACCCAATTCGCGTACTTTCGAGTTAAGCAATTTATGACCTTCCTTATATTCCAAACCATCTAGTTCATTTAAAAATGATGTGCAATCAAATTCTCGATGAATTGGCGATGGAATGCTGACCAAATTCTCTTTATTGGGGAAATAATGATCCATAAAGCTGAGAATTAAGTCACGTGCCTCTTTATTGAAGTCAGTATACATTGTGATTTTCCCGAAGAAATACTTGCATTCAGTATTCATTACAACCAAAGCACCCAAGCCGTCCCATAAATTATCCAAGCTAAATAGTCCCTTTCTACTTCCCAAGCTAGGCTGATAATCGGGCTGAACAAAGCTTCGACCCAATTCTATGGCATAAGGGAAGTATTTGTCTTTTATTAGTTGAGTATAGTTAAAAATCTCAGAGGTAGATAGATGGAAATTGTCTTCTGCATCTTTAGTTCGGGGCACCATTACAAATCGATACCCGCCAACCAATTGATTTTCCAAAGGGTCCCATACAATTAATTGGCTATAACTGTAAGGCCCTGAATCATATTCATCGATATCTACAGACTTACCAGTGCCGCCGCCAGCAGCTCTAAATGTTAATTCGCGCAAACGACCCACTTCTGCGATCAAATGGGGCTTTTCATCTCCTTTGAAAATATAGATTTCATTGGATGCATTATTCGTAGGCCTTACAAAAATATCCCTTGTAAGCTCTTCAAGTAACTTAGCTGTGGGTATTGGGTCAATCAAATTTTCTATCATTGCATCGCCACTCATGCCGTAAAAATAATGAATTTATTGCGATTGTTTCAATCAATTGGAGAAGATCGCTGAAGGGTTGCGAGACAATTCGTACACGTGTGCTTTGATTTTTTGAGCATCTGCCATGGCGTTTTTCTTATTGAAACTTGCGGGAGACAAAGGTTTGCCTATGGTAATTGTTAGTTCCTTGTCCTTTTGCTTAAATAACTCATCGGCCAACGTCATCATTTCGATATTGAATTTTATTCCTAAAAATTTCCTCCAATTGGCGATGCGATAAAAACGATTTGAATTGGCCCCATTTATATGAACAGGAATAATTTGCAGATCGTATTGAATGGCTTTCATCAAAAAACTCTTTTGCCATTCCAAGTCTATGATTTTCCCATCAATTTTTCTGGAGCACAGACCTGCCGGAAAAACCATCATCATACCACCTGCAGCATAGGCATTGTCTATGCGTATCATGGATTCTTTTGGCGATTTTCCCAATTTATTCACAGGAATAAAATAGTTATTGAATGGGGGTATGTTCGCGAGTACATCGTTGGCAATTAGCATTATATCACTTCTAACTTGACCTACGGAACTGTATAAACATAGCGAATCCAATCCAGCCATCGGGTGATTCGCAACCAATACACACTTGCCTGTGATTGGAACATTTTCAATGTTAATAATGTTAACTATTGCGCCCAATTCCTTCACTAGACTATGTGCGAATTGAATTCCAACCTCGTTGTGATGTTTGCGCAAAATTGCATTAATCTCCGTTTGATGAACAAATCGTTCAAACCAATTGATGAAAAAATTGGGAATCCACTTCAGGATCTTAGCATTCTTTGATGCAATGACATCTCTAATATTGACTTGAAGTGGAGTGTTGTTTGTCATAGTTTTATAATTATCCCAATATTGAAGCCTTGGTAGCATCAAGAATTGCAAACGAAGAAGCAGAATCCGTGGATTCTGAATACACCCTCAGTACTGGCTCAGTGCCACTTGGGCGGATCATAACCCAAGAACCATTGTCGAGACGAAATTTATAACCATCTACATCCTCCACATTCACAACCTTATAGGGTCCGAATGAAACATAACTTCTTGATTTACATTTATCTATGATACTTTCCTTCAATTCATTAGTTAAGTGTAAATCGTAACGCTCAACGGCAAAAGATCCCACTTTAGAATACATGTCTTGAATCAATTCGGAGACAGATTTATCCGTTTTTGCCATGTATTCCATCAAAACTAAACCCATCCAAACACCGTCGCGCTCAGGGATATGGCCTTTGATTGCAATACCGCCGCTTTCTTCAGCACCTATGAGCACGTCTTCGGTAACCATGTATTCACAAATGTATTTGAATCCGATTTTCGTGGTAATCGACTCTAATCCTTTAAGATCGCACAATTTCTGAATCTTATCGCTGACAGAAAAACTCTTCACAACCTTACCTGAATACCCTTTAAAAGTGGTTAGATATTCAATCAACAACAAAATCAAATGGTGTGAGTCGATAAAGTTTCCTTTCTCATCAAACCAACCAATTCGATCGGCATCACCATCGGTGGCCAATCCGCACAAATAAGAGGGACTAGAATTGATAAGCGGTCCAATTTCGGGGAGATTTTTCAAGATTGGCTCAGGCGCACGTCCATCGAACCCGGGATTATAGTTTCCGTGCAAAATGGTAGCATCAGGCAATAATCTTTTTACAATCGATAGTCCGGCACCAAACATCGCATCGTAAACCAAACCAGAAGAAATGGACGATAGGGCATCCATATCAAAAGAATTCAAGCAATGATTGTAATACATAGTCTCGAAATCACCATATTCAATCATTCCATTGTTAAAATACGATTCAAAACTATCACCTGCATCGACTAGGGTAGAAGAAATCAAATTTTCAACTTTTCTAACCTCCGAAGGAATTGCAGGACCGCCATAATTCGCTTTGATTTTATATCCATTATAGGTTGGTGGATTGTGGCTCGCGGTAAGAATGATTCCCGCACCTGTTTGAAGTTGATTGGCAGCCAAGGATATCATTGGTGTTGAAACAAACCCTTTTGAAACCACAACTTTGATTCCTTGCGCGGCTAGCTGTCTGGCTGTTTCTTTTGCGAACATTTCACCACCGAAACGACAGTCATATCCAACAACGCAACTTTTTGGTAAATCACTCTGACTTAACCATAGCGCGGTGGCATTGGCTACACGTCGTACATTCGCCACCGTAAATTCATCGGCGATTATTTCGCGCCATCCATCGGTTCCAAACTTGATTTGATACATATAATTTCAATTTATAAAAAGGCATTCTCGCCTGTAATTTCCATTCCCAATATCAGAAGGTGGATATCGTGTGTACCCTCATAAGTCACCACAGATTCCAAATTCATCATATGTCGCATAATTGGATATTCGCCAGTAATTCCCATTCCGCCAAGCATCTGACGGGCTTCTTTGGCCACATTTATCGCAATTTCTACGTTGTTTCTTTTGGCCATAGATATTTGTGCGGGTGTGGCTAAGCCCTTATCCATTAATTGACCCAATCTCCAAACCAAAAGCTGCGCTTTTGTGATTTCGGTTAACATTTCAGCCAATTTCTTTTGCTGCAGCTGAAAACCTCCAATCGGCTTACCAAACTGGATGCGTTGCTTTGAATATCTTACCGCAGTATCGTAACAATCCATTGCGGCACCCAAAGCACCCCAACTAATTCCATATCTGGCCGAATTCAAACACGTCAATGGCCCTTTCAAACCTGTAACACCAGGCAATATATTCTCTTTTGGCACCTTCACATTATCGAACACCAGCTCACCCGTACAACTTGCCCTTAAACTCCATTTGTTGTGTGTGGTAGGAGTGGTGAAGCCTTCCATTCCGCGTTCCACTATAATCCCATGAATAACACCGGCCTCATTTTTTGCCCAAACAACAGCAACATCAGCAAAGGGAGCGTTACTAATCCACATTTTTGCGCCGTTCAACACAACGTGATCTCCTTTGTTAACAAAATTTGTTGTCATTCCGCCTGGATTTGAACCATGGTCAGGCTCTGTTAATCCAAAACAACCCAACCAATCTCCTGAAGCGAGCTTAGGCAGGTATTTATGCTTTTGTGATTCACTTCCAAATTTGGAAATTGGATACATCACCAATGAACCTTGTACAGAAGCCGTTGATCTAACACCACTATCGCAGCGTTCGAGTTCTTGCATAATAATTCCATAGGTAGTATAATCCATGCCACCACAACCATATTCGATGGGTAATTGGGGGCCAAATGCTCCAATATCGCCCAGCTGTTTTACAATATGCCTAGGAAATTCCGCGTTTTGCGCGTAGTGTTCGATGATTGGACTCAGTTCTCGCTTTACATATTCTCTAACAGAAGCACGAATCAACTTTTGTTCATCGGTTAATAAATCGTCCACACCATAGAAATCGGGGGCTACATAACGGTCTTTACCTTGATTTGCCGTTAGTAAATCTGAAATATCGTTTTCACTCATAATTGTTGTACCCACAAATGTAATATACTTACTTTCTTTGCATCTGATTTTTACGACAAGAATATGTTAACAACCATTTTTATTGACCAACAACTTGTGCATTCCAACATTGGATATTTCGAGATTGAAAGACTCGTAGGTGTAGAATTGGCAATTAGTGTTAGAGTCACATTAAAATCATCGGAATTATCAGATGATCTAATTAATTCGTTAGATTATTCAACACTGAGTAAAATTATCGCAGCAGAATCCAAGAAATCCATGGAATTATTAGAGACATTGGGCGAAAACATTCTTAACCGTCTTGAACAAATGGGGATTGCTGGACATCAATCCACTTGGCTAAAAATCGAAAAGAAACAAATGCTACAGTCAGGACTTCAAGCAAAAGGCTTTGGAATAGAACTATCCAAATCCTATGGGCAATAACCCATGAAACACTTATCTTTGTAGAGATGAGAATTGCCAAAATATTTTCGTTGGTATTGAGTTTGAACGCTGTAGGGCTTTTGGCACAAATTCCAGCCATTACAGGTTGGATCTACAATAAAAAAACGCTAGAAACAATTCCCGGTGCAATCCTCATTGATTCCACCACAAATGCCTCCGTTGAGTCCAATGATCATGGATATTATCAATTTGGTACAACCCGTGGCAATAAAATTATCATCGTTGTAGCGGCGGGCTTTAAAACTCAGAAAATCGAAATTGATGTGGAAGCCTCCGTCAATAAAAACTTTTTCCTTAAACCCATTGGATATAACGAACTAGATTCTGCCGAAGAATATTTATCGTTGTTCAACATGAAACCTTCATTTTATTCACCCACACAGAAGCAAATCATAGAATCACCGAGCATTGGAAGTGTGGCCGATCCTGTGAAGTATCTTCAGTTTCTACCTGGTGTTTCTGGCGGTGTTGAAGGATTGTCTGGTCTTGTAGTTCGTGGTTCCAACCCAGATCAAAATTTACAATTGATGAATGGTTTGCCGTTATACGGCAACGGACATTTGTTTGGCTTTGTTTCCAATTACAATCCGCACATTCTGAAATCCGTACATTTTTACCGAGGAGTTGCACCCGCTAGATACGGCGGAAGAGCCGGGGGTGGGGTATTGGATATTCAAACTTCGGGTGGGGGTGCTAAATATTGGACTGGAAAAATCCATGCCGACCCTGCTACATTTACAATGGCGATGGATGGCCCACTGGACCACAGAGGAAAGGTTACGAGCTCAATTGCGATTCGTAGAAGTTATTTGGATTGGATATTTCCATCACTTGGCAACAGTGGTTTTATTGGCAATATTCACGACATTAATGCAAGGGTTGACTATAAGAAAAATCAATATACACAGTGGAATTTCTGGGCCTATAACGGACGAGACAAATATGGCTTTTCAATTTCTGAGGACTATTTTGATACATTTGGTCGTCATATTGTTTATACATACAAGGATTTGACAACTTGGCAAAACACACAGATTGGGGCAAGATGGTCGCATGAATTTAATTCCAATCATTTCGGCTCCGTTACTATGGGCCTTTCAA
>NSIB01000012.1 GCA_002737625.1 Flavobacteriales bacterium | reverse complement strand
AATAAAAGTTGATGATTCATCGCATGTTTTTATTGGTGGGGGAACCGTGAGCTCGGATTTTCCAATGACCGGAAATGGCTTTATGCAAAAAAGCTTAGGCAATATCGATGGATATATCGCCAGATTTAGTCAAACTACGGGCGCTTATCAGGTAGGCACCTATTGGGGTAGCGTGGATTATGAGCAAATTTATTTCATCGATCTCGACATCAACAACAAAGTCTATTTCACCGGCCAAACAGAAGGCAAATTCAAACGCACAGCGGGCTCTTATGGCAAAGACAATACTACCCAATTTATTGGAAGACTAAGCAATGATCTTAGCAAAGAAGAGTTTATTACCACCTTTGGCAACCGCACAAACAGCGTCCCTGAACTATGTCCGTCCGCTTTCATGGTCGATAATTGTTACAATATCTATTTCAGTGGCTGGGGCTCGGTCATTGGTGTCGGAAATAATGGTACAACCAATGGCTTGCCACTTACCGCCGATGCGCATCAAAAAACCACCGACAACCACGATTTTTACCTCATCGTACTTGGAAAAGATGCCAAAAGTCTAAAATATGCATCCTACTTCGGTGGAAATAATAGCAGGGATCACGTGGATGGCGGCACTTCCCGATTCGATAACCGCGGCATCATCTACCAAAGCGTTTGCGCCAGCTGCCCCAACAGCCCGCCAGGTTTGAATGATTTCCCAACCTCCCCAGCCAATGTCGTATTTAAAAACAATGTCAGTATTCGATGCTCCAACGCCAGTTTCAAGTTGGACTTTAGACTCGGCTATTCAATTGATGCGATTTTTACCGTAACTCCCGAAACCGTTTGCCTAAAAATGTCCAATGCCTTTCAACCCCTACGCAAATACAATGGAAGCTACCTATGGGACTTCGGCGACGGCGATACCTCCCATCAATTTAGTCCAAATCACGTGTATAAAGACACTGGAACTTACACCGTAACGCTCACCGTGGTAGATTCAAATTCTTGTAACGCCCGAGCCACTTTTAACAAAAAAATTCGCGTTTCCATTGCCCCAAATGGCGCTTGCAACACCAAAATCACTCCATGTAAACCGGGGGTCGACTTTGTTTTTGACATCAGCAATTACGACAGTATAATTTGGGATTTTGGCGATGGTTCAAAAATCGATAGGACGGGAGCGAGTGACCTAAAAAAGTACTTCGACGGAAATGGTATTCTCAAAAGGAACTACCAATATATCGCAGGTCAGTATGAAGCGGTATTTGTGATCAAAAACAGAAACTCTGGCTGTACGGATACATTAAAAATACCTGTTCAAATGAATACCGATAGCACCCATGAAATAAAAATTGCAAATGTTTTTACTCCCAATGGCGATGGCAAAAATGATTGCTTTCGGGTTTATGGAATCGCTCCCGAATGTGAGGAAGCCGAAATCCGGATTTTCAATCGATGGGGAGAGCGTGTTTATTACTCCAAGGACCTGAGCAATTGCTGGAATGGAAAGGTCAACAATACAGGGCCAGAACTGCCTTCAGGCACCTATTTTTATCAGTTGGACATCATAAAAAGTCCATTTATGAAAACGCCAAAACACGTGGCGGGGTCGGCCAATTTGATACGGTAATCCCGTTTAGGAAATACTAATCGCTTCTACTTCTGGTGCGATTTTCTTCACCAATCCCTGCAACACCTTACCAGGCCCTACCTCAGTAAAATGCGTTGCACCGTCTGCCACCATCGCCTGCACGCTTTGCGTCCACTTTACAGGAGCCGTTAATTGCGCCACCAAGTTTTCCTTAATCACATCTTTATCCATCACCGCCGAAGACGATACATTCTGATAAATCGCACAAATCGGAGAATTCAAATCCGTAGCCGCAATTGCCTTCGCCAACTTCTCTCTCGCTGGCTCCATCAATGGACTGTGAAATGCACCACCCACAGGCAATATCAAAGCGCGTTTTGCACCCGCCGCTTTCATTCCCTCACAAGCCGCTTCAACCGCCTCGTAAGCGCCCGAAATCACCAACTGGCCTGGACAATTATAATTTGCTGGAACTACTACCCCCGCTGTTTCAGCACAAACCGCTTCCACTTTAGAATCATCCAAAGCCAACACCGCAGCCATGGTTCCACGTTCCAACTCACAAGCCTCCTGCATCGCCAAAGCGCGCTGTTCAACCAGTTTCAAACCATCCTCAAATTTCATGGCGCCTGCAGCTACCAATGCGCTGAACTCACCCAAACTGTGTCCGGCAACCATAGAAGGATTGAAATCATCACCCATCACCGCAGCCCGAATCACACTGTGTAAAAATATTGCTGGCTGGGTAACATTGGTCCTACGTAAGTCTTCATCCGTACCCTCAAACATCAAATCAGTAATCCTGAATCCCAAAATCTCATTGGCCAATTCAAACATCTGTTTGGCCTTATCATTGGTCTCGTAGAGGTCTTTTCCCATGCCTACAAACTGACTGCCCTGTCCTGGAAATACGAATGCTGCTTTGCTCATAATGAGGCAAAATTAATCCTATTTTTCGCAATTATCATCCCAAAACCCAACGAGATCCGCGCACATATCGAAGTAACAAATACACAACGCCAAAAAAAAGCAACTCGGCCACTGAAATATATCCGTAAAACCGCGACAAATATTTGGTTCCCACCCAATCCTTTACCCACAGCAAGGGCAAAACATGCCACAAATAAATCCCCATCGAATTTTTACCCACCCATTCAATCACATGCACTTTTGGCAATTTTTCCTGATTCATCCATCGAAACAGGGGCACCATCAAAAAAGCATTCGCCATCACCACCAAAAAATCCTCCGTGTTGTAATCCAAACCCCGATGAAAATAAAACAATACCCAATACAAAAACATTACGGTTCCGCCACCCACAGCAAAGATCCAGGATTTCGTGGTCGATCTTTCTCCGCGTAAATACACTCCCAATCCAAAAAAGAAAAACAGTTGCGGACGCAAAATATTTCGAATAAAACCCGCCAAATCACCGCCCAAAGACAAAATCAACTGACCTTCCAAGTTGTTCTTGAGATAATAAAATATCAAGCCCATCAAAATCGCAACAATCAAAAACACCGGTCGATTAAAGCCAAAACGCAGCAACATCCAAGAAATAAAACTCCAAAAAATATAGCCCACCACAAACCACAAATGATAATAAGGATTCAAAATGTAATTCATCCATCCCTTCCACAACGGCGTAGGATGGATTGCAAAAGCCCCTAAATAAATGGCATACGCCAACATCGCGATGGTCCAAGGCAACAGCACTCGCGAGCCATATTTGCCAAAAAACTGACCAATACTCAACGATCGAATCGAATCAATATTCAATAAATAGCCCGATAGCCCGACAAAAAGGGGCATGTGGAAACTGTAAATCACATACCGACCAAAATTGTCTAGGACTTTGCCTTGCAGAATGTGACCCAAGATTACCATAACAATCAAAAAACCCTTCAGTCCATCAATATTCCGGTTTCTGCCTTCCATCCGAACTGCAAGGTTACTTTTTTCTATCAGTATACAAAATCAAAGATCCGAGGAGTTTCTCGCCGCGACATAAATACACTCCCAGCCGTCCCGAAAATCAAATCAAATCCCCTAATTCTAAAACTTAAATCCATTCACCCAATTCCAACCAGCGCAACCCCTTTTCGTCCAAATCATCATTCGCACCTTGCAATTCCGCACTCGCCGCTGAAATTCGCTCAAACTCCGTACTCAAACCTCCCAACTCGATTTCAAGCAATTTCTTCTTCGCTTCCAAAGCCTCAATATCTTTCCCCAATTGCTCGTATTCATACTTCTCTTTAAAGGTGAGTTTTCGCTTCTCCTCCGATTTGGCATTCCCCGAAGCGCCGTCTGGCAACCCAGTATCAACCGCCGAACTCGCACCGTGTAACGTCCCCGATTTCTTCCCAGCATCATTCGCACCTTGCAATGAACCCGCCGCCTTGCCCGCCTGACTCTTATTGCCAGAACTCTTAGCATCCGCTTGGGCATCATCCCACTCTTTCCACGTTCTATATTCGGTGTAATTACCAGGAAAATCCCTCACCTTGCCCTCGCCCTCAAAAACAAACACGTGATCAACCAACTTGTCCATGAAATAACGATCGTGCGTAACAACCAAAACACAACCCGAATAATCCATCAAAAACGCTTCTAACGTCGCCAATGTCAAAATATCCAAATCGTTGGTAGGCTCATCCAAAATCAAAAAATTGGGGTTCTTGATCAACACCATCATCAAAAACAACCGTCGCCTCTCACCACCACTCAAACGACTCACCGAATTGTATTGCGTTTCATTGGCAAAGCCAAATCGCAATAAAAACTGCGATGCCGATAGATTAGTACCATCGGCCAAAGGCAAATATTCGGCAACATCCTTTACCACATCAATTACACGTTTATCCTCAGCAACCGGAATCCCCTGCTGCGAGAAATAGCCAAAAACCAAGGTCTCACCTGCCGTAATTTTACCCTTGTCGGCCTTCTCCAAGCCCATAATCATATTCAAGAGGGTACTCTTACCCACGCCATTCGGTCCCACAACACCAATCTTCTCACCCCTTTTAAACGTGTAAGTAAAATCGCCCAAAATGGGTTGAGCGCCATAAGCCTTTTCCAAGTGCTGAATCTCCAAAATCTTGGACCCCAAACGCTCCATCTTCACCCCAAACTCCACCTTCTGCTGAACATATGGGCCTTTCACCTTCTCGGCCAAATCGTCGAACGCATCAACCCGACTCTTACTCTTGGTTGTACGAGCTTTGGGCATCTTTCTCACCCATTCCAACTCCCGCCTAAAGGTATTTCGATTCTTCTCTCTCTCACTGGACTCAACCTCTTCACGCATCGCCTTCTTCTCTACAAAATATCCGTAATTCCCCTGGTAAGAATACAAAACGCCCCTATCCAACTCTAATATTTTATTGCAAACACGATCCAGGAAATAACGATCGTGCGTCACCAATAACAACGTCAAATTTTTATCACTCAAATACTCCTCTAGCCACTCAATCATATCCAAATCCAAGTGGTTGGTAGGCTCATCCAAAATCAACAAATCGGGCACATCAATCAAAACCCTCGCCAACGCCACACGCTTCTTTTGACCTCCACTCAGAACGCCAACCGGCTTAGCCATATCCGATTCATAGATATTCAATTTGCCCAATACCTGCTTCGCCCTGGCTTCGTAATCCCAACTCTCCGACATCGTCATTTCTGTTGTTGCCAAGTCCAACCGCTTTTCCGTTTCATCCGAAGGGGCATCAGAATACGCAATCAACGCCGCCTCATATTCCTTCAAAGCCAAAATGGAAGGGGTAGTACCCACAAATAGGTTTTCCAAGACCGAAATCGACTCATTTAAAGCCGGATCTTGAGGCAAATACTCCCAATTGATATCTTTTCGAATACTAAAATTTCCTGCATCAGGCTTGTCGTACCCCGCCAAAATATTCATCAAACTGCTTTTTCCTGAACCATTTCCAGCAATCAAAGCCACCTTCTCACCACGACTCAATCCAAAGGTAATTTGATCAAACAATACCTTTTCATTCCAACTCTTACTGAGTCCTTCTACCGATAAATAATTCATGTTTTTGCATTACCACTGCGATGAGCAGCAATTATTCCGCAAAAATACGGCTTATTAACGGTCAGACTTGTCCAAAATATTTAGATATTTGAAACCTTTCACACACCGCATGTTAAAACGAAAAACGCATGCCAAAAGAATGACGGTAAACGATTGGATTCAAACGTATAAGTCGCAGTTTAGGTCTGCAAAATCCCAGGGTTAAAGGGCTTCACCGGCGCGTGATTGGCCGCTTCAATACCCATTGAAATCCATATGCGCGTGTCCAACGGCGATATAATGGCATCTACCCACAATCGAGCCGCTGCATAATAAGGCGTAGTTTGGGAATTGTATCGATCGGTGATTTTTGCCAATAACTGTTTCTCCACCTCCGGATCAATAATTTCTCCTTTGGCCTTCAAACTGGCCTTTTCTATTTGAAGCAATGTTTTTGCTGCTTGCTCACCGCCCATCACCGCAATCTTCGCGCCCGGCCAAGCCACTATTAAACGAGGATCATAGGCCTTGCCACACATCGCATAATTCCCAGCACCGTAGCTATTTCCCATAATCACAGTAAACTTAGGCACGGTGCTATTGCTCATCGCCATCACCATTTTTGCGCCATCTTTAATGATTCCGCCCTGCTCGCTTCGGCTACCCACCATAAATCCCGTTACGTCTTGCAAAAACACCAGAGGAATCTTCTTTTGATTGCAATTCATGATAAAACGCGCCGCTTTATCCGCACTGTCTGAGTAAATCACCCCGCCAAACTGCATTTCGCCCTTTTTACTCTTTACGATTTGTCTGTTATTCGCCACGATGCCCACAGCCCAGCCATCAATCCGCGCATACCCACACAAAATCGATTTGCCATATCCCTCCTTATATTGCTCAAAAACGCCATCATCTACCATTCGCGAAATCAGATCCACACTGTCGTATGGTTTGTTGCGCTCATTGGGTAAAATCCCCCAGATGTCTGACATATCCTTTTTGGGTAAAACAGGCTTTACTCGATCGAAACCCGCTTCGTCGAATTTGCCCAACTTATCCATGATGTAACGAATGCGATCCAAACAAGATTTATCGTCGGGAAATTTATCATCAATCACACCCGAAATCTCAGATTGCGTTGTTGCGCCACCCAAAGTTTCATTGTCCACATCCTCGCCAATCGCCGCTTTTACCAAATAGCTGCCCGCCAAAAAGATACTTCCATTGCCTTCCACTATGAGGGCTTCATCGCTCATGATAGGCAAATAAGCACCACCGGCGACACAACTACCCATGACTGCGGCAATCTGGGTGATACCCATGGCACTCATGTGTGCGTTGTTGCGGAACATCCGTCCGAAATGCTCTTTATCGGCAAAAATCTCATCCTGCATCGGCAAGTATACCCCTGCACTATCCACCAAATAAATGATAGGCAAGCGATTTTCCATGGCGATTTCCTGTGCGCGGAGATTTTTCTTTCCCGTGATCGGAAACCAAGCACCCGCTTTCACGGTGGCATCGTTGGCAACTATAACACACTGCCGTCCACTTACATATCCAATACCTGTGACAACACCACCACCGGGGCAGCCGCCTTGCTCTTGATACATATCATAACCCGCGAATGCACCAATTTCAATCCACTCCGAATTTTCATCGCGCAAATAATCAACCCGCTCCCTGCACAACATCTTTCCCTTCTCCTTTTGCTTTGCCGCTGCCTTTTCCCCACCGCCTTTATAAATCTTCTCCAACCGCGCTGTTGCCAAATCCCAATCTTGTTTATTCAAATCTTCATTTTTATTGAATTGGAGGTCCTGCTTGCTCATACAGCATCAAAAATACTACGAAAACCCTTCTTTATTCTAGGAAAATTCATCTTTATTCTAGGAAATATAAGAATTGCCATTTATTCTTTGTATATTTGCCGCGCTTAATTCATCTAGAGTCAGTCTTTACTATCGCACTTTCATAGTGCGTTTGCGATAAAAACACTAACTCAGAAGTGTTTCGCGTAAGGATAGTAATCTAAAAACATACATGCAATCATTTGACAACCTGGGGCTAATTGCTCCACTGGTGAAGTCTGTCTCAGAACAGGGCTACACCACACCCACGCCAATCCAAGCATTGGCCATCCCAACCATTTTAAAAGGAAGCGATTTATTTGCCACAGCCCCCACGGGTACTGGAAAAACCGCAGCGTTCGCCATTCCTATCATTCAACAAATCATTACAACACCCCAACGCAAAACACATGCATTGGTGTTAGCCCCAACCCGTGAATTGGCTCATCAGATTTCTGATAACTTCCGCAAATACGCCAGCGGAACCAACCTTCGCATCGCCCTAGTGTATGGTGGTGTATCGCAAATGCGTCAAGTTCAAGAGATCCGTCGCGGCTGCCAGGTTATCATCGCAACACCAGGTCGTTTGCTCGATTTGATCGAACAAGGTTTTATCGATTTGTCTGGTATTCAAACTTTTGTATTGGATGAGTGTGACCGTATGCTAGACATGGGCTTTGTGGCCGATATCCGCGAAATCGGAAAATTGATGCTTGCCGAACGCAAACAAACGTTATTGTTCTCTGCTACTGCCCCACGCGAAATCAAGCAATTGGCTTCGGAAATGTTGGTAGATCCAGAGCACATCGACATTCTTCCTACGACCGAAGACAAGCCCAAAATCACACAGTGGTTATTTTGTGTGGACCGCAATAACAAATACGCTTTGTTGCGTGACATGTTAGAGGATCCTGCCATTGATTCTATGTTGGTATTTACAAAAACCAAACATGGCGCCGATAAATTGGTAATGACTTTGAAAGACGATGGCTATTCAGCTGTTGCGATTCACGGCGATAAATCTCAGCGTGAGCGTTCAAACAATTTGGATATGTTCAAACGCGGACGTGCCAAATTATTGATTGCAACCGACGTTGCCGCCCGTGGTGTGGACGTTAAGGAATTGAATTATGTATTGAATTATGATATCGCTATGGATGCCGATACCCACACTCACCGTATTGGCCGCACAGGTCGCGCCGGTGCCGAAGGTATTGCCATTTCTTTCTGTGAGCGCTCTGAAGCCAATTTGTTAGAGCAAATTTTCAGGATTCATGGAAAAGAGTGCATGACCGAAATGGAACACGATTACCGTATCGAATTACCACAACGTCGCAGTGGCGGTGGTGGCGGTGGTGGCGGAAGTTACCACAAAGGCTATAGCAATCGCGGTGGCGGCGGTGGATATCGTGGTGGGTCTGGTGGATCTGGTGGCGGTGGATATCGCGGCGGATCTGGCGGAAGCAGTTACGGTGGTTCTGGCGGTGGATATCGTGGTGGATCGTCTAGCGGAAGCAGTGGCGGATCTCGCAGCGGTGGAAGCAGTTACGGTGGTGGCGATAGAACCCCTCGCGTAGGTGCAACTGCAGGTGGCGATCGTCCAAGTTTTGGCGGTGGTGCTCCTCGTGAAAGAAGCGCTTCTACAACTGAACGTCCTTCAGGCGGCGGATACCGCGGTGCAAACGAAGGTGGATCAGGTGGCAACGGCAATCGCAACAACACACGTTGGGGTGGAACAGGCCGTGGCGACAAAAAGCCAAACTATTAATTCGGCGATAATAAAAAATAAAATTTGTTGGGGTGGGGTTGGTCATCAATCCCATACAATAAAAAAGGCGGTATCGCGCCGCTACAACCCATTATCCTTGCTGCCTTCCGGCCCTGGGGAAGTGAATGGGGAGCTGGCCGTACCGCCGCTACAAATGTAGCGATAATTTTAGCGATAATAAAGGGCTTCCGCTGCGCGGAAGCCCTTTATTTTTTGCCCTATATTTGCTGCAATGAAACTCCGTTCACAGCATTTGGTAAAACAATACGGCGCAAAACGCGTAGTGAACGATGTAAGCGTTGAAGTAAACCAAGGAGAAATCGTAGGATTACTGGGACCCAATGGCGCTGGAAAAACCACGTCGTTCTATATGTTCGTAGGCCTCGTTCGCCCCGACGAAGGTCAGGTCTTCCTCGAAGATACCGAAATTAGTAGCTGGCCCATGTTCAAACGCGCCCAACATGGCATTGGCTATTTGCCCCAAGAAGCCTCAGTCTTTAGAGAA
Organism: Flavobacteriales bacterium; assembly: GCA_002737625.1. Classification (GTDB taxonomy): domain Bacteria; phylum Bacteroidota; class Bacteroidia; order NS11-12g; family UBA955; genus UBA955. Next base: position 26,946 of record NSIB01000012.1, on the reverse strand, counting down.
TTGAGCGTAGAGGAAAATATTCAAGCCATCTTGGAAATGACCAAACTCTCCAAAAAAGAACAAGCGGAAAAATTGGAATCACTTATCAGCGAATTTGGCCTGGGAAAAGTGAGAAAAAATTTAGGAAAAGTGCTTTCCGGCGGCGAAAGACGTCGTACAGAAATCGCCCGATCCCTAGCCACAGACCCCAAATTTATCCTTCTCGATGAACCCTTCGCCGGTGTTGATCCCATTGCCGTTGAAGATATCCAACAAATTGTGGCCAAACTAAAGCAAAAGAACATAGGCATATTAATTACCGACCACAACGTACAAGAAACTTTAAGCATTACCGATCGGGCGTATTTGTTGTTTGAAGGCAAGTTGCTAAAACACGGGACTGCCGAGGAATTGGCCAATGACGAGATGGTAAGGAAGGTTTATTTAGGACAGAACTTTGAACTACGCAGATCAAAATCTGCCACGGAACCTTTGGGTTAAGGGCAGCAAAAATTGACTTTAGCAACTTCTATGCGCCTCATTGTTTCAGACTCTACCGATGTGTACTACAACTTGGCCGCAGAAGCCCATTTTTTGCACCACACAGAGGAGAATCTTATTATGCTGTGGCGCAGCGAAAGTGCTGTTGTCTGTGGCAAGCACCAAAACATTTGTGCGGAAATCAATTATGCTGCCTGCCGGCAGCTAAATATTGCACCTGCCCGCCGCGTGAGCGGCGGGGGTACAGTCTACCACGACCTTGGCAATCTGAATTTTTCGTTCATTCAGGACCTCGGAACTACACTGGATAAAGCTGTCAACTATAAACGGTTCTTGGAACCCATCCGCCAAGCACTCCTGGAGATGGGCATCGAAACGACCTACTCAGAGCGCGACGATCTGCTCTATAATGGAGTTAAATTTTCCGGCAATGCACAACACATTTTCCAACAAAAAAAACGCGTTTTGCACCACGGAACCCTCCTCATCAATGCCAATATCCATAACCTCGGAAAAGCACTGCACTCCGAAGGCCAATACCAAGACAAAGCCGTAAAAAGTAACAAATCATCCGTTACCAACCTAGCCGATCATTTCCCGCATCTCCAAGAAATCGATCAAACCATAGCCACTTTGGCCCAAAAAATCGCAACCATTACCCATTCAACGCTTTCTTCAATCCAACCCAACGAAGACCATCAAATCAACCAGTTAAAATCGGAAAAATTTACCCGTCCCGAATGGATTTTCGGTTATTCGCCATCTTATAATCACAATAGAATCATCACCTTCAATCAGACAACTTACCATCTCAACATGGCAGTCACCAAAGGCATTATCACGGAATTTACCCTTGCCGATCATCAAGAAAACCACACATTCCAAGCATCATGCCATGCTACCATAAATCAACCCATTGCACCGCAAACTTTCGCAACAGCATTCGCAAATACGCCCTTTCAGCAAGAGATCGAATACAACCAATTCTTTTAAATAAGCCCCCGCAATCAAAATGAATAAATCGGAACGCGTTCAATTTGTCCTTTCAACGTTGGAAGAATTATATCCGGAAACACCCATTCCGCTTAACCACAGCGACCCCTATACGCTTCTTATCGCCGTTCTACTCAGCGCCCAATGCACCGATGAACGCGTAAACCAAATCACACCACTGCTGTTTGCCAAAGCGAACAATCCAACCGATATGCTGAAATTATCGGTGGAAGAAATACAAAACATTATTCGGCCTTGTGGTTTATCGCCAATGAAAAGCAAAGGCATCTACGGTCTATCTAAAATGATCATGGAGCAGCACGGAGGACAAGTGCCGCAATCCTTTGAAGCGTTGGAGGCTATGCCTTCGGTTGGACATAAAACAGCCTCTGTAGTGATGTCGCAAGCATTTGGTATCCCCGCTTTTCCCGTCGATACCCACATCCATCGATTGGCCTACCGCTGGCGATTGAGCTCAGCCAAAAACGTAGAGCAAACCGAAAAGGATCTAAAAAGGCAAATATCAGAAAACCTTTGGAACAAAGCCCACCTACAAATCATTTTCATGGGCCGAGAATACTGTCCGGCAAGGGGTCATATCATTCAAAAATGCCCCATTTGCTCCGTCATCGGCTGCCGAGAAAAATCTAAATAATTGAGGGAAAACCATAATTGAGGATTGGGGAAGCGCATACATGGACGGCCACTTTCATCGCCCTTACTACTCTGCTATTAATTACAAATTACAGAGACAATCTGATCCGCAGAAATGCCTTCGGCTTCTGCCTTGAAGTTCCTTACGATACGATGCCTGAGCACCCACTTAGAAACGGCCATGATATCCTCGCGATCCACACTAAATTTGCCATTCATCAAGGCGTGACATTTGCCTGCCAATATCAAATTCTGCCCTGCCCTTGGACCAGCGCCATAAGATAAATATTGATTTGCCATTGCATGTGATCCCGGTTGTCCAGGTCGTGTTTGTTGAACCATCGTAACCACCTGTTCAAAAACATGATCCGTAACTGGTACTTGCCTAACCAAACCCTGAAATTCCTTAATCTCTTGAGCAGAAATCACAGACTTTGCTATTCCCTGTACACTTCCAGTGGTTTGTTTTAAAATTTTCACCTCTTCTTCAAATCCTGGATAATCCAAAATCACTTGAAACATAAAGCGGTCTAACTGCGCTTCTGGCAGAGGGTAGGTGCCCTCTTGCTCAATGGGATTCTGCGTTGCCAATACAAAGAATGGCTCGTCCAATTGATATCTATGGCCCCCTACTGTTACCTGCCGCTCCTGCATGGACTCTAACAAAGCAGCCTGTGTTTTAGGGGGTGTACGATTGATTTCATCGGCTAAAATGATATTGGAAAAAATGGGTCCCTTCACAAAATGAAACTGTCTCGCATCATCCAAAATCTCACTGCCCACAATATCAGATGGCATTAAATCTGGTGTAAACTGAATCCGGTTGAACGAGAGATCCATCGTTTCAGATAATGTTTTTACAAGTAACGTTTTTGCCAAACCAGGTACGCCCACCATCAAAACATGCCCATGACAAAACACAGCATTAATTAATGCATCAATTACCTCATGTTGCCCTACAACCACCTTGCCGATTTCAGCACGCAAAGCCAACACTTTGGCATAAAACTCATTCGCAGTTGAAACAATATCACTCATGTTCCCAAGATTTCAAATTTTCACAATCATATGTTCTTCCCTTGAAGCGGATGTAGTTGACGTTCCGATGAACTTTAATCCATTTTTGAAGTGTCTCATCTTTTTTCTTATAGTCCGCCTGCATTTGAATTTTACTGTAATCCTGAATCAAATTGGCAGTATGTGGAGGCACAATAGAATTTACATAAATAAGTCTATAAACGGGTCTTCCATCTTCCGTACTTGTTAGTACGGGCTCCGAAACCTCCCCAGGCTTCATTTTTTCCGCAATCTTTCTTACATCAGGCGGCAAACTCTCAAATTGCAACGTTTGCATTCCACTGCGCATATCTGTGAAATAGCCACACGACCCCTTGTCGTAAGCCAAATTTTCATCACCAGCAGTAGCATATTTTTTTACCGCATCACACCACTGTATTTTATTGTCAACCAATAAATTATATGCTGAATCTATCTTATACAATGCCCTCGTAATATCGTCGTTTGTGTTCTCCGCACGGATTAGAATATGCGAGGCAACCACCTTTTCACCCCTTCGTTTAGAGACTCTCAAAATGTGGTAACCAAATTCCGTTTCAAAAATTTGACTCAAGCTATCTGGTTTCAACTTGAACGCCATTCGTTCAAATTCAGGTCTCATTTCCCCTCTACCAAATTCTGGCAACAGTCCGCCTTGGGCTTTTGAACCTGGGTCCATGCTATATGCACGTGCCAACTTCTCGAAACTCTCACCACGCAAAATACGCTTACGAACAGATTCCAATTGTTCCCTAGCAAATTCTTTGGATTCTAAACTCACTGGGGGAATGACTAGCAATTGCGCAACTGCAACCTCCGTTGGAATAACAGGTAAGCTATCCATCGGGATTGAATCATAAAATGCCTTTACCTCCTGAGGGGAAATTTTTACATCACGCAAAATGCTATTTCTCATCGCCTGAATCATCAATTCTTCCCTCATGAGTGGACGAATCTCCTCTTTCCAAACCGCAATTGATTTGCCCAAATACTTTTCCAATTGCTCAGTACTTCCCGTTTTACTCCTGTAGTAGCGCAAATTGTTATCAATTCTATATTCTATCTCTTCACTGGTAACCGGTAAACTATCAATCTCTGCCTGATGCAACAATAACTTGCCAATAATCAATTCTTCCAGTACCATACATTCAATGGCATGCGGATCCTTGCCAAGCATGTCCATCTCTCTTCGCTTTTTATTCTCTTCCAATTCACTCCGCAAAATCACTTTATTACCCACCACAACCAAAACACCATCCACATATTTTGGCGGCAGTAATGGGCCAGATGTTGTTAATTGTGCATGCGAAGTCGATGCAATAAAAATGCAAAGACCAATTAATATACCTTTCAAGTGTTGCACAGCAAATCGATTATTATTTCTGATTCACGAGTTTGGCCTCCATCGTCTGAATCACAGATTCATTCACGGTAACTGGATATTTCATTTTTAGGGTCTCAATCCATTCGCGCTCCAACTGCTCCTGGTATTTAGAAGCCACCGGTCCGCGTGTTTCATCCAATGTTTTGGGTCCAGCAGGCAAAAAGGACTTGACCTTGACAACAACAAAGTCATCACCCACAGAGCCAATGCTGTAAATTCCAGGCTTACGATATTTGGGTTTTGCAGATTTTGCATCGTCGAACAACATGTTCAACACACGAGATGGAGAGAACAAAAAAGTATCTCCCATTTCGTACTTGCCTGTTTTGTAAGCATAATCCAACACGTTTCTCTTGGTGTGTTCACGACGAATACTATCCGTTGAAATGCCTTTCTTCACCTCTTTAACCACAGTTTTCATCATTTTGGCATCACTGCAAAAGAATACTTCTACATCAAAACGGTCACCCCAATTGTATTCACCTTGATGCGCTTCGAAATACTTTGCCAAACCCGCTGAATCATTGTTGGCTCTATCCCAAACCAATTGTTGCATTCGATTAAACATCAAAATACCTTCTTTGTATTCCTGATAAATATCGCGGAATTCAACCGACTTCTCTTCCAAATGCTCATCTTGATATTCAACACAAGTTTTATCGACCCAAGCATTTATCAAACGGTCTAATCCTTCTTTTTTGCTTCCTTGAATAGCCTTGCTGTTGTAGGTTAGCTGAGTGCACAAATCACCCACTGAGTATGACTGGTCAGCCAAATGAAATACTTCCATTTTACGCAAATTGTATTCTGTCTTCACCGGCTTTTTTGCCGGCCCAGAGGCTACAACGTGCATTTCAGGAATAGACAACTCATCAAACTTGCCCTTCATAAAATTGCTATCCAAATAACCCATCAACGCATTGACTGCCTTCTCATTCAATGTAAATCCATTTTCATTTTTGATCTTAACAACCAAAGAATCCACCGATGTTTGAGAGCGCTGATTTTTCTGCACCTCCATCTTCAATATTGAATGCATCTCCTTGTCATCAAATGATTTCAAAGGACGAACATTCACACGTTGAAGCAAATGCCAGCCATAATTGGTTCTGAATGGTGCAGTAATATCCCCATCCTTTTTCAATGTAAAAGCCTGATCTGCCCAATATTGTCTATCAATATCACCAACAAATTGTGCTGTGTTGATATAGTCCATAGCCCCACCGTTATAACGACTGTTGTAATCCTCGCTATATGTCTTTGCCATGTTCTCGAAGGTTTCCTTACCCCCCACCATATTCGCCGCTATCTCATCAATCTTCTTTCGGGCTTCAGTGTCGCTGTTTTCATCTTTGTTCATCACCCTTACCAAAATATGATTCACTTTGATATCTCCACGATTTGCACGCTTATCTGTAACCAACAAAATATGATAACCGAATTCTGTTTTGAACACCGACGAAATTCCACCCACCGCAGTATTGTACGCTTGATTCTCAAATTCATACACCACCTGCAAGGCCGTCATGTAACCCAAATCCCCTCCACTGCTTTTGGTCCCAGCGTCTTCTGATTCGTTACGCGCCATGTCTCCAAAATTTTCCGCCGTAGGATTGCGCATTAATTTGCCATGCATTTCCTCGATTTTATCCAATGCCTTCTTCTTATCAGCCTCTGACGCATCTGGTGATACCAAAACCAAAATGTGTGACACCCTAACCTCGTATTTCAAACGGTCATAAGCCTCTTTAATCAACGATTCAGTTACAGCGCGGTCGTACAAATAATTTCTCGCCAACTGATCCCTATACATCTGCAACTCCTGAACATAAGCCATAGCTGTATCCAACCCAGCATCTTTGGCATCCTGAACCTTCAATTTAAATTTGATATATAAATCCAAATAACTGCGAATGTCCTTTGCCGAAATTGGATCCTCTTTTAAATTGATATTCTTTAGGAACTGCCGTTCAAATTCATCAGCATATACCTTGTCTTGGTTGATACTAAATACAAAAGGTTTTGGGACTTGAACGGATAAGTTTACATCACCTTCTGAATTTCGTTTTTCGTTTTGGGCCGATACTGAACACAAAATCAAACAACCCCCAACAAACAATCCAACAATTCTTTTCATAATCTATTTTATTTCTATAATCTTCAAAAATACAAACTCCTTGTCAAAATTCTTAGACCTCCGCAGATACAGTTGCCCATAATAAATCTATCAATTCTCCAACGCCCTGTTCGGTTACGGAACTAAAAAACATTACTTCCATTCCTTTCATATGATTTCTGATTTCGTCCTTCAATTCGTCATCCAACATGTCCGCCTTACTGATGGCCACAATTCGCTGTTTTACAAGCAGTTCAGGATTGAACTTCTCTAGCTCACTCAATAAGGTTAAAAACTCCTTTTTGTGGTCCGCGCTATCCGCTGGTATCAAAAATAATAAAGTTGCATTTCGTTCAATGTGACGCAAAAACCGATGACCCAAACCTTTTCCCTCGCTGGCTCCCTCGATGATCCCAGGAATATCCGCAACGATGAAACTTCGATAATCTCGATAATTTACCACACCCAAATTGGGGACCAACGTTGTAAAAGCATAATCGGCGATTTCGGGCTTCGCCGCAGAAATCACACTCAAAAACGTGCTCTTTCCAGCATTCGGAAATCCTACCAATCCTACATCCGCCAACACCTTCAGTTCCAATACAATCCATTGCTCAATGCCTGGCTCCCCCGGTTGTGCATATTGAGGCGTTCTATTTACACTGTTGGCAAAATGCCAGTTACCCAAACCACCTCTACCTCCGGGAACCAAGACCTTCTTTTCGCCATCATCTGTAATCTCAAATAACACTTCTCCCGTCTCTGAATCCTTAGCCACCGTACCCAGTGGAACTTCCAAAATCACCGATTCTCCAAAAGCACCAGAGCTGCGATTTTCACTTCCGGCAATGCCATCAATGGCCATTACATGCTTCCTATATTTTAAGTGAATTAACGTCCATAACTGGGCATTCCCCTGGAGAATAATATCTCCACCTTTTCCTCCATCACCCCCATCTGGACCCCCACGAGGATTTATTTTGGTTCGATTGTAATGCCTACTTCCCGGTCCGCCACTACCGCTGCGGCAGCAAATCTTTACGTAATCAATAAAATTGCTATCGGCCATGAACCGCAAAGGTCGTTAAAAAACCTCCATCTATTGTATTTTCGCACCTGCAACCTTTATGTCAGCTCAATACTCCTTCACAAAAATCGAAAAAAAATGGCAAGCCGAATGGGAAAATAGTACATTGTACGCCGTACAAATCGATTCCAACAAGCCAAAATACTATGTGCTCGATATGTTTCCGTATCCGTCAGGAAGTGGGTTGCACGTAGGTCATCCGCTTGGTTATATTGCCAGTGATATTGTCTCTAGGTACAAACGACTCAAAGGCTTTAATGTGCTACATCCCATGGGCTATGACGCCTTTGGTTTGCCCGCCGAACAATACGCAATCCAAACAGGACAGCACCCATCGGTAACTACAGAACAAAATATCAAGCGATTTCGTGAACAGCTTAATATCATGGGCTTTTCTTACGACTGGGACCGACAAGTAAAAACATGCGACCCAAATTATTATCAATTCACTCAGTGGATTTTTTCGCTTTTTTTTAATCATTGGTACAATAAATCTGCACAAAAAGCAGAACCCCTATCTACGCTTGAAGACCATTTTTCAGCCAATGGATCCACAAACCACAACGCACACGGCGGCAAAATAACCGGATTTTCTGCACAAAACTGGCAAGGATTTTCGCCCTTACAAAAACACAAAATCTTAAATCAATTTCGCTTGGCTTTTATTGACGAAACGACTGTGAATTGGTGCGAAGCCATGGGAACCGTTTTGGCAAATGAAGAGGTAATTAATGGACTGAGTGAACGCGGTGGTTATCCAGTAATTCGCAAAAAAATGAAACAATGGAGTTTGCGGATTACAGCGTACGCTGATCGACTCATAGAAGGATTAGGCCGAATCCAGTGGAGCGATGCCATCAAAGAAATTCAAAAAAATTGGATCGGTAGAAGTCAAGGTACCGACATTGATTTCGTTGTTCGTGGCACCCTAAAAACACTCAAAGTTTTCACCACGCGCCCCGATACCATCTTTGGTGCTACCTTTATGGTAGTGGCTCCAGAGCTTGAGAATCTTCAAGAATTCTGCAGCGATTCACAATGGATCGCAGTTCAGGAATATGCCAACAAAGCAAAAAATCGCAGTGAAATCGATCGAATGGCCGACACCACAAAAACGGGCGTATTTACGGGTTTGGAAGCGATCAATCCATTTACTGGCGAGCCAATACCCATTTGGGTGAGTGACTATGTTTTGGCGAATTATGGTACCGGAGTTATAATGGCGGTTCCTGCGCACGATGATAGAGATTTTGCCTTTGCCTCAACTTTCAATTTGCCAATCGTTCCTGTTGTCAAGCCCGCTAACTCAGAGTTAGAATTACCACTCAAAGAATCCTTCAATGCAAAAGATGGAATTTGTTTTAACTCAGGCTTTCTCGATGGATTGCCCGTAAAAGATGCCATTCAAGCCGCCATCAAAAAAATAGAAAAAGCGGGATGGGGCCAAGCCAAAGTAAATTATAAACTTCGTGAAGCGGGGTTTGGACGACAACGCTATTGGGGTGAACCATTCCCCATCACATACAACAATGAAGGCATACCTCAACTTGAAAATCAACTACCGGTTGAACTACCCCAAGTAGAAAGCTATAAACCATCTGGAAATGGCGAAAGCCCATTGTCTGCGGTAACCGATTGGGTAAACACGCCTCAAGGCATGCGTGAAACAGATACAATGCCGGGTTGGGCAGGTAGCAGTTGGTACTTCCTACGTTACACCGACCCAAACAATACTGAAGTATTCGCATCAAAAGAAGCCCTCAAATACTGGCAACAAGTTGATTTGTACGTGGGTGGCTCTGAACATGCAACGGGGCACTTACTTTACAGTCGATTCTGGACAAAATTCCTTTTTGATTTGGGATACATAACTTGGGATGAACCCTTCCAAAGATTGGTAAATCAAGGAATGATTATGGGCGAGGACGGACAGAAAATGAGTAAGCGCTGGGGCAATGTTGTTAACCCTGATGATGTCTGCGCACAATATGGAGCCGATACACTCAGAATGTACGAAATGTTTCTTGGACCCCTTACCGATTCTAAGCCTTGGAATACCAATGGAATTGAGGGCGTAAGTCGTTTTTTTGGCAAGTTTTGGAGATTGTTTTACGAAGGTGAAAACTGGGCAGTATCAAACGAAAAAGCCACGAATGAGGAATTGAAAATTCTGAACAAAACAATCAAAAAAGTGACAGAAGACATCGAAAGCATGAGCTTTAACACTTCAGTTTCTGCATTCATGGTGGCAACCAATGAACTGGGTACCCTTAAGTGCAGAAAGAGAGAAATTTTAGAACCCATCTTGATACTTCTAGCTCCCTTCGCACCCCATATTTCGGAAGAATTATGGCATCAATTGGGAAATAAAGAGAGCATACATATTGGAAATTGGCCCAAATATGATGCGTCGTTGTTGGTAGAAAACTCTTTCAATTACCCCATTAGCATCAATGGAAAAACTCGCGCGCAAATTGAATTTGATCTCACAGCATCAGAAGACGAAATCAAACAAGCCGTGCTTAACCATGAATTGGTAGTGAAATGGATGGAAGGAAAGTCCCTCAAGAAATTCATCCTAGTACAAGGCAGAATTGTAAACGTAGTGGTATAATGAAATTGCCAAGAAATCGCTTTGGCACCTATTATTCTGCTAACACCGTAGCTTTTTGTCCTTCAAACTCAATCACCGCTCCGGGGTATAATTTGTTTCGCTTACGAAATTCTTGAACGCCGTCCACAACCACCAATCCTTCTGTGATCATATCGTTTGCCATGGAACCACTTTCTGCCCAACCCAACAGTTTAAGTGCCTGATTCAGTTGAATAAAAGGTGTATGAATTGGGATGGTTTCCATTAGATGGAGAAACTCTCACCGCATCCGCAGGTACGAGATGCATTGGGGTTGATAAAATTAAATCCCTTGCCATTCAATCCATCCGTGAAGTCTAATTCAGTTCCACACAGGTACAAGAAACTCTTCATATCACACACCATCTTCAACCGCTCATCTCCAAATTGCATATCGCCAGGTTTACTTTCATTGTCGAAATCCAATTCATAAGTAAGACCAGAACAACCGCCACCTTTAACGCCAACGCGCAAAAAATACTCCGCGCCCAAAATGTTTGATTCACCCATCAAATCATAAGCCTTTGTTAAGGCTTTATCCGTAATGGTAATTTCATTTCCCTGGGCAATCATATTCTAAATTAGTGGTGAATTTTTGTACTTTCAATCGGCTCCAATCCATTCTTCCCACGATAATCATTGATCGCAGAACGAATTGCATCCTCAGCCAACACAGAGCAGTGAATTTTTACCGGCGGCAATGCCAACTCTTCAACAATTTCCATGTTGTCGATGTTCAACGCATCGTCAATCGACTTCCCTTTTAACCATTCTGTAGCCAAAGATGAAGAAGCAATGGCAGAACCACATCCAAACGTTTTGAATTTAGCATCCTGAATGATGCCTGTAGTCTCGTCAACTTCAATTTGCAAACGCATCACATCTCCACATTCCGGAGCACCTACCAATCCCGTTCCTACGTTGGTTTTTGATTTGTCCAAAGTGCCAATGTTTCTTGGGTTGGTATAATGATCGATTACTTTATCTGAGTATGCCATATTTTTTTCTTTTACAAATATACAATTTAGAGCGATTCTAAACAAACAATCAATGTTCGTTCCACTGAATGGATTTTAAATCAATGCCTTCCTTAAACATTTCCCACAACGGGCTCATCTCACGCAATTTGGTCACCGCTTCCTTCACCAAATTAATCGTATAATCAATTTCATCTTCCGTGGTGAAACGACCCAACCCAAAACGCAGTGAACTGTGAGCCAATTCATCATCCAAACCCAAACTTTTCAATACATAACTTGGCTCCAATGATGCCGATGTACAAGCCGAACCACTAGAAACAGCGACGTCTTTTACACCCATCATCAAACCTTCACCTTCTACATACTTAAAACTAATATTGGTAGTGTGTGGAAGCCTATGTTCCTTATTGCCATTTAAATAGCTTTCTTCTAATGTCAATAATTCGCGTTCTAGACGATCCCTCATTCCACTCAAACGAGTGCTCTCTTCCGACATATCAGCCTTGGCAATCTCACAAGCTTTTCCAAATCCCACGATTCCTGTAACATTCAAAGTTCCACTACGCATACCTCTTTCATGGCCACCACCATCCATTTGGGCGGTCACTTTAACACGAGGATTTTTACGACGAACATATAAAGCACCCACTCCCTTGGGACCATACATTTTGTGTGCTGTAAAACTCATTAAATCTATATGATCTGCCAAAACATCAACAGGGATTTTGCCAACCGCTTGGGTTGCATCACTGTGGAATAATACACCATGCTTTTTGCAAATTGCACCAATCTCAGTAATCTTCTGTACAACGCCCAACTCATTATTGCCATACATCACCGTCACCAAGATGGTATTGGGTTTGATTGCCGCTTCAATCACCGCTGGATCGATCATTCCATCGTAACCAACCGACAAATATGTAACCTCCGCGCCAAGTTTTTCTAAATGCTTGCAAGCATCCAAAACAGCCTTGTGCTCCGTAGATAATGTAATGATGTGATTGCCCTTGTTCGCATACATTTCAAAAACACCCTTGATGGCCAAGTTGTTACTCTCAGTAGCACCACTGGTAAAAATGATCTCTTTTTCATTCGCACCAATCAATGAAGCAACCTGATCACGGGCATAATCTACTGCTTCTTCCGCCGCCCATCCAAATGGATGACTTTTACTAGCTGCATTTCCATAAATTTCCAGAAAATAAGGTTTCATGGCGTCAAACACACGAGGATCCATCTGCGTGGTTGAATTGTTGTCGAGGTATATTGGCAATTTTAACATGATATCAAAAGTTATTTAGATACTTTCTAAACTGCAAAATTAACGCATAAGAAGAATGTTTGTTTTCTTATTTTTAGTTTATCGCAAAAGAATGTTCTTTGTACGTGATATGAGCGTAAAAAAACTTGAACATATTGGCATCGCCGTTAAGGATTTAGCCGCCTCAGAAGTGCTATTTACAAAATTATTAGGCCGAGGACCCTACAAACGCGAATCCGTTGAAAGTGAACATGTCATCACTTCCTTTTTTCAAGTTGGCGATATAAAAATTGAACTCTTAGCCGCCTCAGATCCCCAAAGTACAATCGCCAATTTCATCGAAAAACGAGGCGAAGGCCTTCATCATCTCGCTTTTGAAGTGGACGACATAAAAAGTTCATTGTCAGAAAAATCGCTCGAAGGCTTCAATTTAATTCATTCCGAACCAAAAGATGGGGCCGACAATAAGCAAATCGCATTCCTACACCCAAACTCTACGGGCGGCGTGCTCACAGAATTTTGTCAGGACAAAGGCAATATTTCTTTGGGATAGGCCGGTGTAATTCCAATTAATGTAGATGTTTGAACCTGAGTAATTGCAAACGCTTAGGCAAATTCAAGTCGGCGTTATAGGGTCAAAAATTTTCAAAATAAATCCTCTAGGAAGGTTAGTAGGTAAATTCCCATTCCGGAAAACAGCAATCCCAATACCAGGTCTAAATGACGAATACGCTCATCGGTGAGATAATGTTTGATTTTACTTGCGCCCCAAGAGACTCCCAATTCGGTAATAAACACTGTAAACAGCGCCGCCAAGCCAAATACCCATTTACCATTGTAATTAAAACCCGAGCCAGGTGGCAAACTGAACAAACCCAACCACCATACAATATTTACAGGATTCAACAAGTTGATTGTTAATGCTTTAATAAAAAGTTGTTTGTCCTGCATTTGATTGATGCGCAATTCAACGCCCCCATCTTTCTTTGATCGGTGATGGTGTAAAAAGTGCTGAATTGCCAAACAAAAAAAGACCAACGAGCCTACCAAAGAAATCCAAACCCTGTATTCATTTAATTGCTGCGTGATGTATTCTGAAAAATGCAACGCCAAAAAAATGTATAAAAAATCCCCCGTAATTACTCCCAAAGCCAAGGGCAACCCCTTCTTAACACCCCCTACCAAACCTGCTTGAACAAGCAGAAAAAAAATAGCTCCAAGCGAAACACTCATCACAAATCCCGTTATAAGTCCGTAAAAAAGGGGTGTATTCATGTTGATTTCAGGGGGTTCTTGATGATTAAATCAACTTGCGCTGATTCCTAACTGCAAGTTTACAATTCCCAAATCAATAAATCCCAATAAAAATAGACCTCCCCAAGCCATACCAAAAAGTATGTGTAAAAGTTGGGGAATAGAACCCCTCCCAACAAGGCCTCCACCCAACATTGGCGTTGTAATTTTGACCCAATGAGTTTCTTTTCATCAGACTGGGACGACGAAGACGAGGAAGATGTTTTTCAAGGCGATGTGGATGCCTTGGTGCGCGACTTCGAAAGCAAACAACGTTCAAATTTTTCGGCCAGAGAATGGCTGGAATTATATCGCTATTACGCAAGTCAGTTTCCAGCTCAAACAGGTCAATATCGCGCAGATACTTACATCAAAGTAATTCTAGAAACCGCAATCACTCAATTTCCATATATGTCCATTTTCACCCTTCATTTGGTAGAATGGTTGGTGCGCGATCAAAAATATGCCAAAGCTCGGGCAGCAATTACCCAAGCCCTTCAATACACTCCCTTTGAACCGGCCCTTGGATTCATGCAAGCACTCATCCTCAGTATCCAGGGCAATAAGAAAAAAGCCCTGGAAGAGTTGCTGTCCGTTCTTCAAAATGTAGGGGACGAAGAGGCAATGCTAGAAGACTTTTTGGAAATTTCACTATTCCATGGTCAGTTCGAATTGGCGATGCCTGTGCTAGAAAAAGCCCTGGATACGGGTGCAGAAGTGAGTGTTATCCTCGAAAAATACATCGAAAAGGCGGAAGAAAGTGGATTGGTAGACGCTCTGATTCCTATGATTCAGCGAATTATCGACAAAGACCCATATTCTGCTGAGGCTTGGTATGTTTTGGGTTCTGGTTATATGGCGCAAGGTGATCACGAACAAGCACTGAAAGCGCTTGATTTTGCAATAACGATCAATGAAAATTTTGCTGATGCTTGGGTAACCTTACTCGAATGCACATATGAACTAGGTTATTATGATAAATTCATCATCCAATATAATGAACTCCAAAAACGCTTCCCCAAGAAAACATTTATTGAAGTAGAAGGCCTGTTGGCATGGAGTCATTACGAGCAAGGCGATATCAAAACTTGTCGCTCCATCTACAAAGAAATCCTTAAAAATCAGCCCCAAGACGCTGAATGTTGGTATTCGATGGGCCTGACTTGGCATTACGAAGAGAATTATCACGCAGCAATTCCATATTTAGAAAGGGCCTACGATTTAGACCATTTTGAATGCGATTATGGCATGGTGCTAGCTTCTGCTTATTTCGGCGCCAATTTGCCCGAAAAATGGGAGCCTTTGTATGAATCGCTCACAATAGAGCATGCAAGCAACCCTGAAGTATGGCTAGATTTTAGTACCTCTTTATACGAAACCGGAAATACCGACAAGGCAATTGATATCATTGAAACAGGTTTATTGAATAATCTAAAGCATAGCGGACTGTTTTATCGTCTTGCCGCCTTATGTTATTTGAGTGGGCAAGCATCCGCAGCCCTCATCATCCTCGAAAAAGCACTCGAAATCAATGCCAATGAACACATTCAATTGTTTACTTTTGCACCAGAACTAAAGAAAGCCACATCCATTTTGGCTTGCATCGCAAAATTTACAACTCCTAGAACCGGTATATGAACAAAGAATTATTTAATCTCAGTCAATTGCCCGACAGAACACCAAAACCCCGTAATAGCGGATTAACTATGGTTATGGATAAAGGGCTATGCCTGCAAGAGGTCGAAAATTTTCTTGAAAACGGAACCCATTATACAGATTTAATAAAATTGGGGTTTGGCACTAGTTTTTTTACAAACAAACTGCAAGATAAAATCAATATCTACAAAAGCGCAAACATCCCAGTCTATTTGGGTGGAACTTTATTTGAAGCCTATGTGGTTCGCAATCAATTTGATGACTACGTTAAATTGATCGAAAAACTAGGAATTACCCACATTGAGGTCAGTGATGGTAGTTTGGATATGAACCACGACATTAAATGTAATTATATTCATACTCTCTCCAAAAATTTCACTGTATTAAGCGAAGTAGGAAGTAAAGATGCTGAAAAGATCATCCCACCCTACGAATGGATTGAGCAAATGGAGACAGAATTACAGGCCGGCGCATGGAAAGTCATTGGAGAAGCGAGAGAATCTGGAACTGTGGGTATTTTTAGAGGTACCGGCGAAGTGCGTTCAGGATTGATTGCTGAAATCCTCCGTAAAATCCCTCAAGCCGACGTTATTTGGGAAGCCCCTAAAAAAGAGCAGCAAGTCTGGTTTATACAACTCTATGGCAGCAATGTAAATCTAGGAAATATTGCACCCAATGAAATTATTCCCTTGGAAACATTGAGAATGGGTTTGCGTGGAGATAGCTTCAACTTTTTCTTGAATCACTAAGGATTCAAAATCATCACTATTATTTGAAGCGATCGACCAAACCGCTAAGGTTTTCATAGGTCTGATACCCCAAAACGCGACCTACAACCTGTCCCCTTTTGAAGAAAATTACCGTTGGATAACCCTCCAAACGATATCTGTCTGCGATGCTGACTTGTGCCTCGGCATCTACTTGTAAAACAATCACATCCTTTGAACGAGTTTCGCGCACTTGCTGAACAAATGGAGCCATTTTCTTACATGGTCCGCACCAAGTAGTGTAAAAATCAACCATCACCAATTTATCGCCAGCGATAGCCGCATCAAAAGACTTTTCTGTAATTACAGTTTCATGTGAATCTTGTACTTTACTCTGGCAAGAAACCTGACCAAATATCGCAAAAGCGATAACTGATAAAAATAAATGACCGGAAAAACGCATTTTGCTCATGTTTTATAATTTATCACAAAGGTACTTATTCAATTTGCATATTTTTGTTGAATGGCAGCGCCCAAAATAGATTTATCTGTTATCATTCCCATTTACAATGAGGAAATGAATCTTGTTCCCATGAACAACAGAATTATCGCGGCACTGTTACCCCTGCAACTCCATTACGAAATCATCTATGTAAACGATGGTTCTAAAGACAACAGTCTTCCAATCATCATGGGGCTTTCGGAAGAAAACGCATCGGTGAAATACATCGATTTTTCGAGGAACTTTGGACATCAAATCGCTATTTCGGCTGGTTTAGAGCACGCTGTGGGTGAGAGAATTGTGATCATGGACGGCGACGGACAAGATCCGCCAGAACTCATTCCAGCGCTTTTAACAAAATCCAAAGAGGGTTTCGAAGTGGTTTATGCCAAACGCAAAAAACGCAAAGGGGAATCATTCATTAAAAAACTGACAGCCAAATTGTTCTACCGGTTTTTGGCAAATATCACCCAAATTGAAATTCCATTGGATACGGGTGATTTTAGATTGATTCATCGCAAAGTGCAAAAAGTGCTATTAAACATGCCCGAACAGCATAAATATCTGCGCGGACAGATTGCTTGGATAGGATTTAATTCAACTTTTGTTGAGTACGACCGTGAAGAACGCATGGGCGGAAATACCAAATTTACCTATAGCAAAATGATGCGATTTGCCACCGATGGCATTTCTGGCTTTAGCAATTGGCCTTTAAAAGTGGCTACGATGTTGGGCTTTGCCGTTTCGGGAATTGCCTTTATTCTCATCATATACAGTTTGTATCAGAAGTTCTTTGGTTATACCGAAGTGGGCTGGACATCATTGCATATATCTGTCCTCTTTCTGGGCGGCGTCCAATTGTTGGGCATTGGGATTCTTGGTGAATACTTGGGTCGGGTGAGTGAAAATGTAAAAAATCGACCTACTTATATCGTTAAGGATAGCAACATTCAAACCCTGAACGAATCGTAAACAGTGCAAGAACGTCATCCCGACCGCCCCTTCTGGATTTTTTGGATCCTCATTCAACTCGGCTTGGGCTGGTTGGATTTTATCAATATGCCTGTTTTTGGAATGCACCAAGGGGCCCAAGCGGATCGTGCTTGTGTTGCATGGAATTTCTGGCATGAATCGATGAATTTTTTTGAACCCCGGGTGATGGAAAACCGCGCCGCCGAAGGCGTCGCGGGCATGGAATTCCCAATCCTCCCCTATATCACAGCCCTGCTTTATCAAATTTTTGGCTTCAAACCCATCATCTATCGCCTGCTCATGGGTAGCCTCGTTACCTACGGAATGTGGGCCGCATGGAGAATTTTATCACTCCATATAACCCGTACCCTTAGCAAATTGGCCCTGCTCGGCATCTATTACCTGTCTCCCACCTTTGTATTTTATACCTGGAATTTTCTATCCGACCCCGCCGCACTGTCGCTGTCAATCATCGCCCTCTACCACTGGATTCAATGGCAATACAACATCGAAACCAAGAAAAATTGGATCCTCTATCTCGTTTTAATCACGTTCACCGGACTCATCAAAGTATCCTTTCTGATTGTTCACATCGCCGTTTGCCTTGTCCTTTTTACAGAGTCGCGCAGAAAAAATCAATCCGTCATCAAAACCGCCGATAACACCTATCAAATTCTAGATGAAACCGAAGACCGAATCAGTTTCCCAAAATTCAACCCCCTCACACTTATCCTACCCATTCTGCCCATCATTGCTTGGGTATACTATGCAAAACAGCTAACAGAACTGACCTACAATACCCATTTTTTACAGCAAATCAACCCAAGTCATTCCGTCTCCGAATTCATCTCCGTCACCCAATACAGCCTCAACACTTGGATCGATTCACTATACATACCCTGGTGTATTACCGGCATCCTTTTGGTTTGGATTTATACCATCATAAAAAATAGGACAACACTATCCGTTTTTGAACAACTTAGCGTCTGGCTTTTCCTAGGTTTTGCTGGGCTTTACGTCCTTTTTCACCTGCAATTCCGCTACCACGACTATTACTTTTTATCGGCCTGGCCCTTTATTTTCTTTGCGATATTCTCCCTTCAACAGCGATACCTAAACGGACAAATCTTTCTCCAAGGACTGCCCGCCATCGCCAGTATGTTAGGATTATGGATCATCCCTTTTGTGGGCTTTGGTCATGCCAATAGAATGCTTCATCACCGGTTTACACCCAACGATTATTACGCGCAAAATGTCATTACCGATATCCATGATTTAGAAATTCTTGGCAGCTGGCTGAAAATCAACAACGCCCAAGATCAAGAAGTTTTTGTTGCCTTTGATCCTTCGCCAAATACCGCACTCTATGCCCTTCAAACCAAAGGCGTACGACTCGGACCCGATTATCAAGCAGACCTAGCAAAAGATATTTACAATAGTAAAATCAGACAGGACATCAGCAATGCCAAGTTCTTTCCCAACACGGCCGCTTCGCATAACAACAGTTCTAATGATTCAACACCGAATAGCAGAGGCCCCAAAAACGCTGAAAATCGCCATTTAAGGACATTGGGCTATATCGTAACGAACGATACCGCTAGATGGTTCAAGGAATACGCTAACATCTCAGTGCCAACCGCCTCGCACAAACCCCTCACCCAAAGTGGGAAGTGGTTCATCTTTGCTATAAAATAAGTTTATAATTTACAACGAACACCAAATGATATTCCAGCACCATGCTGTCTTTTGGGGAATAACCAAGCTTCTAGGCCCCGTAAATCAAGCATAAAACTCGTTTGTCCGATGCCAATGATATTGGATTTCAAAAACCCTTTATAACCCAAATTCCAAGTATCAAATCCGCCTAAGCCCAAGTAATATTCCGAATAAAACGATGTCCATTTCTGCTCGCCTTTTGGACGGTAATAGGAGCCCCATGACAGGGTTGTCGATAAAACATAGCCAGGAACATTCAAATACGTAAAATTCACATCCATGGCATGATTATAGGCCGTACCCAATCCTTTTTTAGATTCCGATAGATTGCTAGGACGGTAAGAAAATAATTCCTTCTGCGCATACAAAGTAAAGGGCGATATTACCGTTCCAGAGCGCGTTTGAGATACCACCTTCAACCTTGCATTCAACGTATCTCTCTGACTTGTAAACCAATTTCCAAATTGCAACTCACGAGAACTTACCACTGCTTGGGTTACTGTAACGGACTTAATTGGGGATTCACCTGCAGGTTTCAATCCACTTGTGTTTTCATCCCAAATATAGCCTCTACTGTCAACGGACAAGGTTGGTAAAAATAAAACCCCCAAATCCCTCAAACCATAATATATCGGCGCTTGAGCCCACTGACTTGTCCCAGACGACTTCACTCGCATCTTATTATCCATTGACATCATTATACCCAAACCCTTTTGATCTCCAGATAATCCCGCAGTTGATTGAGAATAATAACGACCATTTAACACCACAGAATCCGCCATAGGACTTGTATAAAAACTCAAATCTTCTGTTTTTAAAACATTGTAACGGGTAACCTGAGCTAAAGAAATATAAAACTTCTCAATGTTCTTAGATTGGGGTAGAGCTATTCCAAAATCCACCGTATTCATTCCCAAAGCAAAAAAGTTGTTACTCCCCACGTCCAAGGTCTTGCCCTTGTAATATCCATTTCCCCTGAAAACCAACCGATATGCGTCGCCCGAGAATGTTACTCCCGCCATCTGAATGTTTCGAATCCCAATGGAAACAACTTCCGCTTTGTTATTGGCAGCAACGTATTGCTCCGACTTGAAACGACGTTTCAAAGGATAAAAAACTGCCCCAATGGATTGCATATAACCCGCCCTGTTTTGTGATTTCAGACGCGTTTCAACACCCATGGTAGCTTGGGGTGAAATATACCCGCCAAATGCCATCTTTCCCATGAATGAAAAGGGCAGCACGTTAGACCCTGTAATCAATTGATATCGAAACAAATCCTCATACAGCGATGCTTTAGCAGGAGGAAGGGATGGCGCCAAATGAGAAATATGGGTCTTTGTATCAACCAAAGGTAAACCCCTAAAAACCTGCGCTGAATCCACTGAAGCCTTGGCCAAATTGCCAAACATCAAACAGAAATACAACAAATATTTGTATCCCGAAATCCTATTTGCCATACCTCACCTCGTATTCAAAATCCACCGTCGTTGAAATGCTAATCGTGCTATTGTCGTATAGCTTTTGCATCTTCCCATCGCCCGTTAAAGTGGTAGTTATCGCGATAAACTTCGCCTTTTTCAAAGCATCCACCTTATCCCGACCAATGCCAATTGAAAAAACGGTTTCTGTTGGCGCGGTAGGATACCCATTGGCGTCAACAACCCCTGGCTCAATCACATTATCCGTTGGGTCAATATCTAAGCTCGCAATTCCCTGCTCTTTTTCATCCAACAACATCAACTGAAGCTTGGCTCCCAAGGGAAATGAATTTTTGATCCTTACCTCCATTTTTGCCGATTTGATTCTATCCAATCCACCAATTGCCGTCCAGTCCAAACTTTGAGTATCCCTCAATACAAATTGATTCAAAGAAAACTCCGCCGGAAACTCCACTTTCATAATCACATCCACCTTACTATTGTCGAACACAAAATCCTTGTATAAATTCACATTCCCATTGGGATTGGTCTCCATATCCAAATTATAATCCAACATCTGCGGCAAGTTCTCAATAAACGATTTGATGTTCGAATTGGTCCCATCAAGCACAATCTCCGATTCCACAAAAGCATCTCTTTTAAACGGCGGCGCTGAAATTAGTATGTCGTTATTCAAGGGCATCGCACTCAACTTCACCGAATTCTTCGTAAACACATTTTCGCCAGCCAAAGAACGAATTTTAATCCTTCCCTCCGTGCCAATGCTATTTCTAACAATCAAACTCACCTTAAAATCCTTGAATTTCAAATCCCCATTCAACCCCTTGAACAAATCAAACGGTGCCTTCTGATCCCCGCTCTGATTCAAACTCTGTCCCATATAACCAATCGCATAATCGGGAATCAATGATTCCATACGATAATCGATGCGGATACTATCCCTCAAGCCAATCGCAACTTTTCTGCCCGAACTATCCAATCGAACCACCAATATCTGGTGAAAAGTATTCACCGTGTCCTTCACATCTGGATTCTTGCCCCTAAAATCAATCAGGTAATCCGTCAAATCAAAAAACTCATCCCTCGTACTTACTCCGTTCGGCTGTGCCGCTGGCAACTTCACTACCGATGAAAGCACCTTGCCCCCCTTGGTTGCACTAGGAATCTCAAACAACATCGTCATGTCTTCCTGAATTGTACTCGCCAAATGGATTTTCAAATGACCCGCCTTGGCCTTGAAATACTTCACTTCTGCTCCACCCATAAAAACCGTCAAACCCTCGTTTTGATCGATCACATTCTGCGTTGGGAACGCCGCAACCGCATACCTTGGATGCAATCTAGAAACCGTCAATTCTAGGTCAACCCCCTTGCTAGCATCAATCAAAACGGGGCCACTACTTGCCTCGGTAAGCAACTGTTTGATACTGCCCTTTAAGGTCTTAGTCACTGTTTTATCCTTTAAATCGATGCGCTTGGTAACCTTGCCACCCATTGGAATATTGGTAAAAGAATCATACGCCACCTGAGAATTATCCCCCGCATTGGTCAATTCGAAAATCACCAACTTTACCTTCACCGGCAAATTGTTCGAGATACTGATATCTAAAAATCCACTGTCTAGGGTTGCTGTCTCAAAAAAGGCACTCGCATCGATATCCACCGGCGTTAAGTTGCCCTGGTTCTGCTCAGGAATATTGGCAGTCTGACCGTCGAGCAGTTTAAATAAAGGGTTGATCTGGCCCAAAGTGATCTTCTGAATAATGGAGCGATCCGTTAATTTTAAACGCTTCAATGTAAAAGAGGCGGTTAGTCCAGTGTCATACGCTCTAATATTGGCCATTCGATACGTGTAAACCAAATTCTCATATTTCAACTTATAACTGCTATCAGCAGCCGTATGATCCAAATATTTTGAATCGATCTGACCTAGGCTTAACGTGGATTTAAACAAGGGTGCAGCCACTCGATTGTCCCATGACAAAGGCTCTCTTCTACAGGCAGAAAAGACAACCATCAAACCCAAAAACAAAGTGAAAATCTGAGATTTACGCATATGAAGGCACAATTTACTTACTATTTGGGGAAACAGAAAAAGATTTCACCTAAATCCAACTTCAATTGGCAGTTATATTACGTTTTCCACCCGATGTACTAGGCAACCAACAACCACTTGCTTCCAAATATAATTAGGCCCCAAAACGCGATTGAGACCGACATATAAAGCCAAATTTTGAAACGGTCCGATTCCAAACCAACAGCAATCAAACAGCCTGGAGCCACACCAATCGAAATAGGGGAAATAAAACACAAAATAGGCAATCCCCCATTTTTTTTAATTTTCACCAACCACCGATTCTTCTTGCTAAACCGTTTTGGGTGATCTAATGTTGTTTTTCCATTTTTGCGTTTAACCCATAAATGATACTGAACGATTTTTGATTGCGCCCAATTGCCAAAAAAAATCCAAAAAAACGCAGCAGCGATTCCCCCAATCGTTGTAATCACATAACCCCAAATGGGATTTTCAAAATGTGCAATCGCCATCCCAGCAGCTACCGCGTACTTCACAAAGCACATCAAAAAAACGCCGAACAGCCATAAAAACTCGGGATCAATCCAAGATGTCGCCAAAATCAATGTTCCCGTGTACATCTATTTTTCCCTTTGAGTTAAGTTCAATTTTTATTCGCAAATTTGCGTTAACATTTAGGCCCATTGAAAAAGCAACTCCTCATCATATTTACCATTGCTTATCTCATTTTATCTGGATCTGATTTGTTCGGACAAGCCATCGAAATGCAAAGTCCAAAAAATGCTACTGCAGACACAACGAAAATAATCAAAGATACTGCATCAAAAAGCACATTGCTAAAAATTGAACCCTATTTGGCAATAGATTTTTTTGAAACCGGTCAATCATACTATCACACCTCACCTTCAAAAAACAAACGAGATACGTTACTCTATCCAACAGCGCAAATGGACTCAACGCAGGTAGATGTAAACAATTATAGAAATAATCTGCAGCAATTCAATCTGGGTGAACCAGGCAGCCCAACCTATATAGGATTCGAAAACGCTTCGAATCAGCCCAAAAATGAAGCTGGTTTTAAAACCCAAAATGTAATCCACGCATTCAATCCCTTACAAATTGGTCTATCGCCATTCGATAATAATCAATCATTAACATTATACCGCGCTTTCGCTCCTTTTACAAAATTCAATTACCTCCAAGGGCCCGGAAAAACGATTGCAATCAATGCTTTACATACCCAGAATTTCGGAGCTAGAAACAATATTACTCTGGACTACAAAAGTGTAACCAGTCAAGAGCAATATGTAGGGTCATTGCAAAACAACACACATAGAAATATCCATATCAACCAACTTTCCATTTCCAAAAACGGCAAATATAAGCAGGTGGTTTATTTGGGATGGGAGCGGGGTAACCGACAAGAAAATGGTGGATTGGCTTCAGAGACAGATTTTTTCATCCCCGTTGATTCCAGTAAATTTCAAACACGTCCGCTTGGCAATTATAACCCCAGATTATCCACGGCAAAATCACTCTTTTCAAGTCACAACCATCAATTACACCAACAATATCAGATTAATAGTAGACTTTATATTACCCAAGCGGTGTCTTGGGAAAAAACGGCTTATCAGTTTAAAGACAGCAAAAGAGATACTTCGTTTTACGGCAAAAACTATTTCGGAACCGCTTTAAAAACCAATGATAGTAACGTTTGGCAAATGCTCACGCATTCTGTGGGCCTTAAGAAGTCGTTCCAAGATTCCTATTTCCCGTTTGGCCTTCAATTTCATGCTCAACATATATTTCAAACTTCCACATACCTTTCAAACTTGTTGCAATTTACCCAGCAACAAAAATCATTGAAATACCAATCTTCCGGACTCCAAATGGATGGAACCCTTAAAATCCTAAGACTTCCGTCCTTGCAATTCAGTACAGCTTATATGTATTCTGGTTATGCCAAAAATTCGCATCAATTCACTGGAAGTCTAAATATTCTGCAAAAATCCTATCAATTCAATCACAAGGATTACCAGCATTTCCTAATCAGTGTAGAAGGTCTGGACAAGACGATGCCAGTGTCATTATTCCAACAGAATTTCTATGCTAACCATTTCATATACAACAACAAATTTCAACTAACCGGGGATAAGCATATCGCAGGTAGATTTATTTTTCGTAATCAAACAGACTCTTCGCGAAAACGAAGTCTCGGAATCTTCTCCATTATTAGAATTGGCAACTGGACCAACCCAACATTATCTATTGATTCTCTTCCCTTTACGCAATTTGCCTCTCAAGCTTACAAACAGGTAGAAGTAAATTTCATGGTGCGTGGAAAGCGACTTTATTTTAATCAAACCGCAAACTTCAAAAAGTTCAATTCTTCTTTATCACCTACGATTTTTAACATGGGTCAGCCCGTGTTGCGGACCACCACCAGCCTAGAATATCGCATGCCCGCATTTAAAAAAGCCATGATTCTGACCTTAGGGACAAACATCCAATACACTTCAAAATTTCAGAATACCACTTACAGACCCGACGCGGGTTCATTTATTGTTCATAGCAACCTCACCAACCTCGGCAATTACTTTGAATTGGATTTGTATGCAGTGGCCAAGGTACAGACCGTAGATATCTTTCTCAAAGCAGAACACATCAATGAGATTTTTGTAATTCCAGGTTTTAATACCCACTACCAATACGTGGCCGGTTACCCCATTCAGCCCTATAGAATTCGCTTCGGCTTGAACTGGAAGTTCTATAATTAATCCGGTTTAATGCGCTTCTAGCCAATTGTTTCCGGTCCCTGATTCAACCACCACTGGAATACTCAACGGCATAGAATTTTCCATCAAATATTTGATTTTCGCCTCAACCAAGTCCAACTCATCGTTTGGGACATCAAACAGCAACTCATCATGCACTTGCAAAATCATTCGCGTCTTTAATTTCTCGTCATTCAACCAATTGTGAATGTGAATCATCGCCACTTTAATCATATCTGCCGCACTTCCCTGAATCGGCGCATTGATCGCATTTCGCTCGGAAAAACCACGCATTACAGCATTGGCTGAATTGATATCTCTCATGTATCGCCGGCGTCCCAAAATGGTCTCCACGTAGCCATTTTCCCGCGCCTTATTCACCGTTTCATCCATGTATCTCTTAATGCCACCAAACTGCTTGAAATAATTTTCGATGATTTCTTTTGCCTCGCCACGACTGATACCCACACGCTGACTCAATCCAAACGCCGAAATACCATATATGATTCCGAAGTTCACTGTTTTCGCCTTCCTCCGCATTTCCTTGTCTACATCGTCTATCGCAACACCCCACACTTTCGCTGCCGTAGCCGTGTGAATGTCGATCCCCTGCTGAAAAGCTTCCTGCATGCCCGGATCGCCACTAATGTGAGCAATAATCCGCAATTCGATCTGCGAATAATCCAAACTTAACAATGTCGTATCCGCACCTTTAGAAACAAATGCCTTCCGAATTTCCCTGCCCAACTCTGTGCGGATGGGAATGTTCTGCAAATTGGGGTTCTGGCTACTCAAACGACCTGTTGCAGCAACGGCCTGATTAAAATGCGTATGAACCCGACCCGTATTGACATCAACCAACAAAGGCAATGCATCAACATAAGTGCTTTTCAATTTCTGCAATGCCCTAAAATCCATAATATTCTGCACGATAGGGTGCTTGCCCAACAACGAATTCAGTGTTTCCTCATCTGTTTGATACTGGCCTGTTTTGGTTTTCTTGGGTTTGTCCGACAACTTCAATTGCTCAAACAATATTTTCCCCACTTGCTGCGCCGATGCGATGTTAAACACACCTCCCGCATCCGAAAAAATGGCAGCCTGAACCGTTCTCACCTGACCTAACAATTGATTGCTATACTCCTTCAAGAAATCAATATCCACTTTCACACCCTGCCTCTCCATTGCCTCAAGAACCAATACCAA
>NSIB01000011.1 GCA_002737625.1 Flavobacteriales bacterium | reverse complement strand
AGTGTTTTTGATACAGAACCAACCGATAGCGTTCCCCTAAATCAGTTGGCGATCAAGTCGATTTCGGCAAACAGAAACTTTATAGATAACAATATCATCATTGGACCCGTATACGAACAGAATTTCAAGGATTTAATTTATTCTCCTTCAGGAAGCTGGCTAAATGCGTTAGGCAATCAGACAAATTTAGCTGTGGTCAACCCAAATAATGTGACAATCGAAACCCCCATAATTAACCCACAACTTTGGATTTCACCATTAACCTATATCAAACCAAAATCACAAAAAGGTTTAACCACGGGACCTTTTCCGAATATTAATTTTTTCATCAACGATACCCTGCGATATAAATCGGTGGCGAAGAATGTCATTCGCATGTTTCCAAAGCATCGCATTTGTTTAATCATAGACGCTGGGAAATCGAGTAAGCCTAAGGCATTGATTTACAAAGCATCGATGGCAAAATCGACATCAAAATTGATTACAATTCACACGATGAAAGATGGGGTATTAACACCCGCCTTGCCAAAAAGGGATAGTTTGTTATTGGTGGCATGTGCTGATGATGTGGCAGTGAGGACACCCTTAGAAAAACTCCTTGAAAAACGTCAGCAATGCTGGCTAATCGCAGACTTAAGCTGGTTCGAAGACAAGCGATATTACAGCGGATTGAACGATGAAATTTGTATTTATCCCACAGTAAACTTTACAGATTTTCACGACACGGCGACGTTGCATTTCTCCAAAAAATTCTTTGCAACCTACGGCACTGAGCCGAGTCGTTTCGCCTTCATTGGATACGACCAAGGTAATTATTTGGGATTTAGCGCGATGGCATTTGGACCCAATTTCGTTTCTTCATTGCCCGATGCTACTTACGAAGGATTGATTAATTCGATACACATTCGCGGTGGTGGATCAGCCCCTTATAACGATGGGATTCGATTTGTAGTGATTTACGAAGACACCCCTCACCTCTTCAGTCAATAATGCTCTACCCGATTTTTGTAAGAATAACAGAAACGGCTGGATATATACTTAAACAAACGAAATGACAGCGATTTACCCTTATATTTTTTATCAAAATTGTGCCACTATGTTGTTTGAGTACGACGGCGGCACTCCTTTTCATTTGTATGTAAAAGCCTGCTTTAAGGAGAATAAAAATTGGGGAAGCAAAGATCGTAAGCGTTACAGGACTGCCTGTTATTTCTTCTGGCGAAACGCCTACGGCGTTTCGCGCCAATCCCCGGAGATAATTCTACAATGGTTGCAAACCCATTTCACAACAGCCGTGGGCAACCAAAATTTGAATATCCCAACATCAAACAATACCCCATCAATAAAACAATCTGAAACAATTGCTAACCCAACTGATAAGTCAAACCGAACTGTCAACACCGAATCCACTCCCCCAAAGAGCCCTAAATCCAATCGTATAGACAGCGGGGAATCAAACCAAGCAGACAACCCAGAATCCAACAAAAATTACAGCCCCTACCAATCCCTATCCCAATATTTAAGCCAAACCATTACCACCGAAATACTCACGCCATGGTTCACATCTGAACCCCTAGTTTGGTTGTCCAATGGCAACATTTCTCTTAAAGGCCTACAAACACAATTAACAAAAGCGGGAATAGCCATCGAACAAACCCAGGGCAACGCCATCGCCGTATCAGCACAGGTGAATCTGAATCCTTGGGTGGAAAATGGTAATGCCTACATACAAGACATTTCCTCTCAAACAGCAATGGATTGGTCAAACCAACCGATGGCCGTCTACTGTCACGCCAATACTGCTTTATGGGACTGCTGCGCCGGTGCGGGAGGTAAATCGATATCCCTATTAAAGCAATTCCCAACAACCAACCTCACCTGCTCCGATGTGAGATCGAATATTTTAGAAAACCTCAAGCAGCGATTTCAATTACTAGGACTCAAACAACCCACTGTGTTTACCGCTTCATTGAACGGATATATAGATAATAGTAACAGTAAAAATCCAAATCAAACCTATCATGTCATCCTCGCAGACGTCCCCTGCACCGGCAGCGGTACCTGGCGTAGAAATCCAGAAAATATTCATTTTTTCGATTCAACAACTATCAAAACATTCGCAGAAAAACAATTCAGTATCATACAAAACGTGTTACCGAGCCTTGCTATCGGCGGTTATCTTGTTTATCTTACTTGCTCAGTATTTGCAGCAGAAAACGAAAATACCATCCAGCAATTATTAGACAACCATGATAACTTGCAGTTGATATCAGAAGAATTCTGTGGAGGAATAGACATCCACGGCGATTTTATTTATCGATGTATAATACAAAAAGTGAATTAATTGGAATCGTAAGCCCATTTGAGGTAAATACTACCCCAAGTAAAGCCACCACCAAAACTACTAAGGATTAGATTATCCCCTTTTTTCAATTGCTTTTCCCATTCCCATAAGCACAAAGGCAAAGTTGCTGAAGTGGTATTCCCATACTTCTGGATATTAATCATCACCTTGTTCTTATCCAACCCCATGCGATCTGCAGTGGCATCAATGATACGCAAATTGGCTTGGTGAGGCACCAACCAAGCGATATCATCCGCAGAAAGATTATTTCTCTCCATGATTTCATAACTCACATCCGCCATACGAGTTACAGCAAACTTGAATACCGTTTTTCCCTCTTGCTGGGCATAATGCAAACGCTGGTCTATCGTTTCATGACTCGGTGGCAACATTGAACCTCCGGCTTTTTGAATTAAAAAATCACGGCCACTTCCATCCACACGGGTAATTGAATCTTGTATCCCCAATCCATCCGTGGACGGCTCCAATAAAACACAACCCGCACCATCTCCAAACAACACACATGTATTACGATCTGTGTAATCAGTAATAGCACTCATTTTATCTGCCCCTACAACCAGTACTTTTTTGTGAGACCCTGTTTCAATAAATTTTGATCCAGTTACCAGAGCAAATAAGAAACCACTACATGCCGCATTGACGTCGTAGCCCCAAGCATTCACGGCACCAATTTTATCTGCTATCACATTGGCTGTTGCGGGAAAAATATAATCTCCCGTTACAGTGCCACAAATAATCATATCAATTTCCGCAGGATCTATGCCCTTTTTTGCCAACATCGGCAATATAGCACCCACAGCCAAATCTGATGTCGCTTTTCCAGGTTCATCCAAAATATGACGTTCCAAAATACCAGTCCTCGAACGAATCCATTCATCGTTCGTATCAACCATTTTCTCTAAATCAGCATTGGTAAGGATTTTCGGGGGAACATATCCACCCACCGCAGTGATGGCAGCTGTGATTTTCATGAATTAACTTGTTATTAACGATTGCTCAGCATTAAAATGGCTCATCGCCTTTTGAATTTTACTTGTCAATTGAGTTTCCACGGCATCCTGAGCCAATTCTATCATTTTAAGGAAAGTCTCTGCTTTCGTAATACCATGGCCTACAACAACCGGAGCATTTACCCCTAAAATCAAACTTCCACCGTAGTGTTTAAAATTAAACCGGTCCAAATAATCATCTTGTACGCCCCGTTTTACCAATCGGTAATACATGCCTTCACACACTTTAATGATCACATTGCCACTAAAACCATCACAAACCACAACATCAGCAATATCAGCAAAAATATCACGACCTTCCACATTTCCCACAAAATTAATGCCTTGGGTTTGAGACAATAATTGATGCGTGGCTTTTGTTAATAGGTTTCCCTTTTCACTTTCTTCACCAATATTTAATAGACCCACTTTCGGTGAATCCACTTTGTACATCATTGAATAAAGCAAGTTACCAAGCAGTGCAAACTTTTCTAAATGTTCTGGTTTACAATCCGAGTTAGCACCCACATCCAACAACAAACCGGGGTTCATGTTGGCACGGGGAATGGCGGCAGTTAAGCACGGTCTATCACAACCATCTACCAATTTCAAATATTGAATAGAACCAACCAACATAGCGCCCGTATTACCAGCACTCAAAAAAGCACCGATATTACCTTTTGCAAGCTGTAAAAAACCTTGAGCAATGCTTGAATTGGGCTTTGATAACAAGGCCTTTACCGGGTGTTCTGCCATTTCAATGACATCCGGCGTATCAACAAAAGTAAATAATTTTGAATCGATACCTTCACTTTCACAGACGCGCAAAACTTCGCTCATAGAACCAAAAAGAACCAGTTCCACGCCCTTCAAAGCCTTTGCTGCTAATGAGGCACCTTTGACGGCTTCCAATGGGGCATAATCCCCACCCATGACGTCAATACCAATTCTCATTTTAGCTATCGTTGCGACCCTTCATTACCTTTTGGCCGCGGTACATTCCTGTTTCGAGATTCACACGATGGTACAATGAAACATCACCGGTTATTGGATCAGCAATCATTGGACGCACTTCAATTTTGTCATGAGTACGACGTTTGTCGCGACGGGTTTTCGATATTTTTCGTTTAGGATGTGCCATTTCCTTGGTTATTTGTTTTTTAGTTGTTTCAATTTCTCCCAACGAGCATCTACAACTTCATCTGTTGTTTCTCCGCTGAGCGTTTTTAGTTTCTGAATCATTGCCTTGTCACAGGGTTTATTCTCCAAATCATCGCAATTCCTAATCATAGGTAATGCCAAAAGGCTTGTTTCATAAACGGGGCGAGCGATACGCAATTCAAAATCATGCGGACGAAGGTAAATTAATTCCACCCCTTCATCTTCATGATCTACATCAACGGTTTCATGACTATCCAATTTAACAATCAACAAATACTTCGTAGAAATCCCCAAAGGAATATCCACCAAACAGCGATGACAATCAACGGTCAAACTACCTTTAATGTCGATATGGCAATGCATCCAATTGACATTTTTATCAACCATAACCTGCACTCCCACATCGGCTTTATGTACCTCAACACTCCCCAATTCTTCAAAGAACGCTTCGTCAACCCGGAAGTTCAACGAGTGTTTGCCATCTTTTAATTTAACAAACTCAATGATTAGATCTTCCGCTTTATCGAACATCGTTACTAAAACGAACGGCGAAAATACGCATATTTATAGGAAAACCAAAGGAATCCGAGTAATTAATTGAAATGATTGGCATTAAACCATTGCAAAAAAAATCCCAGAGTATACTCCGGGATTTTTTTAAAAATTATTTCTATACGATTAATACTCCCACAAATCATGTTCAAAAATGAACAAGTCATTTTTAATTTCTTCTGCGCGAAGTAAAGAAGCCAAACCATCTTGCTTAAACTCAGATTTTTGGGTAATATATCTATCATCCCACTCCGAAGTTTTCACGATATAACTATCAAATAAACGGTGATGATTGATATGTTGATCCCAATTCAAGCGCATCGCATCATTGTATCTGTTAAATACTTCTGATTTTGCCAAAGCAGGACGACAATCGTCCATTTTTAACCAAAAGGGTTTAACATCATACGATTGACCCATAATCATTTTAGGCTGAATAGGCGCGATGCCGATAATAATTGGCTTCAACTCACCATGCTTATAGTCAAACACCCAATCTTCCATGATTTCAAACTTCTGTATCAAATCCCAACTAAAATATTCAGGGAATGAAGTATCCACCAAATCTGTAGGATCATCAGATCCAGGACGTTGTTTTGAAGTTGTAATGATTTCAGAAGTTAAACGAATAATATCCTCTGGCGTCATGACACGATTAAATGAATCAGTAGCATAAGCACGCAACAATCCTTTGGTTCCAAATTCCCAGAATACTTGAGAAATCGGATTCTTAGGCCATGTCCAAGAACGATTCATTTTTTGACGCAAATCAATCACACGCCACACACGTTTACGATATTTAACATCCGCATTGCGCAAATATGGACGAGGCATTACAATACCCTGCAAATTGCGAATGTTGGTGTCTTGGTTCACGTACTCTGGTTCATAATGAGTCACTGTTGGGTCGTCGTAGTGTGTTCCAATGGTTGGAATCACAATTTCAACATCTTTCTTTGGCTCACCAGTAGCTTCAGATGGAGCGGGGTCTGACTTCCCTCCTTTGGCTGGCTCAGGAGAAGAACCCCAACCGCCACCGCCTCCCCAGTCTTGCGCTTGCAAACCAGCTGCCGTGAATAATGCGAGTGTGAATAAAATGCGTTTCATAGTTGTTTCTATTATTGAACTGCGCCACCCACGTTATCCAAGAATTTCGGGGTTTTGTCTGGTCCTATTACTTTAATTTGGTCAAACTGAATCAAATCACCAGGGCCTAACATTTTTAAGTATGCTTGAATGGGTGTCAAAGAGGCTCCATTGGCTGTCATGATTTTTGGTCCGTTGGTACGGCGGCCGATACATGTAAAACGATAAGACAATACATCATATTTTACACCATCATAAACAAAGTTATCTAAGGCAGCAACCGCGTTTGCCTGAACTTTTAAAGCAGACAATGAAATTGGACCGCTAAATCCAACACTACCCGCTTTAAATACGGGACGAGGTACGTTACGAATTTTAAATTTCTTATCTCCCATAGATACGGTACGACCATCAGGCAACTTTGCAGTTACTTTAATCAAACAATCGTTTCCATTACGCACAGGAACCAATGCATTAAACTGGCCAGGTTTAGCAGCACGAAGAGATACACCCCCACCTACTACCGATACCGTTACATTTTTGGGATCAACACCACCCACAGATACAGAAATTGGGTTGGGTAAACCAACATACAATACATTCAACTCATCGGCAGAAATCGCTGCTTGAGGAGCAAATACACTATATTCTGCTTCAGTCTCATAGTTATCAGATCCACCACCATTAGGCTTTGGAACCTGAATACCCACTTTATATTTCTGAGAACCCGGTGATGAACTCGTAACCTTGTATTTTCCTACACCATCTACCACTTCAATGGGGCGACCGTTTACAGTCACAAACATTTGGGCTTTTGAGTTGTAAGCAGCCAACAAAATATTGGCTTCATAAGTTTGGTTTGTCAATACAGCTGAAGTCGCTGAAGAAACAACCGGAATCAATTTGTCGAATTTGTAATCCGCAGCATTCACAGACTCAGCCAAGGCTTGCATAACTTCTGCTTCCATAGAACGGGAATCATTTTCAACCTTACTCAACATGGCGAATACACCAGCCAAAGGCGAATGCTCCAAATACATAGAAACCCAAGATTCTTCTGTACCACTGCTATTTAAAGAATTGTTGGCATACAAAGAAGTCTTTTCTTCAATTGCCTTCATACGGTCCAACAACATTTTCTTCGTTTCTGGCGATGCAGATAAAATTGGATCCATAGCAGCCTTTTTCATTATTGCCAACATTGCAATACGGGTTTTATTGATAGACTCTTGCAATTCAACACCATTTTTACCATCCTCATCTATCATGAAATAGTGAGCATGAAGTTCCATGTTATCACCCTGAGCCAATTCCGCAACTCCACCTTTTACCAACATGGCTTCAGGCTCTTGCTTACGACCCATTTTAGGATCTTTTTGGTCACCAGAACGAAGTAACAATTCATTTTTAATTCCACTCAAACGAATTATCAAAGTTTTGCTGATTCCCTGTACTTGATTACAGTAAGAAACTGCAGCGGCAGCCGCTTTATTATCAGCGGCAGTTTTTACCAACGAACTCAATACTGCACTATTCTTTTGAACGATGTTTTTTGTAGAATTATCCAAAGAATTCTCAATCAAGTTAAAAGCCTTGATGATTTCCTTAGATACGTTAAGTGCCAAAAGCGCTGTCAACACGAGATACATCATGTTGATCATCTTCTGACGTGGGGATAATTTACCACCTGCCATTATCTATATCTCCTTTTTAAGTTGGGTTAGATAATTGGATTAGGCTTTGTTGGCGCCCATAGCGCTCAACATATTACCATAAATTGAATTCAAATTGCTCAAATTGCGATTCAACTTAGACAATTCACCAGCAAACTCCGCCGTAGCTACTTCAGTTGAATTTATGTTTATCAAAGCGCCCTGCAATCCAGCAGAGAAATTGCCCATCGAATCAGAAACCATTGCAGTACTATCGGCAATTGCATTCATATTCTTAGCCGCCTTGGAAGCATTTTCTGCATACTCAGTCGTAGCAACCGCTGCATTTGACAAAGTACCCATATCTTTTACGTTATTGCTCAAAGATGACAACCCATTGCCCAAACTTTCGATCAATTCTGGACCAATTTTCGCTTGAGCCAACATATTGTCTAATTGCTGAGTTAAAGTACCACTCAATTTCTTTTTGGTTTCAGTTGGATCGCCACCAGCCAATTCAGGGTAAACCAAAGACCAATCTGGATCCATGTGTATGGGTTCAAAAGAAGAAATTGCAAAAATGGCGGCTTCAGTCAATAGACCCACCGACAACATAAGGTCAGCACCTTTCAAGTGCAAAATTTTAAACAAAGCACCCACGATTACTACCGCAGCACCCATACCATAAACGAAGTTCATGCTAGTTTTAAACTTTTTTGATTCAAAGAAACTTTTGTTGCTCATATTTATTTTTTATTATAGTTAGTTGAATAGTAAACGATATGTAAGAAAAATTATTCTGTAAAAAATTATTTGCGATCTGTATTTGAACGACCAATGTAGGTTTGAACACAGCGGAATCCTACATAAGATTTACTTGTGTCTTGGTATTCATAGGTTCTAGCACCATTTTCGATAAAATAAGCGACATCTTTCCAAGATCCACCGCGGATTACTTTGCGCTTCTCATTGATTGGAATATCCTTCACCTGACGTGTACCCTCTTTGCCTCTTTCTTTGATGAAT
The DNA here is from genome assembly GCA_002737625.1 of Flavobacteriales bacterium. Taxonomy (GTDB): domain Bacteria; phylum Bacteroidota; class Bacteroidia; order NS11-12g; family UBA955; genus UBA955. The sequence goes on along the minus strand of NSIB01000011.1, from coordinate 28,360 downwards.
TTATACGATTCACCATTCAAGTCGTGAGCGAAAGCATTATTTGCCTCATCCCATGAAGTACGAGTCCACTCAGAAACGTTACCCGACATATTATACAAACCAAAATCATTTGGGAAGTAACTATCAACCCGCACTGGATAAACACCCCCGTCTACACCATAGTTACCACGCAATGGCTTAAAGTTGGCTAACATACAACCCTTGCTATTTCTAGCATACGGTCCGCCCCATGGGTATTTGTTTCCGATACGACCGCCACGAGCAGCATATTCCCACTCATACTCAGTTGGCAAACGGAAATCATGTGTATTTGGCAAATAACCATTCATTTCCCAATACGCTGTTTTGCGATCAGTTCTCCAACGACAGAAAGCATACGCTTGATGCCAAGAAACACCTACAACTGGATATTCATCGTATTTTGGGTGATGGAAATATATCTGGGCCATTGGCTCGTTGTATGAATAGGTAAAATCACGTACCCAACACAATGTATCAGGGTATACCAAAACATCCTCTGTGCGCATGAATTTACTGCGATCCATTGGATTGTATTTGTCGCGATCCTGATTTGCAGCTGCATCAAAATCTGTCCACATGAAATGGTAAATCAATTTACGAGTATCAATTTGGTGCTTTCCTTGGAAACGCTCATCTCCTTGATACCACATATCAGCCAATTCTTCCTTGTGCTTTAACCAATCCACTTCGCGGTAAGGGTTAATCAAACGATTGCCCTCCTCATCTTCTGGGAAGTAATATTCGTCGTCGTCACACATGATTCTAGCCAACGAATCGATAACATAATTCACAAACTGACGGTATTCGTTATTTGTAATCTCTGTTTCGTCCATCCAGAAACCGGTTATGGTCATCTGTTTGTTTGGCTCCAAGTAGGAATTGAATACATCCTGCCCTCCTTGTCCTGTGTGAAAAGTTCCTGATTTCACGTACACCATTCCCGGAGGCTGGGGGTGAAACCAAGGCCGTCTGCCTAAAACACCGGTCAAATCACCGGTATCGGCTGGTCCGCAAGCATAGACCATTACAGAAGCAACGATAGCGGCCCTGTGTAAGGTTCGATTGCCCAAGAAATTCAAAGCTTTCTTAGCGAACTCGTTGTTTGTGAAGAGACTCATCACTGTATTTTTCATTATGCAGTTTTGATTGTGCGTATTGTTTCTAAAGATTGCAAAAATAAAGTTCTATTTGAATAAAGCAACATTTTATTTATTTCAGTACCTATGAAACGACAGAATCGAATGTTTATTTTGTGTGGATAAATATTTTTTAGATTAATCCCATTCAGGTGAACGCTCCATATAACGTGGATGACGGAATACACGAACTGGCCTTTCCGGAATTGTAAACATAAAGCAGTAATTCACTTGCAACTCATGCGAACCCGCAGAATTGCGCAAAATGTGATTCACCGTTAAATCGTAAGAATAACCTACACGAAGTTTTTGATCACTCATTGGACCATTGCCTAACAATGGAGGATAGTATCCCAATATTAAGGAAACTGATTCCGCGCCCAATCCATAAATACGAATATTTGCACCCCCGGCAAACAAACCATTCCAAGTAACCAAGCCCTGTACGTCCAACTGAGGCTTAACCATTCCGCCTTTGCCCATTACCGTCTTAATTAAGAACGCAGGATCCAACGACAGTGATGGATTACCCATGAAATTGTTTTTTTTGTATCCCCCTACTATATATAGGTGTCTATTTGTAGTTACTTGCACGGTTCCACCACCAATTCCACCACCATAGTTAAATGTCTGGGGATTTAAATGCGTTGAAGACACACCCAAATACGCGCCATCTTCAATATTTGGATTGCTATAATATACGCCGGCACCAAAAGTTGTATGTTGATCCGAAGGTTGTCCAATGGGTATCATTGGATCATTTGGATCGTGATATCTCAACTTGGTTGCATCTAGCGTTTTTGTGAGATTTGTGATATCAACCCCCAAGCGAATGTTTGATCCATCTGCTAAGGTATAAGCGTATGAACCACCACCCTTCATATAGGTAGCTGTCTCATATCCCACTTGATCCGATACCAATGAGAAAAAAGCACCCCCCATATTATTTCCCTTTACCATAATTGGAGCGGAAAATCCCAAACCGCGGGTTACAGGAGCAATGTTCTTGCGCGCCGCATCTAACGTGTTCTCGATACCGAAATCTTTATTCTGAGTTTTAAGATATGGAGACTCATCGTCATAACCTAACCACTGCTGGTGAGTAATTGCATTTATACAAAATTGACCAGAAGCCCCGGCATACGCTGGGTTATAGAACAACTTGTTAAATGTGAAATGTGTAAAAAGTGGATCAGTCTGCGCAAATAACGCCAACGGCGCTACTAAAGCTATTAAAGCCACCCATCTTCCCAGTAATTGTTTATTCATACCTATTGTGGAATATCTCTCAGAAACAAAAATCATGTAAAATCCTCACATTCCCAAACATTTTATCAAATAATACCAATTCAGGCAACCTTGTATCCACTCTATTCTTAGCTTCCGCTTTCAATTAATATCGTTAGGGTTCATTTTCATTTTTTATTCCCTCAAAAAACATATCAAAAAGAGTATAAGTGGTGGAAAAGTTGGCCTTGTTCTACTGTTCTCTCTTTGTATCATTGTATTCTAATCTATACACTTATTATGGCTGAAATATTGGTCATCGACGATGAAGCGCCGATCCGTGAAACCCTCAAAGAAATTCTAGAATACGAGAATTACACCATTACCACTGCCGATGATGGCAATAAAGGTCTGCTGCTCATACAGAAGAATGAATACGATGTTGTTCTGTGTGATGTAAAAATGCCTGGCATAGACGGGATGGAACTCCTAGATCGAGCCCAAGCCCTGAGACCAGACCTTCCTTTTATAATGATTTCTGGCCATGGAAACGTAGAAATGGCCATTGATGCCACAAAGAAGGGGGCCTATGACTTTATTACCAAACCCCCAGATTTGAATCGATTATTGATTTCCATTCGGAACGCCATCGACAAAAACAATCTCCTTACAGAAACAAAATTCCTGAAGCGAAAAGTATCCAAAACTTTCGATATCATCGGAGAAACGCCTGCCATTGGAAAAATCAAGGAAACCATTGAAAAGGTAGCCCCCACCGAAGCACGCGTGCTGATCACCGGAGAAAATGGAACAGGCAAAGAATTGGTCGCTCGTTGGTTGCATGAAAAAAGCAATCGCGGTAACATGGCTCTGGTAGAAGTAAATTGTGCATCCATCCCGTCTGAATTGATTGAAAGTGAATTGTTTGGACATGAAAAAGGCAGCTTTACTTCAGCCATCAAACAACGCATCGGCAAATTCGAACAAGCCCATGGCGGCACCCTTTTCTTGGATGAAATTGGCGACATGAGTCTTTCTGCCCAAGCCAAAGTATTAAGAGCGATTCAGGAAGGGAAAATTACACGGGTTGGGGGCGAAAAAGAGATTAAAGTTGACGTTCGCATTGTAGCAGCTACCAATAAGAATTTGCTCGAGGAAATCGAAAAAGGACAGTTCAGAATGGATCTTTACCATAGGCTGAGCGTAATACTGATTCATGTTCCTACTTTAAATGAGCGTATCGAAGACATTCCGTTGATTGCCAATAATTTCTTAAAAGACATCTGCGACGAAAATAGCATTTCTTTAAAAGGATTTACCCCCGATGGCTATCAAGCCCTGCAGGATGTTAATTGGACAGGAAATATTCGTGAACTACGCAACGTCGTTGAACGTTTGGTGATTCTTTGCGGAGAAAAAATTTCTGGTGAGGACGTCTATATGTTTTCAAACCCAGCGCAAAGGGGTGCAGATCCATTTGGTGTGGTGGACGATTACAAAACGCTTCAAGATTTTAGAGACTGGGCCGAAAAAGTATTTATCGAAAGAAAATTGGTCCAAAATGGTTGGAATGTGGCCAAAACCGCACAAGAAATCGATATTCAACGAAGCCATTTATACAACAAAATTGAAAAGTACAGCCTCAAACGTCGTTAATTTACCGTACTAAACGATGCAGCATCGCGGCACAGACCTCATACTTGCCAAAAAACTGCTCCTTGAGGGAAAATTGGTGGCCATTCCCACAGAAACAGTTTATGGGTTGGCGGCCAATGGACTTGATGAAATAGCGGTTGCGGGGATTTTTTCGGCAAAAAACCGACCTGCATTTGACCCTCTAATCCTGCACGTTGCTTCCATCGAACAAGCCCAATCGCTATGTACTGAATGGCCCGAGATGGCAGAAAAATTGGCTCGCGCCTTTTGGCCAGGTCCACTCACGCTCATACTACCCAAATCGGATTTAGTCCCCGATCTTACAACTTCGGGACAACCCACTGTTGGGCTTCGAATGCCTAATAACCACCTAACATTGGAATTACTGATTCAACTCCCCTTCCCCCTGGCCGCCCCAAGTGCAAATCCTTTTGGCTATGTTAGCCCAACCAATGCGCAGCATGTGGCCGATCAATTGGGAGATAGCATAGATTATATTCTCGACGATGGCGCCTGCTCTGTAGGAATAGAAAGCACCATTGTTGCCATCGCCAATGGTATTCCGCAAGTTCTAAGGCTCGGAGGATTGTCGTTGGAGCGCATTGAAGCCGTTTTGAAAGTCCCTGTGCTGGAACGATTAAACCAAAATAGCAATCCACAAGCACCCGGTCAGTTAGATCAACATTACAGTCCGCGATGTCAGCTCATTGCGTTAAGTACAATGCAAGCCGCAGATATTGACCCAAGCGTATCGATCATCTATTTTTCTAAACAAAAGGCGCAACGGGGTTCTGATTACTATTTGTCGGACAGTGGCGACATCAACGAATCAGCATCGAATCTTTTTTCTATCTTGCGTAGACTAGATAAAGACAATCAGAAACTGGCATACTTTGAATGGGCGCCAAACGAAGGACTCGGACGTGCGATCAATGACCGACTTCAGCGCGCGGCTTTTTAGCCATAATCGTTAAATTTCTTCTAAAAAACTCAAGGTATTATCGAGTGCATACCATAATTCTTGGGTGAAATCACGAATTCCCGCGCAAGGATGTTTCGTTCCGAAGGTATGATCCGCTTTAGAAACTGTCATTCGGATACTATGAATACAAGCATCGTACAATGGCTCAGACAACGCACAAGGAACGGCTTCATCGGCTTCTCCATGAACAATGAGTAAAGGTCTACCCAAACCTCGGGCAGCTTCCAAGACGTCGAATTCCTCTTCATGTGCCATCAAATTCTCCCAGATGCTGTAATCCAATGGCATTTCCTGATGTGTACGGGCATTTGTAGTGTATACCGTACGATTTTTCTTCCAAATTTGGGGGTTGAACGATTCAAATAACCATTGATACGATGGAATGGGCGACCAAGCAATGACTTTCTCAACGAAATCTGGATAACGGCTGGCGAACAAAATCACATTGGCTCCGCCGCGGGAGTGGCCTAACCAAGAAACTCTTTCTACGTCCAATCCCAATGATTTCCCATTTTCTCGAATCCATTTTCCCAGCGATTCTAGGTCGTTGAGCTCTTTACTCACGGTATTAACAGCAAACAGATCCAGCGCATCAAATCTATCTGCATCACCCACTACCCCATTGTGTGAATGGTTAAACGCAATCACCGCATAATCGCCTGTGGCAAAATACTCATGCAAATAAGGGACGTGGCCCCATTGTTTAAATCCTTTGAAGCCGTGGCAATAGACCAATACGGGGAAAGGCCCTTCGGTTGCGGGCAAAAACAAATCGACGGCCATTTGGCCGTCGATGGTTTTGATCTGAAAATGTTGATTGTTTTTCACAATTTGGTGCCCAGGACCGGAGTCGAACCGGTACGGGGGTGAACCCACAGGTGTTTGAGACCAGCGCGTCTACCAATTCCGCCACCTGGGCATATTCTTTTTCAGAACGGGATGCGAAATTATCATTAATTTCTAATGATTCCAATATTATTTGACAATATTTTTGGGCCATTCCACCACTTCCATGGAATGAATTTTTTGGGGTTCCAATTGGAAGCGAAGTGCGGTCCGAACTTTATGAAATCCGTGGACTCCGCAAGCCCCTGGATTTAAAAAAAGCAAGTTATTAAATTTGGGATCTCTTTGAACTTGGAGCATATGAGAATGACCACAAACGTAGATATCGGGTTTGGTTTTGTTTAATGCATCTTTCACGTTTGCCGGATACCGTCCGGGTTTACCGCCAATATGTATCATGAGAATTCTAAAGCCTTCCCTATCAAATAATTGAACATCGGGATATTCCACTTTCACATCCATACCATCAATATTACCATGTACGCCGACGATGGGTTTTCCGAGCTTTGAAATTGCGTGATGCATCGCTGTATTCAGCCAATCGCCGGCATGCCAAACCTCATCCGCCCATGCTGCATGATGCAGAATCCCTTCATCAACGTAGCCATGATTGTCTGATATAACTAAAATTTTCATTGGTAAATCCAATTAAGCAACGCGGTCTCAACCTTCCGTCTCAAGTGTTAAATATTCAAGCAGTTTATGTCGCCAAGGGAAAGGGGAAAAATGTTAGAATTAAATCTCGCGATTCACATCCCACTGTTCCAAGTAGTCGGCAACGCGGCGAACAAACATGCCTCCTAAAGCACCGTCTACCACACGGTGATCGTAACTATGCGATAAGTACATCATATGTCGGATTGCAATCACATCACCAAATTCGGTCTCTAAAACAGCTGGTTTTTTGCGAATCGCACCCACTGCCATAATGGCCACTTGGGGTTGATTGATCACAGGCGTACCCATAACATTCCCAAAACTCCCCACGTTTGTTAGCGTATAGGTACCCCCTTGAACTTCATCTGGAACCAACTTCCCAATACGCGCTCTTCCCGCTAAATCATTAACAACTCTGATTACTCCCAACAGACTCATGCTATCAGCATTTTTAATCACCGGAACAATCAAATTGCCATTCTGCTGTGCAACGGCCATTCCAATGTTGATACTTTTCTTTTTGATAATTGTGTTTCCATCCACACTTATATTGATCAATGGAAAATCCTGGATCGCTTTGGCTACAGCTTCAATAAATATGGGTGTAAACGTAATGCTTTCACCTTCTCTTTTCTTAAAACTATCCTTCACGCGATTTCTCCAATTTACCAAATTCGTAACATCCGCTTCAACAAAACTGGTAACATGGGGCGAAATATGTTTGCTCATGACCATGTGGTCGGCAATCATTTTTCTCACACGATCCATTTCTATGATTTCATCACCGGGGTTTAATGAAATGCTGGATTTGACTTCTACTTTGGCAGGTGTTTGATTGGAAACAGGCGTTTGGATTGATTTAGCCGCTGAATGAACAGGTAAAACCGATGTTGATATAAACGAGTTTTCCGCTGCAGTGCCACGATTCGCTACATAATCGAGAATATCAGATTTGGTCACCCTTCCCTCTTTTCCCGTTCCTGCCAAAGCTTCCAATTGAGATATGGATACACCTTCTGCCCTTGCAATATTTAAGACCAACGGAGAATAGAAACGACTTCCTCCTTCATTGGTTAACAGCGCTGTATTGGGTTGTGCGGATTCAATTTGTTTTTCGATGGCTGCAACCGCCGCTTCCAATAAAATTACTGGTTCCACAGCCGTTGGAACAGAGGTGACGGGAGTTGATAACGCTGGAGATAACGCAACAGGTGATGAAGCCGATGCTCCACCCTCTATATTTATCATTGCAACAGGTTCCCCCACTTTAACTACATCACCATCTTGATACAATTGTTTCACTAAAATCCCAGCTTCTGTGCTAGGAATCTCACTATCAACCTTATCGGTAGCAATTTCAACGATGGGTTCATCCTTTTCAACACGCTCTCCCTCGCTTTTTAACCAACGAATAATTGTCGCTTCCGCGATGCTTTCGCCCATTTTGGGCATTACAATGGGTTTTTCTTCCATAACAATTGAATGCAAAAATCGTGTTTTTTCATTTCACCGCCAAACGCCAATCCCGAATAAAAAAAAATGTGCTACGAATTGTCGTCTTTATCGCCTGATTCCGACGAAATTTCATCTGTCATTCCACAAATTCTCATCAACTCAGCTACTTCAGAACGCTTTGATTTTTCTTGGGTTTCACCAAACGAATAATGCAAATTTCTCAGCATCCTTTTGATAATATCTTTCACTGAACAGGGCATATAAAATTGAGGTAAGGGCGTTACATTTACTACTTTTAAAAAACTATCGATATTTTCTTCGGTAAAGATTTGGCCTTTGCTGTAGGGATTGATATAAAAGACAACTTTTCCAACTTCCTCCAACGGCACAGCTTTTACATTTTTCACCCCCCCATAGGCTTCTCCAATTTTGCAAAATCCCACCACAAAATGCTGGGGTAGATTAATACCAAACACCGGAAGTCCCAAATGTTGAGCAACCGATAAATAAATGGCTGATAAACTAATTGGATTGCCCGACTTCCTTTCCAACACTCGATTAATAAATGAATTATCGGGATAGTGATATTGGCTCGTATCGCCATGAAAACCCTGTTGTTCAAAAAAAACATGATTCAATATCTGAATCCGATCAAGGTCGTTTTCAACATTCCCCATCAACAGCCAAGCGTCCAATTTGATATCATTCAACTGACTCTTTACATCCATTAATTTCACACCAGGATACTGCAACTGAGTCACAAGAACCCATCCTTCTATCAAATCCGGTTGGTCTTGTTCAATCCAATTTTTAAATCTTTGATGCAATAGATTTTTCTGTATTTTATTGATAACTAGTTCGATATACCTCGAAGAATCTGGGAATTCATTGTTCAACCAGAGTGCTTCCAATTCATCAATTACGGATTCCCCCTCCTCCATCAATCGATTCTCCACAGCCACAGAAACATCCAAGTCCGGATCATCCAGTAACTGAACCATGGCTCTAAGTGTAGAAGGATTAATCATGAGAATCGTAGCAATATAATTTTATAGACCGCAAAATGCGATGCTTACTTTTTCTTCGACTTAAATCCTGCGGCTTTGGGCTTTTTCACAAATCCTTTCACTAAAACCTCAACATCTGCGTATACCAACGAATCCCAAGTTTTATCTTTTGGAATCGGCACATTGTCCTTTCCACTTTTGATGTATGGGCCATATCTTCCATTCAAAATTTGAATGTTAGCATCCTCAGTAAATGTTTTCAAAACTGCAGCTGCTGCACCTGCCATCTTTGCCTCTACCAAAGCAACGGCTTGTTCCGCCGTTACTGTTTCTGGGGCCTGGCCTTTGGGAATAGATATAAATTGACCTTGGTATTTAATATAAGGTCCGAAACGCCCTTTATTCACTTCTAAAGAAACGCCGTTATAGTCAGCTACATGCAATGGAAACTGAGTTCCAGACAAAGCCTCTTTCAATATCGCTTCGCATTCCTCAACGGTCATTGCTGTTAAATCCAAACCTTTATCTACGTTGAAGTACTTATCACCGCGCTTTAAATAGGGACCGAATCTTCCAATGCCCGCAATCACTGCTTCGCCTTCATACACCATGATTTCACGGGGTAGTTCAAACAATTTGAGCGCATTTTCAAGGGTTACTGTTTCAATGGATTGGCCTTGTTGAAGACTCGCATAAATCAACTTCTCTTCATCGTCTTTGGCTCCAATTTGAACAAAGGGACCAAACTTACCCATACGAACACTCATCGGCCTTCCACTCAATGGATGCACCCCTAAAATCCTCTCACCTGTTACTCGTTCTGCAGATTCCATGGTGGTGTCAACCGCGGCGTGAAAAGGCCCGTAGAAACCTGTTAACATGTCCTGCCAAGCCTTATTTCCATTGGCGATTTCGTCGAATTGCTTTTCTACAGAAGCCGTAAAGCCGTAATCCATGATTGTATCGAAGTTGGCCGACAAGAAATCTGTTACCAACATTCCCATATCTGAGGGGAACAATTTGTTCTTTTCCGCCCCATAATTTTCCACTTTTACTTCTTCCGACATCTCCGAACCCACCAATGTTACTTCCTCAATTTTGCGTTGTTTGCCTTCCCTAGTTTCGGTGGTAACATACTGACGTTTTTGAATGGTTGTAATGGTAGGTGCATAGGTAGAGGGTCTACCGATTCCTAGTTCCTCCAATTTCTTCACCAACGATGCTTCTGAATACCTAGGCGCAGGTCTAGCAAATCGCTCTTGGGCCTTGATTTTCTTCACTTCAACCCCTTCTCCTACTACCACCGCTGGCAATAGTCCATCCTGTTCTCCGTCTTCTTCCTCATCGTCTTTGCTTTCCATGTATACTTTCAAAAATCCATCAAATCGAATCACTTCACCTTCGGCTTGAAATTTCGATTTTTTGCTATTGTCTTCGATGGTAATCACGGTTTTTTCCATCTCCGCCTTGGCCATTTGAGAGGCAATGGCACGCTTCCAAATCAGACTATATAGCTTCTTCTCTCTGTTATCATCCCCAGCAAACTGAACCGCAAAACTTGTAGGACGAATCGCTTCGTGCGCTTCCTGAGCCGACTCGTTTTTTGTGGTATAATTTCTAACCTGAGAATACTTTTCACCAAACGTAGTTTCGATTTCCGATTTGGCGGCTGCCATAGCCATTTTGCTCAAGTTTACAGAATCGGTACGCATATATGTGATGTGACCATGTTCATAGAGTTTCTGCGCGATTCTCATGGTTGTGGTAACATCGTAGCCCAATTTCCTTGAGGCTTCCTGTTGTAAAGTAGAAGTGGTGAACGGCGGCGACGGATTCCTAAAAGTGGGCTTCACCTCTAACCCTGTCACTGAGAATGTTTCACCAATTAACGATGTCAAGAAAGCCTTTGCTGTATCTGCATTTTTGGGCTTTTGGGTATTTTCCGCACTAAGAATCTTGCCTTCCTGAGTCTTAAATTCACCAATGACCTTAAATTCCGATTTGGCATCAAATTCATTGATTTCACGTTCACGCTCTACCACCAATTTCACGGCTACTGACTGTACGCGTCCGGCAGACAATTTAGGCTGTACCTTACGCCATAAAATGGGCGACAGTTCAAAACCCACCAATCGATCCAAAATACGTCGGGCCTGTTGTGCATCAACCAAACACTTATCAATTGTCCTAGGATTTTCAATGGCATGTAAAATCGCGGTTTTGGTAATTTCATTGAAAACAATGCGTTTTGTATTCTCCTCTTTAAGACCCAAAACCTCAAACAAATGCCAACTAATAGCTTCTCCTTCTCGGTCTTCGTCCGATGCCAACCAAACCGTTTCGGCGTCTTTGGCATATTTCTTTAATTCGGCAACCAATTTTTTCTTTTCATCTGGGACCTCATATTTGGGCAAAAATCCATTTTTGACATCAATGGCGGAATCGCCCGATGACAAATCACGGATGTGACCCATGCTAGATTTTACAATAAAGCCCTCTCCGAGATACTTCTCGATGGTTTTGGCTTTGGCAGGTGACTCAACGATTACTAAGTTCTTGATTGACATGTATTATTTTCCGAAAATGACTGGTTTCTGAATGCTACCCTTGCTCGACTCCATGCTAATGACATACAATCCAGAGCTTGGCAATAACAAATCAGACATATAAAGTGTTGTGTTCGATTCTACAATTTTACCTGAAAAAATATCTGCCACTTTTCTACCCTGCAAATCTAGAAGTACCACCGATACTTCTTCATCTGTGATGGCAGAATGAATTACAATTTTAGAATTGGCTTCTACAGGATTGGGATTCACTTCAAACCCCATCAAATCCTTTCCGATGGTATTTACACCGGCATAAAACGCCCCAATATTGATATTATCGATGTAAACTGGATTTCCTCCGCCGCTGATGACATCAATGCGGAATGTTAAATTTTGGTTCAACCCATACCCGATCGAAGACAAGGATGTAACGCCAGACAAACGCCAATTGGTTGATTTTGTTGGCTTAAAATTATTGGTATAGACTTGTCCACTGTAAGCCAATGCAGCGCCTGATCTTTCCAGTATTTGCTTGAATGAAGCGCCACAATCGGAAGAAACATAGACTCGCATTATTTCAGATACCGTTGCATCAGGTTGTGCATAAGAACTATAAAAAGTAAATCGCGGTGTAGAAGCGCCCATGCCAGAGATATCAAAACTCGGCAATGTGATGCTGTAAGTACTACCCGCTGCACTGCCAGTTGCAATTGGTGCTTTGTAACAGTTGCTGCCGGTGTAACCTACCGTAGTTTCAAGAGCAAACCTCGATGTAGTTGGGGAACTGTGCATGAATTTATCGGATGAAGTAAATGTTGCAGGGTCTCCATTTTCAAAACCTTGTTCAAAATTTGGCTTATTTTCAGATGCGGCTTTCAAAACAGTAATATAACTTGTCTTGGTAACGAAATTACTACCTTTTGTATTTTGAACGGTCAACGACACTGGATAAATACCTGGCGTTTGATACGTTACTGTAGGATTCTGTGTTGATGCACTGGGTTGAGATGACCCCGTAAAAGTCCAAGACCAAGCAGTTGGAATCGACTTACAGCTTAAATCATAAAATTTCACCGATTGACCCGCACAAATCACTTGTGCACTCGATGTAAAAGTTGCCACAGGAGCTACTGATGATGGCGTTATCCCAGTTGCAATTAAATTACTAGCAGATACATTCGTAGTTCTAGGACTTGTTCCCGAAGTAAGGTAGGAATGCATACGCGTCTTTTGTGATTTGGTAAACAAACACTGACAAGAACCATTGGAGTAATCCATATAATCTTCCCACAAATCCAATTTATCCGGGGAATCCGTACTACAACTGTTGCCGGCCGCTGGACAGTTTGCATTGGTAAATGGGCCCGTCGCCGGAGGCGTATCATCTACTTTGTCGCCATTGGCACAATCGTCTTGAAATACGTGATACAACCCCAACCAATGTCCCACTTCATGCGTGAGGGTACGACCACTATCTGATGCCACCGCTGTTCCGATGGTTCCCACGCGGTCCGATTTCATAACAATCCCGTCCTTACTAAATTTGGCAGTCCATGGAAAAACGGCATACCCTAATATTTCACCACCACTAGTTCCTCCATCGATTGAAGAAACAACCCAAATATTCAAATACTTTGTATAGGGCCAAATGATCAATGATTTCACAGCTTCAGTGCTCATATCCATTTCCACACCCGCCGAAGAATAAACACGGTTTATACCGTCTGTACAATTTCCATTGGGGTCGATTTTTGCCAATTCGAATTTGATCTGACAATCGGCAGCCAAGCCCGCAAATACCGAGCGCAATTTATTGCGATTGCTATTTAATAAATTAAAATCCTCATTCAAAACGCGCATTTGATCCAAGATTTGTTCGCGACTAATATTTTCAGCACCATTGGTGTGTATCACATGAAAAACGACCGGAATTGTATAAATGGCAGCCCTTGATTCCACTTTCTTGGAATCCGCCTCTGCATTCATATGGTCTTCCAACAATTTTGCTTCCGGATGCTCTTTTGTAATGCGATCATTATGCATATCACTGCCACACTTCTGTTGTGATTTTGCGATATTTACAATACTTAAAAAAGCGAAGGCCGCGGTTAAATTAATCTTACTCAGTCTCATTTTCGTTCGCAAATTAAATTCAAAGTTTCTAGGGTTGGCTTAGTTATATGTAAAATCAATGACATCAATTTTCAATAAAGGGTTGTCTTTGAACGATGAAAAGCATCTTTAAAGTGCATGATTTGCTTGCAGTAAGGAGTAATTGTCACCGCCAAAATATCAAACCGAAATTTTCCAAAATATTTATTTTTTATTATATAATCTGTTGCTGCGATACCTATGTTCTTCCATTTTTTGGCATTTACCGCTGTTTCTGGCGGTGCAAAAATAGATGTGCTTCTACATTTCACCTCTATAAATATCAACACATCACTTTGCCTGCCGATGATATCAATCTCTTTATGCCCACTTCTCCAATTGCGATGTAAAATATCTACCCCTTGCCTTATCAACCAATCACCTGCTTGAATTTCACCCCAATCTCCTAACTGCTTCTTGGATGCTTTCTTGTCCCAAAAAAGTTCGACTCTCTCTTTTCCTTCATTCACGATTTCAAAAATGTCACCCTTATTTCGAATTATCAATTGCAGCCCTTGCTTTTGGCTAAATTTGCAAAATGTTGAATTGCCAGTTGCATTTATTACAAAATCAGACCTACGAAGAAACCTTAAACTTTCAGCGATCCCTCTTTGATGCAATGATTCAAAACAAATCCAGTCATCAACCAACAGAGCCCTTGCATTTAATCATGATTGAGCATCCGCATGTGTATACGTTTGGCAAAAGCGCGGACAGGGAAAATTTGCTTGCTTCTAACGAAGCTCTCTCTACAATGAAAGCCAAAGTATACGATATTGAACGAGGGGGCGATATTACCTATCACGGACCCGGACAATTGGTTGTCTACCCAATTTTTGATTTAGAGTTACTAAACATGGGCGTAAAACGATTTGTAGAGGGCATCGAAACTACAATTATCAAAACCCTCGCCGATTATGGAATCGAAGCCGGTGTGATAAAAGATCGAATTGGCGTTTGGATCGATATCAACAAACCAACAGAAAGAAAAATCGCGGCCATTGGTATCAAATGCAGTCGTTTTGTCAGCATGCATGGCCTCGCACTCAACGTCAACACCGACCTTGGCATGTTCAATCATATTGTGCCTTGCGGCATTGTAGACAAGGGCGTTACGAGTATGGAAAAGGAATTGGGCGGAAAAATTGACATGTTTGCCGTAAAAGAAAAAATGGGCAAGCATTTTGAGAGTACCTTTGGCCTAACAATAACAAAAAAATGAACAGTAAAACCATTCGCACCCTCATCATCGTAGGGGTAGTATTGATCGCATTTTTATGGATCAAAGGAAGTTACAACGGCTTGGTAAATCAGGACGAAACCTTATCAAACGCTTGGAACAACGTAGAAGTCGCCTACCAAACTCGCGCCGATAAAATCGCAGAAGTTGCAGAAGCGGTAAGCGCAGAAGCCAAATTTGAGAAATCTACATTAACCGAAATCACCAATGCCAGAGCCAGTGCCGGTCAGGTTAAATTAACCAGCGACCAACTTACGCCTGAGAATTTGAATAAGTTTGAATCCGCCCAACAATCCTCTTTCAGCAGAATGATGATCGTTTTGGAGCGCTATCCAGATTTGAAAGCCACCAAAGGATACGAAAATTTGCAATTCGAGATTTCAGAGGCTGAAAATATGATTCGTACAGCTCGCAGCGATTTCAACGCCGCAGTTAAGCAATACAACCTTTCAGTACGTCAGTTCCCAAGTAACATTTTTGCAGGAATCTTTGGCTTCCAAAAGAAATCAGGATTTGAAGCAGACAAGGGTACCGAAAAGCGTGTTAACGTGAAAGACGCTTTGAAAGAATAAAAATGCTGGATCAAATTTCCTCTTTCTTTCGTGGTTTGATGTTGGCCACCGGCCTTAAAAAACCCATTAAACTATTTACCGAACCAGAGGAATCTGAAATTGTTGCAGGCATTGTTGCCTCGGAAAATCTCACATCGGCAGAAATTCGAGTTCATATCAGCCATTCTTACCAACCCACTGATGCGGTAAAAGCAGCGACCAAAACTTTTAAGAAATTGGGGATGCACAAAACCGCAGACCGCAACGGCATATTGATTTACTTAGCTCCGTATACCAAGCAATTTGCCATTTTCGGCGATGAAGGCATCAACAGCAAAGTCGTTGACGGCCAATGGGACCAAATGCGCGATGCGATGCAGAATCATTTCCAACAGCAGCAATTCAAAACGGGCGTTTTGCTTGGCATTGAAGAGTCCGCATCCCTATTATCAAAGTATTTTGCCCCTGGCGATATCAATCCAAATGAATTAAGCAATGAGATTTCAAATGGTAGTTGATACGGGGATTCTTGAGAGTAAATCAAGATCAGTGAGGCATTGTAAAAAAAGCCCTCTCAATATCTTTAACCTTGGCTTGATGGGCAAAAACACAATATTGAAATTGGCGTTACTTGCCCTCTGCATCAGCGGCGTAAGCATTGCCAAGGCAGAACAAACACTTCCAGCCTACAAAGGTCACGTAAATGACTATGCCAATGTTTTGAGCGCTGCCCAAATCAAAGAACTCGATGAGCGACTTTTTGCCTACGAAGATTCAACATCGTCGCAAATTGCAGTGGTCCTTGAACCCAGCGCCAACGGCCTTGCCGCGATAGATCGTGCGATGTTCCTTGCCCGAGGTTGGGGCGTGGGACAAAAAAACAAAAACAATGGTATCCTGCTGTATATCGCAATAAACGACAGAAAATTTTTCACGGTAACCGCCGATCAAATGCAAGATAAACTCAGCGCAAGCCGACTGGGTCAGATCGAAAATGATTTCCTTGTTCCCAACCTTCGTAACCAAGATTATTTCAATGCCATCATCCAAACCACGCAAGCATTTGAGCAAGCCCTCATGGGTAAATTTAAAGGCAAAGCCACAAGAAAACGTAAAAGTGGCACCCGCGGTTGGGGTAGTATAGTGGTGGTAATACTGATCCTACTCTTCATGTCTCGCGGCGGTGGTGGCGGAGGTTATCGCAAAAATGGTCGTTACAATACCGGTTTAGGCGCATGGCCCCTATTATTTATGGGTGGTTTTGGCGGAGGCGGTGGAGGCGGAGGCAATGGATTCGGTGGCGGATCTAGTGATTGGGGAGGTTTTGGCGGTGGCGGAGGATTCAATGGCGGTGGCGCTGGAGGAAGCTGGTAGTTCACCTACTCTTACCACGAATTTTCTGAATATACCTTTCTTTCCGATGCATTGTTTTGTACCTTTGCAAATTCCATGAAAAACAATGTTTCTGAGCACATTCATCAGCCCGATGCCAATCAACCCAGCATCGAAATTTTGGGCGCTCGGGAACACAATTTAAAATCCCTAGATCTCACTATACCCAGAAATAAACTCGTGGTTTTTACGGGACTGTCAGGGTCGGGTAAAAGTTCACTTGCTTTCGATACCCTTTTCGCCGAAGGACAGCGACGTTACCTAGAGAGTTTTAGTGCCTATGCACGCCAGTTTATTGGGGACATGAAGCGCCCGGATGTCGATAAAGTACGTGGCCTCAGCCCCGTAATTAGCATCGAACAAAAAACAGTTAGCAAAAACCCTAGAAGTACCGTAGGAACAGTTACCGAAGTATACGATTTCCTTCGTCTCCTCTTTGCCCGTGCCGGAGAAGCTGTGAGTTACATCAGCGGTGAAAAAATGGTGAAACTGACCGAGCAACAAATCATGGATGCCATGGTTCAAAAGTTCGATACGCAAAAAGTAGCCATCCTCGCGCCTGTGGTGAAAGGACGTAAAGGCAACTACCGCGACCTCTTTGAGCAAATAAAAAAGAAAGGCTATAACAAAGTTCGCGTGGATGGGAAAATTACCGATATCACTGGCAGTATGCAGGTGGATCGATACAAAATCCACGACATAGAAGTCGTAATAGATCGCTTGCAAGTCCAAAGTGGATCAACCGGCAGGCTCACCGAAAGTGTTAAAATTGCCATGAAAATGGGCAGTGGAAACATCATGGTATTAGACGCAGACGATCAACTTGTGCATTTCTCTCGTTTCTTAATGGACCCAGTGAGTGGCCTCAGTTACGATGAACCTCAACCCAATTCCTTTTCTTTCAACTCACCCTATGGTGCATGTCCAACCTGTGAAGGCATGGGCGAAACTGCCGAAGTTAATATCGATTTCATCATCCCCGATCGTAGCAAATCCATCAATCGCGGCGGCATCGTCCCAATTGGTGAACTGAGAGAAAACTGGACGTTTAGCCAACTTCGTGCCCTTGCAAAAGTGCTAGATTTTAGCCTAGCCGATCCTATCTCAAAACTCAGCGATCAGCAAATTCAGTGCATACTTTATGGCTACGACGAGCCCATCATGGTCAGTCATATCAACCATCAAGGACAAAAGAAATCCTACGAAAGTCAATACAAAGGGGTCGTTCATTATATCACGGAGAATTATTTTGAATCCGAGGACGACAAACTGCGTCAGTGGGCAGAAGAATTCATGCACCAAAAGCCTTGTGAAGCCTGTCATGGCGATCGATTAAAGCAAGAATCACTGCATTTCATCATCGCAGAAAAAAACATCTCTCAACTCAGCAACATGAATATCGATGTGTTAAGAAATTGGTTTCATGCGGTGCACAATGAACTCACGGAAAGACAAGTCATTATTGCAACCGAACTGATCAAAGAAATCAAAAGTCGTCTCGATTTCTTGGTTGGCGTAGGTCTAGGATACCTCACCTTAAATAGCCCCGCAAGGACCCTATCGGGAGGGGAAGCGCAACGAATCAGATTGGCAACCCAAATCGGTAGCAAACTGATGAATGTGCTTTATATTTTGGATGAGCCCAGTATTGGGTTGCATCAGCGCGACAATGAACGTTTGATTCAGAGTTTGAGGGATCTGCGCGATATGGGCAATACCGTTTTGGTGGTGGAGCACGACAAGGACATGATGCTAGCCAGTGATTGGTTGGTTGAGATTGGTCCAAATGCCGGCGTACATGGCGGTCAGATTGTGGCCAGTGGCGAAGTGAAAGACTTTATTCAGTCTGATGCCATTACTGGAAAATACCTTCGCGGCGAAGACAGCATTCCCGTCCCCGAAAAACGAAGAAAAGCCACAACAGCAAAACTCAAGTTAAAGGGATGCACCGGCCACAATCTAAAAAACGTGGATTTAGAAATTCCAGTGGGCTTGTTTGTTGCAATTACAGGCGTAAGCGGTAGCGGCAAATCCAGTTTAATCAACGAAACCCTATTCACTGCAGCACACAATAAAGTCTATGCTTCCAGTTATAAACCCTTGCCGTTTAAGAGCATTGACGGATTAGAACACGTAGACAAAGTAATACGCATCGACCAGAGTCCTATCGGACGTACGCCTCGAAGCAATCCCGCTACCTATGTGGGTGTATTTCAAGAGATTCGCAACCTTTTCACCAACCTTCCCGAAGCCAAAATTCGTGGTTATAAGCCCGGTCGATTCAGCTTTAACGTTAAAGGCGGTCGTTGTGAAGCCTGCGGCGGCGGCGGCAAAAAAGTAATAGAAATGAACTTCCTGCCTGATGTAGAAGTACTCTGCGATGAATGTCAGGGCAAACGATACAATCGCGAAACATTGGAAGTTCGATACAAAGGCAAAAGCATCAATGATGTTTTAGAAATGTCGATCGATACCGCTGTGGATTTCTTTGAACACATTCCTTTAATCCAACGCAAAGTAAAAACAATGCAAGACGTGGGCTTGGGTTACCTCGCCTTAGGTCAATCGAGCACCACCATCAGCGGCGGAGAAGCCCAACGCGTGAAGCTTTCTACAGAATTGAGCAAGCGAGATACGGGCAAGACCCTTTACATCTTAGACGAGCCAACTACAGGGCTGCACTTCAACGACATTAAGCAATTGTTGGGGGTATTGAATATTTTGGTAGACAAAGGCAATACGATTGTGGTGATCGAGCACAACATGGATGTGATTAAAGTGGCCGATTGGGTTGTTGATATTGGACCCGAAGGCGGATCAGGCGGTGGTGAAATATTGGTATACGGCACACCAGAACAGGTAGCAAAACACAAAGAAAGCCATACGGGCCGATTCCTGAAAATGGAATTAAAATAAGGGAAAACGCAACTTGCGTTGTATTTTTGCCGTATGGATGCTAGCCCTCTGTATGCAATTTCACCCGTAGACGGTAGATATGCCGGTGGAACTCAGGCCTTAAAACGATTTTATTCAGAAGCCGGACTCATTCAATACCGTGTCCGCGTTGAGGTAGCCTATCTTTTTGCCTTGGCAAAAGTAATTCCAAATGTCGATTGGTCTGAGCTACTTAATCATCAAAATACCCTTACCAGTTGGTGCAAAAATCTTCCAGAAGAGGATATTCAGCGCGTAAAAACCATAGAAAAAACAACCAACCACGACGTAAAAGCGGTGGAATACTGCATCAAAGAGAAAATGGAGGCCTTGGGTTTACAGGCATATAAAGAGTGGGTTCACTTTGGCCTTACCTCTCAAGACATCAACAACACTGCGATTCCTTTGAGTTTCAAAGAAGCCAGCAAGGCTGTGATGATGCCCGCCCTCGATGAAGTTTTACAATTGCTAAAATCTCAAGCGCAAGCCTGGAAAGATATACCTCTATTGGCCAAAACACACGGTCAGCCAGCCTCTCCTACCATACTGGGTAAAGAATGGTATGTATTTGTGGCTCGTTTGGAAGGTCAGCTCAATCTTTTGTCGCAACTCCCCTATTCCGCCAAATTTGGCGGAGCAACGGGGAATTACAATGCCCATCACGTGGCTTTCCCTGATACAGATTGGTTGGCTTTTGGCGACAAATTTGTGGGCGAAGACTTGGGTTTGTATCGCGTGCCTTTTACTACGCAAATTGAACCTTATGATTTCTTGGCGGCACAGTTCGATAATTGGAAGCGCATCAATACGATACTCATTGATTTTTCTCGCGACGTTTGGACCTATGTGAGCATGGACTACTTCAAACAGAGAATCAAAGAAGGGGAAGTGGGATCCAGTGCGATGCCGCATAAGGTGAATCCTATCGACTTTGAAAATGCGGAAGGAAACCTAGGCATTGCCAACGCGTTGTTTGAACATCTAGCCTCCAAATTGCCTGTTTCTCGATTGCAAAGAGACCTTACTGATAGTACAGTTTTACGCAATATCGGTGTCCCTTTCGCACATACATTGATTGCTTTAAACAGTTTAAACAAAGGACTGAACAAATTGGTCCTCAATGAATCTGCCTTGGAAGCGGATTTAAATAACAACTGGGCCGTTGTTGCGGAAGCCATTCAAACCATCCTAAGGCGCGAGGGGTATGCCAATCCTTATGAGTCACTCAAAGCCCTTACCCGCACGCACAGTAAAATCACCGCCGAAAGCATCGCCGATTTTATTAACGAACTAGATATTACAGACGCTGTAAAGAATGAGCTCAGACAAATCACCCCGCATAACTACACCGGAACGCATCCGAACTTGGATTAATTTTCTTTGGCAGTGGCTCACCGATCCAAATCGGGGATTTAAATGGCTGAAGAAAACATCGTGGTTTACAGGGATAGCGTTTGCGATTTTTTTGATAGTTTGGCTTTCCTGCCGAGGTATGCTCCTCAACTGGGCTTTCAACAAGGCCGTAGCGAAATTGGAGAAAAAAGGCTATGCCCTCACCTGCAACGAAAAAGGCTTTACTTGGTTGTTCGGGGTTCACTTGAAAGGTCTTTCACTCAATTACAATCAACCGATTCCAGCGCCAAACGATACTTTGCCTACCGCGCAGAAGGCTATCTACAAATCTCTTCCTAATACACCCGTTTTTGCCTGCGATGATTTGGCCATCGGGCTCAACGTTTGGAAATTTTGGGATATCGGACTTTCTGGATTCGAAACCGAACAACTATCGCTTTATCTGGTTAACCTACCCAACTACTGCAATTATTGTGGCTTGATGGGAAGCGATGACAAACCAGAGGAAAAGGCAAACCCCAATAAAGACCCCATCGTAAATCTGTTTAGACAACTCGAATCGTATATTGGTAAAGCGCCTAATTACTTGGAAATGCGCGATACCAAAATGTCGCTAACCGACACAACCGGTACATTTTCTCTTCAATTGCCCAACACCCTCTTTAAACACAAAGCACTGTCGATGCAGTTGCTCGCAACTAGCGAAAAAATCAACAGCGAAAAGGACAAAAAAGAATATCACAGACAAAGAAAATCGGACGCAGACACCCTACCCGCTACCACTACAAAATCGGTTCAGTTTGTGTTGCAAGGCGACATAGACAAAGACGATCTCACGGGTCACGTAAGCATCACACCGAGTAAAAATCAAAAATTCGTCTCCATACCATTGGTATTGAATGGTTTGGGATTCCAAAAAGCCGATTTCGAAGTCACTGAATTGGGAGAGTCATTTGGTGCCATTCATGCCGATTTACGCGGTGGATTCGTAGGTTTACAAGTGAACGATGAGCGCATTTCCGATACTTTGGTTCAAGTGGATTCTGCCAATGGTAGATTTGTTTGCGATATTAAGGATGGATTTTTTGAACTAGACAGTCAAAGCTCCGTTCAGATCAACCACATCAACGCGAATATTTTTGCTCAATACCAAGGTGGAAACAACCCTAAATACGCTTTAAATATTTACATGCCTCGCCTTAAGGCTAATAATTTTTTTGCCAGTTTACCTGTGGGTCTTTTTAGAAACATTGGCATCCCACAAGCCACCGGAACCCTTGAATATAGATTCCAATTTGCCATAGAGCATGAAAAACCCCGTGATTGTATTTTGGAAAGCAAAATGTGGCCGAGCAAGGATTTTACGATTGTAAAATGGGGCAATGTAGATCCCCGTATCATTAACGGAGAATTCACTTATACCTATTGGGAGAAAGGCGAAGTGGTTGCCCGTTTTCAAGTGGGTGAATCGAATGGGAATTTTTCACGAATCGATAATATAAGCCCGGATCTTACACGTTGTGTGATGCGCAGCGAAGACCCGGATTTTTATCATCACCAAGGGTTTTATATGGATGCATTTCGCTCCAGTATCGCCCAGAATTACAGTCAAAAACGATTTGCTCGCGGCGGTTCTACCATTTCAATGCAACTCGTGAAAAACGTTTTCCTCGGTCGTAGAAAAACCATCGCTAGGAAAGTGGAAGAAATTTTATTGACTTGGTTAATGGAACGCCGTGGATTGGTGTCAAAATCTCGCCTGCTTGAAGTCTATTTAAACGTGATTGAATGGGGTCCCGGCATCTTTGGTGTGACCGAAGCCTCGCGATTCTATTTCCACAAAAACCCGATAGACCTTAACTTGGGCGAATGCACCTTCCTTGCGAGCATCATCCCGATGCCCAAAAAAGTGCGGTGGTTCCTCGATTCAAATGGCTGTATTTTGAGCAATAACGGGCATTTTAGTGCACTACGTAGACGCCTACTAGCCAAAGATTCCGGAACTATAGATACCGCAATTTTCCAAGTGTGTATCCATCCTGATGCTTGGACAAGACTCAAAGGCCCTGCAAAAAAGCGCGATACTACCGAAATCCCCTATGAAGTGTTCGAGGAAGGAGAATTGCCGCTAGAAGCGATCGAACAAAACGAATACGATTAATCAGTAAAATTGTCCATTAAATCAATGCCCTATCCCATCACCTGGGTGTCATTCGGTCTTTAATGGTCTTACAATCCACAATTCCGAGCTTGTATTTGAAAGTTTGTAACCTCTGAACCAAAGTTTAACATCTTTGGCAAACGATTTGCAAGGGTAGGTCGTCTTTGAACACTACCATGACATTCCTATCCATCACAAATTATATCGCTCCACAAGCCCATTCAATTTTTCGAAGAAATCTAATTGCCGGATTTGGCAGTTTTCTTCTATTGTTTTCCCATAGCCCTGTTTCGGCACAAAACACGTCATTCAAGATCAAGCGTCCAATAGAAGGTAGCGGAAATCGAGCGGCAACTACAACCGAGCAAGCCACTGCCGCAAGCCCATTAAACCAAGGACAAGGCGAAACAAAACCCGATACCCTCTACCCCATTTCCACCCTATTTAATAAGCAACAATTTGTTTATCAGCTCTTTACCCAAGAGTACATCACCAATGAGAACGATTTCTTTTTGGACGTTAAGTTAGATACCTGTTTTTTGATTTTTTCCAAAACGGATGGGGTCAATACGTTTGAGATGAGCTATTTTGGTGATGCGGGTGGAAGTAGGCCATGGAAAAACGCCAACAGCATTCAGCTGCAGCCATTGAAGGTAAAATTCAACAACCGGGGCGCGGTGGAAGAATTGGTAAATTGGACAATCTTTAGAGATGAATTATTGAGTGGAATTTCCAAGCAAGCGATTGCAAATTTGATTAGTACCGAAAAGTTCGATGAAGAACGTATGCGATTGAATAATGAAAAAATCATTCGCAGATTGGTCATGGAAGACATCAACTATCTTTTTGATTTGTGCGACGATACCCTTAGGGAAGATGGTGAATACATTCGAATAAAACCCGTACGGTCTCCATTTAGCGGGGAGGATATGTATTTGCAGGGAAATTTAACCACGGAGCGACCTGCGGGCACAAAGAATACGATAAAGATTTATACTAAAAATGCGGCAGGAGTCTATGAAAAGCCCATATTATTGGAGGAGTGCAACGAATATGCAAAAGCGGCGGCGGCTGATGGTAACCAACCCTTATCTGAGATTCAGAGGGTCGGCTTAAACAATGAAGTGGAATACCAATACAATACAGCCAAAAAGATTATGTTCAGAGCAATTTTCTCTGATGTCTTGGCCATCAATTTCCAATCTAGGGGAAACATCCGAACCTACACATTGTGGGATTCTAAATAATGGAATCCTTTTGATTGATAAATACCCACCCATTTGGGTATCCCCCCTTTATTCTAGAATTTAACCTTTGAATTATCAAACTCAAATTTTTAAAAAAAAAGCCCCGTTTCCGGGGCTTTTTGAAAGATGATTGATTTCAGCGCGCTGATTACCCTTTCATGATCTGATCAAAGATGGCTTTGAAGCCAGCAGGGTCATTCATAGCTAAATCGGCTAGGACTTTGCGGTTGATTTCAAGGGCACTGCTATTAAGCTTACCCATGAATTTGCTGTAACTTACACCGTGCAAACGACAAGCGGCATTGATACGCACGATCCACAATGAGCGGAATTCGCGTTTCTTAACGCGGCGGTCACGGTAGGCATAGGTTAAACCTTTTTCTACTGCGTTTTTGGCTACGGTCCAAACGTTTTTACGACGACCAAAGTAACCTTTGGCGAGTTTGAGGATTTTTTTGCGGCGAGCTTTACTCGCGACGTGGTTGACGGATCTTGGCATAGTATTTTAGTTTAATGGCTTGAGCGGCAATCTATTACAAAAGCGCTTTTGTGCTCCGGCCAAATTTTGTTTTAATTATTTTCCGATGCGAAGCATGAATTTAACATTGCTCATGTTTGTAACATCCACAATGGCATCATTGCCCAATGCGCGCTTGCGCTTGGTTGATTTCTTTGTCAAAATGTGATTTTTGAATGCTTTCGCTCTTTTTACTTTTCCAGTTCCGGTTACGGTGAACCTTTTTTTGGCGCTGGAATTGGTCTTCATTTTAGGCATATCCTGAATTCTTATTTTTAAAAACGTTTATTTTTTTACTTTTGGCGCCAAAATGATGGCAACCTTTTTTCCTTCTTCTTTGGGCTCTGACTCCAACTTAGCGTATCCTTCGTCTATCAATACGTTGGCATACCCCATCAACAAATCAATACCGCGCTGCTTATAGATAATGGTACGACCTCTAAAAAAAACATATGCACGTACTTTATGTCCTTGCTCCAAGAAATGCTTTGAGTGCTTGATTTTGAAATCGATATCGTGTTCGTCTGTATTTGGACCAAAACGAATCTCCTTCACCTCTTGCTTCACCGCATTTGCTTTAATTTCCTTTTGTTTTTTCTTTTGCTCATACAAGAATTTCTTGTAATCCACAATTTTACAAACTGGAGGATCGGCTTGTGGTGAGATTTCCACCAGGTCTAATCCCAATTCATAGGCAACTTCCAAAGCCTTGGCAGTAGGGTAAACATCCACAGGCATATGCTCTCCTACCACCCGCACATTGGCAGCGGTAATCAGCTCATTGATCTTGTGGAGAGCCTCTTTCTTTACGAATGGTCTTCTGCTATATCCTGGTTTCATCTATTAATATATCAGCCAATTGCTGAATTCCCATGGTACCCAAATCGAGACCGCCGTGCTTCCGAACTGATACTTGCTGTTCGTTGGCTTCCTTTTCTCCTACAATAAGCATGTAAGGGATTTTGGCGATTTCGGCGTCGCGGATTTTCTTGCCCGCTTTCTCGGCCCGAGTGTCCAAGGAGGCGCGAATATCGTGCTTTTTTAAGAAATTTACAACCCCTTGGGCGTAATCTGTAAATTTATCGCTAATTGGCAATATCACGACCTGTTTTGGAGCCAACCAAGTTGGGAAATTTCCAGCGTAGTGCTCTAGTAAGAAACCAATGAAACGTTCATGCGTACTCAACGGCGCGCGGTGAATAATAATGGGTCTCTCCTTCTCGTTTTTCTCGTTGATATAAGTAAGATCAAATCGCTCCGCTTGCGCAAAATCCACCTGATTGGTTGCCAAAGTAAATTCACGTCCAATGGCACTCCAAACCTGAATATCAATTTTGGGTCCGTAAAAAGCCGCTTCATCTTCTACTTCTACATAGCTCACGCCCATGCTTTGCAACACACGACGTACCATATTTTCTGTCTTCTCCCACAATTCTGGCATGTCGACGTACTTCTGACCCAACTTCTCAGGATTGTGCTTAGAGAATCGCATCACATACTTATCAATACCAAACTTCTCGAAATATTTCAAATACAAGGTATTCACCCCTTTAAATTCTTCCTCAAACTGTGCTTCGGTGCAATAAATGTGTGCGTCGTTCATTTGCAAACTGCGCACCCGCATCAAACCAAACAACTCACCGCTCTGCTCGTAGCGATAACAAGTGCCGTATTCAGCAAAACGCAATGGCAATTCCTTATAAGTATGAGGCAAGGCCTTAAAGATCTTGTGGTGGTGAGGACAGTTCATCGGCTTTAGGTAATACTTCTCCCCATCGATTTCCATCGGAGGGAACATACTCTCAGCATAGTAAGGCAAGTGTCCGCTCTTCAAGTACATACTTTCCTTGGCGATGTGAGGCGACTTCACACGCTGATATCCAGCCTCTTTCTCCGTTTTCTTGGCGTAGGTTTCCAAGGCCTCAATGATGATTCCCCCATTGGGTAACCACAAAGGCAATCCTGGACCTACATCATCATCAAACGTATAAATTTCTAACTCCTTACCCAGTTTCCGGTGATCGCGCTTCTTGGCCTCTTCCATTCTCTCCAAGTGCTCATCCAACTCCGACTTTTTAGGGAAGGTTACTCCGTATATCCTTGTTAACTGCTTGTTCTTTTCGTTTCCCCTCCAATATGCACCGGCTGTATTCAGCAACTTGACTGCTTTGATATGTCCGGTATGTGGGATATGTGGGCCACGACATAAATCGGTAAAATTGCCCTGCTCATAAAAAGTGATACTTCCGTCGGCCAGATCTTCAATCAACTCTAACTTATAGGGATCGCCTTTGGCTGTGAAATAGGCTTTGGCATCTGCTTTTGAAACTTCTTTTCTTACGAAGGCACTATTATTTCTGGCCAATTCCATCATCTTCTTTTCCAAAGCCTCGAAAGACTCAGATGAAAAATGCTGATCTCCAAAATCTACATCGTAATAAAAACCACTATCAACCGCTGGACCGATCGCCAACTTCACACCCGGATACAATGCTTCTAGCGCTTCCGCCATCAAGTGTGCGCTCGAGTGCCAATAGGTCTGCTGACCCTCCTTATCTTTCCACGTAAGCAATTGCAAGGCAACGTCTTTGTTAATGGGCCGACTGGCATCCCAGACTTCCTTGTCCACTTTGGCGGCGAGCACGTTACGTGCCAAACCCTCACTGATCGACAGGGCCACATCCATGGCTGAAGATCCACTGGGATAGCTGCGAACGGCGCCGTCTGGGAAGGTGATGTTGATTTGCATACGTTTCAATTATTCAATAAGGGCTACAAAAATACTGAATCGCTTTGGGATTTGAACGGAGAAATATTTGGGAATTCCACAAAAAACTTTGGAGGATGGACTTGTAAAGGGATTTTGATAATACTATATTTGCAGCCCCATTGGTGAGGTGGGTGAGTGGCTTAAACCACCAGTTTGCTAAACTGACGAACGGGAAACTGTTCCGGGGGTTCGAATCCCCCCCTCACCGCCAAAAGGGTTTTCAATTCACTTCAAGTACCTTTAAACCGTTGTTCTGCAACGGTTTATTTGTTTTATAGCATAGGCAAAGACATCGGCTAGCTCTTCTTTGATTTTCTCGATATCGGCATCTTGGGGCTGCTTCCAAAGGAAATTCTCTAGGAGTTTGCCGGCTTCAATACTCAGCGCGATGTCCAAATCTTTGGGGCCTGCTCATCGCCAAGCATTACCACCTGAATCACTGGATTTGCTCGATTCGCAATACCATTTTAACACCCCTTTGGTTTTGGGTGAAAAGACCTCATCCACG
>NSIB01000010.1 GCA_002737625.1 Flavobacteriales bacterium | reverse complement strand
CGGGTATAAGGGTTTCGCTCAGATAGAAAGTACGGAGAAGTTAATTCGCTTTACCGGCTATGTGAAACCGCTACACACGTTTAAAAACATTTATCCATCGGCGTGGATTCGGTTCGATAACCGCGTGGATCCCAAAGACGTTGTGTTGGATATGAGCGATCCGCGCGATAAAGACAACAAGAAGCAGTATGTGGGACTATTTGTGGCCAACGATTCTAGTCATGTGTATCCATTGATGTATTCTTGGAAGCGCAGATATTCGGACGATGACGTAACGAACGATACGGGGATTTTCTATTACGACCACAAGACGGAGAGTTTCTATGCTGGTAGTAAGTCGAGATTGCGCGATGGCGGATTGAAAGGGAGTTGGATTCAGTTTAACGAGAAAGATCATACGATTCACGCGGAAGGACCTTTGGACTTTGGCTTGGAGACGCCCAATATTCACTTTAAGAATGCAGGTACGGCGGATTTATATCGCGGTGATAGCTCGTTTGTCTTCAACATGGCGATGATGTTGGATTTTCCGATGCCTCAGGATTATGTCACTGCGTTGGTGGCATTGATTAATGAGAACGGTGGGACAACTTCCTCGGTGAATACGGACTTCTTTAAGCGGTGTTTGGGGGAGATGATGGAAAATGAGAAGAGTGCACGTCAGGCCTTGGCCAATTTGGAAAAGAACGGCGAATTAACAGGTAAGGACGAGGCGAATTATGCCTTTGTTTTGAGCGATGCAACTTTCCGTTGGGACAGCAAAATGCGCGGTATGTATTGTGATGATATCGTGTCGGTGGCAAGTATTGCGGGCAAGCCTATCAATAAGAGTTTAAGGGCGACGATGTTGTTGGAGCACAAGCGGAGCGGGCAGAATATGTATATGTATTTAGAGCTTGGTGCTAAGGATTATATCTATATCAATTTGACGAAGACGGTGGCAAATATTTATTGCTCGGATGAAAAGATGCAGGGTGTTTTGGCTGTTACGATGAGCAAGATTAAGGCCGAGGGCTTTTACATTAGGCCCGCAACTGAACGTCAGGCTGATAAGTTTATTCGTAGATTTGAGGAATAAGAAAAATTGATTTTTGTGTTGATTTAATTAGCCTAAGGTATTGCCTTTGGCAATGGCTGTGGGATATTTCACATCCGTTAGGTGGAGTCCTTGGGCCGGCGCGGACGCGCCGGCCTCACTTCTGGATTCGCCAGCGAAAATTTGCTTAAAATCTGCGGATGAGATTTTCCCCTGTCCAACCTCTATCATCGTTCCCACCAAAGCTCTCACCATATTTCGGAGGAATCGATTGGCTTGGATTTTAAATGTATAGCCCGTTTCAGTGGCCTCCCAGCAAGCGAAATTTACATCGCAATTGGGATTTTCGTTGGGGATTTCCCCTTTGCAAAATGCTTGAAAACCGTGATTTCCGATGATTGCCTGAGCACATTGATTCATCGCTTCTAGGTCCAATTCTGCGGTTAACCACAAGGAGAAATTGGCGGTGAAGGGGTTTTTTGTTCGATGAATGTGGTAATGATACTCACGTCGTAAAGCTGAGAATCGGGCATGAAAATCCTCATTTACGGCCGTGATTTTTTTTATGCCGATGCTGTTGGGTAGCATCTTATTCAATCGAACATCCAAATCCAATGGGATATTGTCTGGTCCATCAAAATGGGCGACAAAATAACTGGCATGAACACCCGAATCGGTTCTGCCGCATCCCATCGTTTCGATGGTTTGGTTACAGACCTCACTCAGTGCTTTGTTGATTTCACCCTGAACGGTAATGGTATTGTTCTGAACTTGCCAACCCCCAAAACAGGTGCCTTCATAGGCCAATTCAATTTTGTATCGCATTACAAATTTTCGTAAACAATGGCACAGCCTTGTCCAACCCCAATACACATGGTTGCTAAGCCATATTTTAACGACTTATTGCGATTCATTTGATGCAAAAGAGTAGCCGAAATTCTCGTTCCAGAGGCACCCAATGGATGACCGATGGCGATACTTCCCCCATTGGGGTTTACGATGCTACGGTCGATGTGTAAAGTTCTCATGCTAGCCAAAACCTGTGCGGCGAAGGCTTCGTTCAGCTCTGCAACATCTAGATCTTGAATGGTAAGTCCTGCATTTTTCAAAGCTTTTTGCGTCGCTGGGACAGGTCCGATTCCCATGATACTTGGGTCGACACCGGCAGCACCAATTCCAGCTACGCGAGCCATGGGGGTTAGGCCCAATTGTTTCACCATTTCTTCCGAGGCTAGAATGCAAACTGCGGCGCCGTCGTTGATGCCCGAGCTATTGCCTGCGGTCACTGAACCTCCTTCTTTGAAGGCGGGTTTGAGCGATGCAAGTACGCTTACTTCGCTGAGTCGTGGATGCTCGTCGGTATCAAAAAGTATCGCATCCTCCTTTTTTTGAGGAATGGGAACGGCTACAATTTCTTGGTTAAAGAGTCCGGCTGCTTGCGCATTTTTCCAATTGAGTTGAGTTTCATAGGCAAACAGATCTTGATCTTCTCGGGAAATATTGAATTGCTGGGCGACGTTTTCTGCGGTTTCACCCATAGAAAACGGATGATACATCTTCGCCAATGTTTTGTTGGTAAATCTCCAACCGATGGTTGTATCGTAGATTTCTGGCGTTCTGGAGAAAGCAGCATCGGCTTTGGCCATCACAAACGGAGCGCGGGTCATACTTTCTGTGCCACCTGCAACTATCAAATGGGCTTGTCCTGAGGCAATCGACATGGCGCCATTCATTATACTTTGTAATCCACTGGCACACAATCGGTTTACTGTATAGCCTGGAACTGAGGTTGGGATCCCGGCCATCAAGGATGCCATTCTCGCCACGTTTCGGTTGTCTTCCCCAGCTTGGTTTGCCGCACCCAAAATTACCTCATCGATAGCGGCGGGATCAATATTGGGGTTTCGGGCTAAAATCGATTGAATTACATGCGCTGCAAGATCATCTGGTCTAATTGCGGCTAAGGTGCCACCAAATTTGCCTACAGGCGTTCTCAGAATGTCAATCACATAAACCGGTGTCTTCATGTTGCAAAATTCAACAATTTCATTGATTGCGCGACGGGAAATTTTATATTTGCTTTTTTATGCAGCAAAGGCGTTCAATACGAGGGTTGAAATTCTTAAACCAAACGATGGAGTGTGTTTAGGAAACAGCAGGGTTTGGGTTTTTATCAATTATTGGCTTACCTGTTGTGAGCCTAATTTAAAACAACCAACAAATTGAAAAAAACAATTTTAACAGTCGCCGTTATGTGCCTGATGGGCATAGGTTACGGTCAAGAAAATAGTTCACCAGGGGTGAACACGACAAAAAAAAATGCCGACACAACGGACGTAGAATCGTTTGATGAGGTGTTGGTTTCATCGCAGCGTTTTGCTCAAAAAAGGAAGGATTCGCCACGACAAATTGAAGTCGTTAGTGCCAAGCGTTTGGCAGAATTGCAATCCGCGACATTGGGTGATGCGTTGATCAATACAGGTCAGGTATTTGTACAAAAGAGTCAAATGGGTGGTAGTTCTCCTGTATTAAGGGGTTTTGAAGCCTCCAGGGTTTTGTTGGTTGTGGATGGTGTTCGTATGAATAATGCAACGTATCGTTCAGGTCATCTGCAAGATATCATCACCATTGATCCATTTATTTTAGATCGTATGGAGGTGAATTTTGGTGCGGGTTCTACATTGTACGGCTCCGATGCTTTGGGTGGTGTGCTTTACTTCAAAACGAAAGATGCTACCCTTGGAAAATTTGAGGTGAAACCCAATGCTACGGTTCGATACTTATCGGCGAGTAACTCAATGATTGGAAACGCGGGGTTGAAGATTCAAAGTGAGAAAGTAGGGTTGTTATTGTCGGCCACACGCAGTCAATTTGGTGATTTGCACAGTGGGAGTAAAAATTACTCGGACTGGGATACTTTTGGATTATTGCCTAAATATGTGACCCAAATCAATGGTCGCGATACAGTTTTGGTAAACGATGATCCCCAATTGCAGAAAGGAACTGGGTACTCTCAAACCGATTTATTTGCCAAGTTATTTGCTAAAACAGGTAAAATCGAACATACGTTGAATTTTCAAAAGTCGATGTCTGATTTAATTCCCCGCTACGATCGTATGTCGCAGTTTGATAAAGGCAAGCCCGTTTATGGTCGTTGGGATTATACGCCTCAAAACCGCAATTATTTATCGTACATCGCAAAAATGGGAAGTGTAGATCACAATACTCGTTTGACCTTGGCCCAGCAGAGTACGAAAGTGGCGCGAGTAACTCGCAATTTTGGAAGCAAAACGGAGCGTACGCAAAGGGACGATGTTACCATGAGAACGGTTAATTTGGATCGCCATGATCAATTGAGCGAGTCGTTTACGGTGAATTCGGGCATTGAGATGGTATGGAACGATGTAACATCGGTGGGAATCAATAAAAATATTTCAACGTTGGCGGAAACTGCAACAAAAGCGCGTTACAGCGATTCGGGTGCAACTACGCAGATGCATTCGGTTTTTGCCCAGGGAATTTATCGCATCGTATCCACTGGAACAGTGATTCAGGGGGGATTTAGGGTTTCGAAATATGCTTTGGATGCTATGTATTCTAAGGCGAATCCATGGAAATTGCCATATAGTTCGATTTCTTTTGCTTCAACCACTCCGAGTTATGATTTGGGGCTTACGCAACAGTTGAAGAAGGGGTTGTTATTGAAGGCGAGTGTGAATCAAGCGTATCGCAATCCGAATGTGGATGATATGACCAAAGTGTTTGATAGCAAGCCAGGCGTGAAGTTGTTGGTGCCGAGTCCTGATTTGAAGGCGGAGCAGAGCACAACGCTTGATTTGGGGGTATTATGGAGGAAGGATAGGTCATTTGCGTTTGAGGTGGGGGTTTTCAGCAGTGCGGTGAAGAATTTGTTATTGGACCAGCGCGGACAATTGAATGGTGCGGATTCGTTGATGTATGATGGGCGTTTGACGCCGGTGTATCAGATTAGTAACGTGGCTGTTGGACATATTTCAGGGATGTATTTGAATGCGAAGGTTCGGTTGATGCGTGAGTTGTGGTTTACGGGTTCGGTTACACAGACAAAGGGTGTTTATGAGTTGAATGATGCGGCTGCGGAGCAGCCGCTGGATCACATTCCTCCCATCTATGGGCAGGCCGCGTTGCGTTGGAACGGCGAGGGTTGGTTTGTTGAAGGACAGTGTTTGTTCAATGGCAAAAAGAAGGCGGAGGATTATTCGAGCAGCGGGGAGGACAACCAGGACAAGCAGCCTGTAGGTCTGGCGGATATCAATGGCGATGGCAAGGCGGATGGGTTTAATCCTGCATGGCGGTGTTGGAATTTGCGTGGGGGCTATCAGCATAAGTCGGGTTTAACGGCAAATCTTGCGATTGAGAATTTATTGGATCTGCATTACCGATATTTTGCAAGCGGGATGAGTGCGAGTGGGCGCAGTGTAAATGTGAGTATATCATATCAGTTTTAATTGATAGTCTAAGTTTTTGGTTTGATTTTTGGCCGCGATTTTTTTCGGGTGTTGGAGTGAGGGAGGGCGGCCGCAGGCCGCCCTCCCTTTTTTCTTAACCACGTCCACGGAGGTTTTGTATCTTTGCAATTACTTATGGGAAGGATTTTTGAAAAACGAAAGCATACCATGTTTGCTCGCTTTGATCGCATGGCAAAGCAATTTACCCGCATCGGAAAAGAAATTGCCATCGCAGTAAAGCAAAGTGGACCCAATCCGGAAAATAACGCCAAGTTGCGCACAGTAATGCAAAACGCGAAGTCGGTTAATATGCCGAAAGATCGCGTAGATGCTGCTATCAAACGTGCAAGTACCAAAGGGGATTCAGAAAATTACGAAGAAGTTCGCTTCGAAGGATATGCACCTCATGGGGTGGGTGTTTTGGTTGAAACGGCAACGGATAACAATACTAGAACCGTGGCCAACGTACGCATGCACTTCAATAAAGGCGGCGGAGCTATGGGTAAAACGGGTTCCTTAGATTTTATCTTTACCCGTAAAGGCGTTTTTAAAATCGAGAAATCAAAATTGGGTAGCCGCGACCTGGATGAATTTGAATTTGAATTGATCGATTTTGGTTTGGATGAGGTCGCTCTCGATGAAGAAATGGTGTACGTTTATACCGATTTTACAGACTTCGGTACGATGCAAAAAGCCCTAGAAGATATTGGCATCGAATACAATACCGCCGAATTACAATATGTCCCCAATACCTATGTGGATCTCACTGAGGAGCAAGCAAAAGAAGTTTTGGATCTAGTGGATCGCTTAGAGGGCGACGATGACGTGCAGAACGTCTATCACAATTTGAGGTAAGGCATTTCGCTAACGACGAGTGCTTCTCTCGATTGCTTAGTATAATCGCCTCAACTAATTACTTAGGACAATTTTGGCACTCAATCACTTTTGCATCAAACACAGCCTTGATGGGGACGTTCCGCTCGGGAGCAACAGGGTCATTACAAACGATCCAAATGTTGTAATTGGCATTTCCCTTTTTTAGAACGGTATCGAAGAAAACCCTTATTGGCATTGATTCTCCGGGAGCTAAGATCTTTTTATCGAACTTCAAAGTGATACAACCGCAGTCTTGCGTGATATCGTGTATTTTCAATTCTGTCTTACCCGTGTTTTTGACATGGATGTCTGTAAAAAGGAGATCGCCAGCTACCTTTTTGCCCCAGTTTATCTCTGTAACATCGATTTCCAATTTGGGTTGCTTGGCTAATTGCTTGGCATTCATTTTAGGGAAATACTGTCGGCGTACATAATTGACATAAATGCTATTAAAGAGAGCCGCGGGGTTGTCGGTGGTGTAAGGCAGTTCAATGGCCCCGAAGCCGTAATGGGAAATTTTAGTTCCGTCGATTTTGATTTTAAAATATGCAATTTCATTGGGCTCCAAAGTAGTGGGGTAGCTCAATATTTTAATAAATGTAGGAATTTGCGATGGGTTGATGGGTTCGAAATTGGCGGTATATGGAGTTTCGTTGGTAATGCGAATGGTTTGTGAGTCCTGCTGATTGTCTGATAGTTCTAGGAAAGAGAAACTGGGGGCACTGAACGACATTTTGCCCATGTCGGGCATCAAGGCAGCGTTGGGGTCGATTCGTGGCTTTAAAACCTCTCCTTCAATATCGAGGTGAACGAGCGATGCGGTTACGGCGTCGGAATAAACTGTGATTGATTTCTGAAATGACCCAATTCGATTGTTTGTTTCGAATCTCGCTTCGATGAAACCTTTTCCTCCTGGGGGGATTGAATCACGGGTCCAATCTGGGGTGGTGCATCCGCAGGAAGTATGTACTTGTTGAATGTGTAGCGGAGTGGTTCCTGTATTGTGAAATGGAAACCTATGAATTGCATAATGAATTGATTCTTCAATCTTGCCAAAATCATGTTTTATATGGTCAAATTGGATCTCTGGACCTTTTGGTGTGATGGTTGGATTTTGGGCGCCAATTTGGGTGCAAAAAAGTAGTGTTGGGATGAAAATGCGGAAGAATTTTGTATTCATTGGACGTTTAGAATGTATTTTAAGTTGTCAAAAGTAGTGCCAAAATGGGAGACGTTGAAAAAAAGATGAAAGTTGCCCGATGGGTCATTGAATTCAGCAATTTAGGGCTGCGCAACCCCTATAATGGCCCAAATTTGAAGGATATTTGGGTTTCTTTTGAATTCAGTGCTATATTTTTTTAACATCGTCTTGATTTTGACAAATAATAGGCGTAATTTTGCCGTCCTTTTTGGGAAAAATATGCCAACAATTCAACAGCTAATTAGAAAGGGACGGCAGGAAACTGTTTATAAGAGCAAGTCACCTGCACTTGATTCTTGTCCACAGCGCAGAGGTGTTTGTACCCGCGTATACACAACTACACCAAAGAAGCCGAATTCGGCTCTTCGTAAGGTAGCTCGTGTACGTTTGTCGAACGG
This sequence comes from Flavobacteriales bacterium, assembly GCA_002737625.1. Taxonomy (GTDB): domain Bacteria; phylum Bacteroidota; class Bacteroidia; order NS11-12g; family UBA955; genus UBA955. The sequence goes on along the minus strand of NSIB01000010.1, from coordinate 29,836 downwards.
AAAAGAAGTGAACGCCTACATTCCAGGTGAAGGCCACAACTTGCAAGAACACAGTATCGTTTTGGTACGTGGCGGCAGGGTTAAGGATTTGCCGGGTGTACGTTATCACATCGTACGAGGAGCATTGGATACTGCCGGAGTAGAAGGCCGTAACCAGCGAAGAAGTAAATATGGCACAAAGAAACCAAAGGCTAAGAAATAATCACAATCAGTTATGAGAAAGGCGCGCGCTAAAAAACGCATATTGTTACCCGATCCTAAGTTCAACGACGTAGTAGTTACTCGTTTTGTGAACGGGATGATGTATGATGGTAAGAAATCATTGGCATACAACATTTTTTACTCAGCATTGGACTTGGTAGAAGCCAAAGCCACAGAAGAGCCTGGTATTGAGACCTTCCGCAAAGCGTTGAATAACGTAATGCCTACGGTGGAAGTTAAAGCACGTCGTGTTGGTGGTTCTACATTCCAAATCCCGACAGAAGTTCAACCTCGCCGTCGTATGGCCGTTGGAATGAAGTGGATGATTGGATATGCTCGCAAGCGCAACGAAAAATCAATGGCTGAGAAATTGGCTGGCGAAATATTGGCCGCTTCACGCAATGAAGGGTCTGCAGTGAAGAAAAAAGAAGATACACACAAAATGGCTGAAGCCAACAAAGCTTTCGCACACTTTAGGATTTAATAAGAGGAATTTAAGAGCATGTCACGCGATTTATCTTTTACAAGAAACATTGGTATTGCAGCCCACATTGATGCGGGTAAGACAACTACTACGGAGCGTATTCTTTACTATGCTGGTGTAAACCACAAAATTGGTGAAGTACACGACGGAGCGGCTACCATGGACTGGATGGCTCAAGAGCAAGAGCGTGGTATTACCATTACTTCTGCTGCGACAACAGTTTTTTGGAAATATTTGGATAATAATTACCACATTAACATCATAGATACTCCAGGTCACGTAGATTTTACTGTAGAGGTGAATCGTTCTTTGCGTGTATTGGATGGCTTGGTATTTTTGTTTAGTTCGGTTGATGGTGTTGAACCACAATCTGAGACAAACTGGCGCTTGGCAAACAACTACAATGTAGCTCGTATCGGATTCGTTAACAAAATGGATCGCGCCGGTGCGGATTTCTTAAATGTAGTAACACAGGTAAAAACTATGTTGGGGAGCAACGCAATTCCTTTGCAGTTGCCCATCGGTGCTGAAGATAATTTCATAGGGGTTGTAGATTTGATCAACTTTCGTGGAATGGTCTGGAGCGAGAATGATCATGGGATGACCTATGAGACGATCGATATTCCCGCAGATATGTTGGAAGAGGCTACTATTTGGAGAGAGAAGTTGTTGGAAGCAGTATCTGAATACGATGATACGTTGATGGAGAAATTCTTCGAGGATCCAAAGTCAATTACAGAAAGAGAAATTTTGAATGCATTGCGTCCCGCTGTTATCGACATGAAAATTGTTCCGATGATGTGTGGATCTGCGTTCAAGAATAAGGGTGTACAAACTATGTTGGATATGGTCATGGAATTGATGCCGTCTCCAATCGACAAAGGTGGTGCAATTGGAACCAACCCAGACACAGGTGCTGAGGTGATCCGTAAGCCTGATTATAAAGAGCCATTTGCCGCTTTGGCATTTAAGATTGCAACTGATCCTTATGTAGGTCGTTTGTGTTTCTTGCGTGCATACTCTGGTAAGTTGGATGCTGGTTCTTATGTGTTGAACATGCGTACCGGAAACAAAGAGCGTATTTCACGTATCTTCCAAATGCATGCGAACAAACAGAACCCTATCGATTATTTGGGAGCGGGGGACATTGGTGCTGCAGTGGGTTTCAAAGACATCAAAACAGGTGATACATTGGTAGCTGAAGGCCACCCAATCGTATTGGAATCAATGGTATTCCCTGAGCCTGTAATTGGTTTGGCTATTGAACCAAAAACACAAACAGATTCTGACAAATTGGGCAATGCTTTGTCTAAATTGGCGGAAGAAGATCCTACATTCCGTGTACATTCAGACCAAGAAACTGGACAAACCATCATTAGTGGTATGGGTGAATTGCACTTGGAAATCATCCTGGATCGTTTGAAGCGTGAATTCAAGGTTGAATGTAACCAAGGTGCGCCTCAAGTAACATATAAAGAAGCAATTACTGAAAATTATACTCACCGTGAAACGTACAAGAAACAAACTGGTGGTCGTGGTAAATTCGCGGATATTCAATTTACTATTGGTCCTGCCGACGATACATTCGTGGGTGAAGGTCTGCAGTGGGTAAATGACGTAGTGGGTGGTTCTATCCCCCGTGAATTCATTCCTTCAGTAGAAAAAGGTTTCAAGGCCGCCATGTCCAATGGTGTGTTAGCGGGCTATGCAATCGATCGTATGAAAGTGCGTTTGTTTGACGGTAGTTTCCACGCGGTGGATTCAGATTCATTGTCGTTTGAAGTTGCAGCTCGCAGCGGTTTCCGTGAAGCAGCCCGACGTTGTAATCCAGTATTGTTGGAGCCAATTATGAAATTGGAAGTGGTAACGCCTCACGAAAATAGTGGTGATGTTATGGGTGATTTGAACCGTCGTCGTGGTCAATTGGAAGGAATTGATGAACGTGCAGGTGCTCAGATTGTAAAAGCAAAAGTGCCATTGAGTGAAATGTTTGGATATGTAACAACATTGAGAACTATCACTTCGGGCCGCGCAACGTCAACGATGGAATTCAGTCACTTTGCTGAAACACCAAAGAGCATTGCAGATGAAGTATTGAAAAAAGCTAACGCTACGAGTTAATAAATTACAAAATGATAAGTCAAAAAATCAGAATTAAGCTCAAGTCTTTCGACCACAACCTTATCGACAAATCTGCCGAGAAGATTGTGAAGGCCGTTAAGACCACTGGGGTTGTGGTGAGTGGGCCAGTGCCGCTACCAACACGTAAAAGGATTTTTACAGTGTTGCGTTCACCTCACGTAAACAAAAAAGCTAGGGAGCAGTTCCAATACTGCACATACCAACGCTTAATCGACATTTTCAACGGTTCTACCAAGACTGTTGATGCTTTGATGAAGATTGAGTTGCCTAGTGGTGTTGAAGTTGAAATCAAATTGTAAGGAGGGTAGTTGTTATGAATGGAATTATTGGAAAAAAATTGGGTATGACCAGTATCTTTAACGAAGGCGGCAAGCGTTTGGCTTGTACGGTTGTTGAAGCTGGACCATGCGTAGTTACCCAGGTAAAGACAAAAGATACAGACGGATACGAAGCCGTACAATTGTCTTGGGGTGAAAAGAAAGACAAGCATACTTCTTCAGCAATGAAGGGTCACTTTACTAAATCAAATACTACGCCTAAGCGTGTAGTTATGGAATTCCGTGATGTTGAGTCAGCTCCAGAGTTGGGTTCGATCATTGATGTGAGTTTGTTTGAGGCGGGCGAGTTTGTTAACGTGGTTGGAAAAGCCAAGGGAAAAGGTTTTCAGGGTGTTGTAAAACGTCATGGTTTCGCGGGTGTTGGTGAAGCAACTCACGGTCAGCACAACCGTTTGCGTGCACCTGGATCTATTGGAGCTTGTTCATTCCCAGGTCGTGTATTCAAAGGAATGCGCATGGCTGGTAGAACGGGAGGGCAACGCGTTAAAATCCAAAACTTGGAAGTGTTAAAAATTGATGCAGAAAGAAACCTAATCGTAATTAAAGGTGCGATTCCAGGTCATAATGGTTCAACCGTAATAATTGAGCGTTAATCATGGAAATTAAAGTATTAAACAAGCAAGGGTCTGAGACTGGAAGGACGGTAACGTTATCTGAGTCTATATTTGGATTGAGTCCAAACGACCACGCCATATATTTGGATGTGAAACAGTTCATGGCAAATCAACGTCAGGGTACACACAAAACCAAAGAGAGAAAAGAAATTCACCGGTCTACCAAAAAGATTTTCCGTCAGAAAGGTACAGGGGGAGCACGTCACGGTTCATTGAAAGCAGGTATTTTTGTAGGGGGAGCTCGTATTCACGGTCCTCGTCCACGTGACTATTCTTTCAAATTGAACAAAAAGTTGAAGCGTTTGGCTCGTTTGTCTGCTCTTTCTTATAAGGCAAAAACAAACAACATCATGATCGTTGAAGATTTTGACATGTCTACGCCAAAAACATCGGAGTTTGCAAACATGTTGAAAGCTTTAAAGGTGACCGGTCGTACACTATTCGTAACGTCTGAGATCCAGAAGAACATCGTATTGAGTGGACGTAACATTGAAGGAAACACAGTCATGCGTGCTTCAGATATGAACACATACGCAGTGATGAAAGCTGGACAATTAATTTTAACCGAAAGTTCAATCGCCAAGATTCAGGAGGCAAATACAAAATGATACTCAAGAAGCCGTTGATTACTGAGAAAATGACCGCTATCATGGATAAGCGTGGTCAGTATGGTTTCATCGTTGACCCGAAGTCAAACAAGGATGAAATTAAGAAAGCCATTGAAGAATTCTATGGAGTGGAAGTTGCATCAGTAAACACCATGATCCAACGGGGGAAGTCGCGCCGTAACCGTCGCACAGGCCAAATCTCCGGTTATACTGCAAAGTATAAAAAGGCCATTGTCACATTAAAAGAAGGATTTAACATAGACTTTTACGAAAACATCTAATCATGGCAGTACGTCGTTTAAATCCCACCACGCCTGGTCAACGCTTTAGAGTTGCCAATGCGTTTGCTGAAATCACTGCTAGCAAACCTGAGAAGAGTTTGTTGGTATCATTGAGCAAATCCGGTGGACGGAATAATCAAGGAAAAATCACCTCACCGTATATCGGGGGTGGTCACAAACGTCGCTATCGTATCATCGACTTCAAACGTAATAATTTTGGAGTAGTTGGTGAGGTAATGACAGTAGAATACGATCCAAATCGCAGTGCATTTATTGCTTTGGTTCAATTCGGTGAAGAGAAGAGATACATCATTGCTCCTTCGGGATTGAAGGTGGGTCAGAAAGTGGAACAGGGTCCAGGCGTATCTCCAGAGATTGGGAATGCATTGCCATTGGCTGAAATTCCATTGGGTACTTTGATTCACAACATCGAAATGAATCCAGGTCAGGGTGCTAAAATTTGTCGCAGTGCTGGTTCTTATGCCCAATTAATGGCGCGTGAGGGTAAGTATGCTGCTATCAAATTGCCTTCAGGTGAGAGTCGTTTGATTTTGGCTGCATGTATTGCTGCTATTGGAACGGTAGGAAACCAGGAGCATAGTCAGGTGCGTAAAGGTAAGGCCGGTCGCTCACGTTGGATGGGAAAGCGTCCACGCGTACGTCCTTCTGCAATGAACCCTGTTGATCACCCGATGGGTGGTGGTGAAGGCCGCAACAAGGGAGGTCAGCCTCGTTCAAGGAATCTCATATACTCTCAGGGTCAAAAGACACGTGCACCGAAGAAAGGTAGCAGTAATTTGATCATTGAGAAAAGAAAATCAATCCGCAATAAGTAATAGATAAGCGAAATCATGGCAAGATCCATTAAAAAAGGTCCATTTGTAGACGTAAAGCTTTCAAAGAAGGTAGTAGTCCTCAACGAAAGCAACAAGAAAACGGTAGTTAAGACCTGGTCAAGAAGAAGCTTGATTATTCCAGACTTTGTAGGACACACGTTTGCTGTTCACAACGGGAATAAGTTTATTCCTGTTTATGTAACAGAGAATATGGTAGGACATAAGTTGGGCGAATTTGCACCCACAAGAACATATAAAGGTCACGGTAAATAAACATTGAAGGCATGGAAGCAAAAGCAATTTTAAGAAACTGTCCGTTATCACCACGCAAAATGCGTTTGGTAGCAGATGTTGTACGCGGTGAGCGTGTTGAGCGCGCATTGAACATTCTTCAGTGGAACCAAAAACCTACCTATGCAATTTATTTGTCTAAATTACTCAAGAGCGCAATTGCGAACTGGGGTCAGGCAAATACCGGTGAGCGTATCGAAGACAGCGAATTGTATGTAAAAACAATCATGGTAGATGGTGGTATTGTTGTAAAGCGTTTGAGAACTGCTCCTCAGGGTCGTGGTTACCGTCAGCGCAAGCGCACAAATCACGTTACGATTGTGATCGACAGTTTGAAGAACAAGGAAGTTCAAACCACTAACGAATAATAAAGGATAGCAGAATAGAATATGGGACAAAAGATTAACCCTATAGCATTACGATTAGGAATCATCCGTGGTTGGGACTCCAATTGGTATGGAGGAAAAGATTACGGCGATAAGCTCGTTGAAGACGAGAAAATACGCAAGTATTTGCAAGTGCGTATTCCAAAAGGAGGCATTTCCAAAGTCGTGATTGAAAGAACACTAAAGCGCATAACTTTAACCATTCACACGAGCCGTCCGGGCATCGTAATTGGTAAAGGGGGCGGAGAAGTTGATGCAATCCGCGAAGAAATTAAGAAAATCACTGGTAAGGATGTTCAAATCAACATCAGTGAGATCAAACGTCCAGAGTTGGATGCTCGTTTGGTGGGAGAGAATATCGCCCAGCAGATTGAAAATCGTTTTTCATACAAGAGAGCCATTAAGAATTCGATTCAAGGTACCATGAAGATGGGAGCTGAGGGAATTAAGGTTCGTATCAGCGGTCGTTTGAATGGTGGTGAGATTGCTCGTTCTGAGATGTATAAAGATGGTAGAACTCCATTGCATACACTGCGTGCAAACATCGACTATGCATTGGTGGAAGCGCAGACGGTTTACGGAAAAATCGGTATTAAAGTATGGGTGTGTAAGGGAGAGATTTACGGAAAGGTAGATTTGGCTCCTCAAGTTGAACAAGAACGTCGCCGTGATGGTGGTGGAAATCGTCCTGATCGTAGAGATCAGCGTGGTGGAGACCGTAACCGTGGTGGTGGTGGAGATCGTGGTGGAGATCGCCGTAGAAGGAATTAATAAGGAGAATTAAGCTATGCTGAGTCCAAAAAGAACAAAATTTAGAAAACAACACAAGGGAAAAGTGAAGGGTCTTGCTACACGCGGACATTTTATTTCCTATGGTAGCTTTGGATTAAAATCCATGGAACCATCGTGGATCACAGCCAGACAACTAGAAGCGGCTCGTATTGCGGTAACGCGTTACTTGAAGCGTGAAGGTCAAGTTTGGATAAGGATTTTCCCAGATAAGCCAATTACCAAGAAGCCTGCAGAGGTTCGTATGGGTAAAGGTAAAGGTGCTCCAGAATACTGGGTTGCCATTGTTAAACCAGGAACAATTATGTTTGAAGTAGCGGGTGTACCCATGGAAATTGCCAAAGAGGGTATGCGTTTGGCGGCACAGAAAATGCCGGTGGCTTGCAAATTTATTGTCCGTCCAGATTATAATGAGGAGAACTAATCAATGAAGTACGCAGATATCAAAACGCTTCCAAATAAAGAACTAGTTGAGCGCTATAAGGAGGAGAAAAAACGGTTGACGAAAATGAGATTTCAGAATACCGTTGCTCAAATTGAGAACCCTCACAAAATGAAAGAAGCAAGAAAAGACGTGGCTCGCATGTTGACGGAGTTAAACTCTCGTCGTCAGGAAGCGGAAATGAATGCCATCGAAAGGAAAATCAACCAAAGCCAAGAAAACTAATGGAAACGGTAAGAAACGCAAGAAAAGAGATTGTTGGTGTTGTTGCCAGTGCTAAGATGGATAAGACCATCGTAGTAACTGTTGTGCGCAACGTTAAGCACCCCAAATATGGTAAGTACTTTAAAAAGACCAAGAAGTACACGGCTCATGACGAGGCCAATACTTGTGGTGAGAACGACATCGTTCGCATCATGGAGACCCGTCCGTTGAGCAAGACCAAACGGTTCAGATTGGTAGAAATCGTAGAAAAAGCTAAATAAGATGGTACAACAAGAATCAAGATTGAGAGTAGCCGACAACAGTGGTGCGAAAGAAGTACTTTGCATTCGCGTGTTGGGTGGTACGGGTCGTAGATATGCCAGCGTTGGCGATAAAATTGTTGTTTCTGTGAAAGCAGCGATTCCCGGTAGTAACGTGAAAAAAGGCTCGGTTTCAAAAGCCGTAGTTGTACGCGTGAAAAAAGAAGTTCGCAGACCTGATGGATCTTATATCCGTTTTGATGAAAATAGCTGCGTATTGTTAACCAACAACGACGAGCCGAGAGGCACTCGTATTTTCGGGCCTGTTGCCCGTGAATTGAGGGACAAACAGTTTATGAAGATCGTTTCATTGGCCCCTGAAGTTTTATAAGAGATGGCAAAGAAAGAAATAACCAAAACAAAATTGCACGTAAAGAAGGGCGACACTGTGAAGGTGTTGGCTGGAGACGACAAAGGTAAAACAGGCAAAGTAATGCGTGTGTTGCCATCTACAAATCGTGCGGTAGTAGAAGGATTGAATATGGTAACAAAACACTTCAAACCTTCTGCACAAAATACCTCAGGTAGAATTGATAAAATTGAAGCCCCAATTCATTTATCTAACTTAATGGTTGTAGTTGCAGGCGCTGCTACTCGCATTGGTAGAAAAGTAAATGAGGGTGGAAAATTGCAGCGTTTTGCAAAATCAACTGGGGAATTCATTAACTAAATAGAAATAGAAGACCATGAGTTACGTTCCAAGGTTACAAACGAAATACAAAGAAGAAGTAGTAGGCGCTATGATGGCGAAATTTTCCTACAAGAATTACATGCAAATACCCCAGATCCAGAAGATTGTTTTGAATCAGGGTGTAGGTGCTGCGGTAAACGACAAGAAATTGGTTGATGCTGCGATTGATGAAATGACAAAAATCAGTGGACAGAAAGCCCAAGCAACTTTTTCAAAGAAGGATATTTCCAACTTTAAATTGCGTAAGAATGTTCCAATCGGTGCAAAAGTTACGTTACGTAAAGTGCGCATGTATGATTTTATTGATCGTTTGGTTACGATTGCATTGCCTCGTGTACGTGATTTTCAGGGATTGAATGTAAAGGGTTTTGATGGCAGAGGTAACTTTACTATGGGTATCACTGAGCAGATCATTTTTCCAGAAATCGACATCGATAAGTTAAATAAAATCACAGGTATGGATATCACCATTGTGACTTCTGCCAAAACAGATGAAGAGTGTTTAGAATTGTTAAAATTTTTAGGATTTCCCTTTAAAACCAAATAAGAGATGGCAAAAGAATCAATGAAAGCCAGACAGCGCAAACGTGAAGCCATGGTTGAACGTTATGCTGAAAAGCGCGCTAAATTAAAAGCTGAGGGCAACTATGATGCGTTGCAGGCTATTCCACGCAATGCTTCTCCTGTTCGTTTGCGCAATCGTTGCAAATTAACCGGTAGACCCCGTGGTTATATGAGAATATTTGGCGTTTGCCGGAACCAGTTCCGTCAATTGGCCAGTGATGGTAAAATTCCAGGAGTAACCAAATCTAGTTGGTAAAAAATATACAGCAATGACAGATCCAATTGCAGATTATCTGACCCGCTTGCGCAACGCAGTAAAAGCCAAGCACCGCGTGGTAGAAATACCCGCCAGCAATTTAAAGAAAGAAATGACCCGCGTGTTATACGAGAAGGGATATATCTTGAAGTACAAATTTGAAGAGACCGACAACCACCAAGGTGTGATTAAGATCGCGTTGAAATTTCACAACCAAACCAAGCAAAGTGCTATAACAACGTTGAGGCGTGTGAGCTCACCTGGTTTGCGACGTTATTCCAATGTGGAAAGCATGCCGAAGGTATTGAATGGTTTGGGAGTAGCTATCATCACCACTTCTAAAGGTGTAATGACCGATAAGGAGGCCCGTGTATTGGGCGTGGGTGGTGAAGTTTTATGTTTTGTATCATAACAATATAAAAGAAAATAAATGTCACGCGTAGGAAAATTGCCCATTACTATTCCAGCTAGTGTTACCATTACGGTAAACAATGGCTTGGTGTTAGCCAAGGGCCCAAAAGGAGAAGTGTCACAGGAAATCAGTACCGACATGATTGTTGATATTGCTGATGGAGTTTTGACAGTCAATCGCCCCAGCGACAGTAAAATGCACAGAGCTTATCATGGCTTGTATCGTGCCCTTATAAACAATATGGTAATTGGTGTAAGCCAGGGCCACAGTGTTCGTCAGGAATTGGTAGGTGTAGGTTACAAGGTCTCTAACGAGGGTAATTTTGTAGAATTCGTATTGGGATATTCTCACAAAATCATGTTGGAAGTTCCAAAGGAAATCAAAGTAACTACTGAAACGTTAAAAGGTCAACCACCAGCAATTATGATGGAATGTGCCGACAAGCAATTGTTGGGGCAGGTTGCAGCGAAGATTCGTTCATTCCGAAAGCCTGAGCCATACAAAGGAAAAGGTATTCGTTTTGCGGGTGAAGTATTACGTAGAAAAGCGGGTAAATCTGCTTCTAAGAAATAAGGAGGAAGGTAAAAATGGCAAACACCAAAAAAATCAATAAAAAGAATAAAATCAAACGCAGAATTCGCGGTAGAGTTTCTGGTACAACAGCACGTCCTCGTTTGAACGTGTTCAGAAGCAATGCTGAAATCTATGCGCAAATCATCGACGATTCCAATGGAACTACATTGTGTGCTGCATCTTCTCGTGAGGCGAGCTTTGCTGCAAACAAAGTAACCAAAGTGGAGAAGGCCGCGATCGTGGGTAAAGCCATTGCAGCGCGTGCTATCGAAGCCGGAATCAAGGCAGTAGTTTTTGATCGTGGTGGAAATTTATACCACGGTCGTGTTAAAAGATTGGCAGAGGGCGCTCGTGAGGGTGGTCTTGAATTCTAAAAGAAACGAACATGTTGAATAGCAATATTGTAAGAGTTAGACCCAGTGAACTTACCTTAACAGAGAAGGTTGTATCCATCAACCGTGTATCTAAGGTTACCAAGGGCGGTCGTACTTTCAACTTCACCGCTTTGGTGGTTGTAGGCGATGGCAAGGGTGTGGTAGGTCATGGATTGGGCAAATCAGGTGAAGTAATGGATGCCATCAATAAAGGAATCGAAGATGCAAAGAAAAATTTGATCAAGGTTCCGGTAATTAATGGTACTGTACCTCACGAACAAATCGGTCGTTTCGGCGGCGGACATGTATTTTTAAAGCCTGCGGCTCATGGTACTGGAGTAATTGCCGGTGGTGCTATGCGTGCAGTTTTGGAAAGTGCAGGTGTTACCGACGTATTGGCCAAATCTAAAGGTTCATCCAACCCACACAACGTGGTGAAGGCAACCTTTGATGCTTTGGTGAAAATGCGTGATCCACATTCCGTGGCTCAGTTGCGCGGTATTAGTATGAAAAAAGTATTTAACGGTTAATTATCATGTCTAAGGTAAAAATCACACAAATCAAAAGTGGCATTGGATATCCAAAAAACCAAAAAGCCACGTTAAAAGCCCTGGGCTTGAATAAAATGCACGCCAGCCGTATTGTTGAGCTTAACGGTTCTACAGAAGGAATGGTTCGCACCGTAAGTCATTTGTTAAAAGTTGAAAACGCTGATTAATTAAGAAGATGAATCTCAGTAATTTAAAACCCGCAGAAGGTTCCATCAAAAACCGTAAACGTATTGGCCGTGGTCAAGGTTCAGGTAGAGGTGGTACATCAACAAAGGGTCACAAAGGTGCACAGTCACGCACAGGATATAGCCGTAAAATCGGTTTTGAAGGTGGACAGATGCCATTGCAACGTCGTATTCCAAAGGGTGGATTTAAAAACATCAACCGTGTGGAGTATGCTGCCATTAACTTGGATGTATTGCAACAATTGGCAGAATCAAATGGTGTAACTACCATCGACAAGCAGTTCTTGATCAGCAAGCACTTGATAAACAAGCGTGAGATGATTAAAGTATTGGGCCGCGGTGAAATCACGATCGCCTTGGAAGTACACGCTCACAAATTCAGTGCAACTGCAAAAGCAGCCATTGAAAAGGCGGGTGGTAGCATCAGCGAAATCGCGTAATTAGACAACCATGAAGAAACTGATTGAAACTTTCAAACATATTTGGTCAATTGAAGAATTGCGCAGAAGGATTGTTTACACAATTTCTTTGTTGGTGATTTACCGATTGGGCTCATATGTAATTTTGCCTGGTATTGATAGCGATGCTTTAGAGGGATTGAACAATCAAACCAAGAACAACATTTTGGGATTGATCAATACTTTCGCGGGTGGCGCTTTTGGTAGAGGTGCGATTTTTGCATTGGGAATCATGCCGTACATTTCGGCCTCGATTTTCATGCAATTGTTTTCTATCGCTGTTCCTGCTTTCCAAAGAATGCAGAAAGAGGGTGAAGAGGGCCGCAGAAAAATCAATCAGTATACACGTATCTTGACCATTGCATTTACTGCGGTTCAAGCATTTGGATATTTGAATAACATCACCAATACACCTGGAAACAGAGCGGCGTTGTTGTTTAACTATACCGATGTATTGTCGTATGAAATGTTTATGATTAGTAACATTTTCTTGCTTACTGCAGGTACAATGTTTACTATGTGGCTGGGAGAGCGTATCACGGACCGTGGATTGGGAAATGGTATCAGTTTGTTGATTATGGTGGGTATCATTGCCCGCATGCCTTCGGCTTTATTGAGCGAACTGGTGTTTAAATTCCAAGGTGCCGGATTTATCCTTTTCATCATCGAAATGGTAATTTGGTTTATGGTTGTGTTGGGTGTGATTATGCTAACCCAAGGAACCCGTAAGATAACAATTAACTACGCTAAGCGTGTTGTGGGTAACCGCCAATACGGAGGAGCACGACAATATTTGCCTATCAAGATTTTGGCGGCCGGTGTAATGCCAATCATTTTTGCACAAGCTATTTTGTTTTTGCCTGCAACGGTGACAAGTTTCTATACACAAACTGCACCGCCAGAATGGTTGATGAGTATGATGAATCCCAACAGCTTTTGGCACAATGCTGTCTTGGTATTTTTGATCGTAATTTTCACATACTTCTACACGGCAATTATTTTCAACCCAGTTCAGATGGCTGATGATATGAAGCGAAATAACGGTTTCATCCCTGGTATCAAACCTGGAAAACAGACGGCAAATTTCATCGACAGTGTGATTTCGAAGATTACATTTCCGGGTGCTTTGTTTATTAGTATTGTTGCAATACTACCAGTGATGGCTGCGAATAGCGGGGTGAATCAAGAATTCAGTCAGTTTTTTGGAGGTACAAGTTTGTTGATTTTAGTGGGAGTAGTATTGGATACGTTGCAACAGATAGATAGTTATTTGTTGATGCGTAAATACGATGGCTTGATGAGTGGTGGGGGTAGAATGAAGGGCAGGATAACAAACCAATATAGTCAAGTTGATTTTTAATAATAATTTTTGTAATTTCGCAACCCTTTTAACAAGATGTCCAAACAAGATGCAATAAAACAAGATGGTACGATAACGGAAGCGTTATCAAATGCCATGTTTCGTGTAAAGTTGCAAAACGGACATGAGATTATAGCAACCATTTCAGGTAAGATGAGGATGCACTATATCCGAATCCTACCTGGTGATCGTGTACAAGTTGAAATGTCTCCTTATGATTTAACCAGAGGAAGAATTTCATATAGATATAAGTAAGACCATGAAAGTAAGAACCGCAGTAAAAAAGCGCAGTGTTGACTGTAAAATCGTACGCCGAAAGGGTAAGGTGTACGTTATTAACAAAAAGAACCCGAAATATAAGCAAAGACAAGGATAACCATAATGGCTAGGATAGCGGGGATAGACATTCCCAAAAACAAAAGAGGCGTAATTGGCCTAACCTACATCTACGGAATTGGTAGTAGTAGAGCTGCCTTGATTTTGGATCAAGCAGGAATCAGTCATGACAAGAAGGTGAATGAGTGGAACGACGATGAGTTGGGTTCTATTCGTAATTTTATCACTGCCAACATCAAGACGGAAGGAGAATTGCGTTCAGAGGTGCAATTGAACATCAAGCGATTGATGGATATCGGTTGTTATCGCGGACAACGTCACCGTAAAGGGTTGCCAGTTCGAGGTCAGCGGACCAGCACCAATGCACGTACTCGTAAGGGTAAGCGCAAGACAGTTGCAGGAAAGAAAAAAGCCACTAAGTAATCCATAGTATCGAAAAGAATCATGGCAAATACGAATAAGAAAAAAGTTCAAAAGAAGAAGGTAAAAGTTGACTCTATGGGTCAGGTGCACATTCGTGCTACTTTCAATAATATCATTATCTCGGTTACTAACGTAGATGGACAAGTGATTAGCTGGTCATCTGCTGGTAAAATGGGATTTAGGGGTTCTAAAAAGAACACACCTTATGCAGCTCAGGTTTCTAGCTTGGATTGTGCCAAAGTTGCTTACGATGCAGGTTTGAGAAAGGTTGATGTTTTCGTAAAAGGTCCTGGAAGCGGACGCGATAGTGCGATTCGTAACCTTCAAACCGTTGGAATTGAAGTTATATCTATCACAGATATTACGCCAATGCCACACAACGGATGTCGTCCACCTAAGCGTAGAAGAGTTTAATCAATTAGAAGAAAATACCAATGGCAAGATATACAGGTCCAAAATCAAAAGTTGCTCGTCGTTTCCGCGAACCCATTTTCGGAAAAGATAAAGCACTTGAAAAGAAGAACTACGGTCCAGGTCAACACGGCAATTCTCGTCGTAAGCCCAAGAAATCGGAGTACGCAGTTCAATTGGCTGAGAAGCAAAAAGCCAAATACACTTATGGTGTATTGGAGAAGCAGTTCCGTAACACTTTCAAGCGTGCGGCTGCGAAAAAGGGAATCACCGGAGAGAACTTGTTAAAGTTCTTGGAAGCTCGTTTGGATAATGCAGTGTACCGTATGGGTATTGCACCAACCCGTCGTGGCGCCCGCCAGTTGGTTTCTCACTGTCACATCCTTGTGAATGGTGAAGTAGTGAACATCGCGAGCTATCAATTGCGTCCAGGTGACGTAATTGCAGTACGTGAGCGTTCTAAGTCATTGGAAGTAATTACCAATTCAGTGAGTAAAGTAAACAACCGCTTTAGCTGGATCGATTGGAATGGAAACGAAATGAGTGGCAAGTTTTTGACTTACCCTGAGCGTTCTGAAATTCCTGAGAACATTAAAGAGCAGTTGATTGTCGAACTTTATAGCAAATAATAATAACAAAATCATGGGTGTAATACCTTTTCAAAAACCGAATAAAGTGGTGATGCACAAAGCCACCGATTTTCATGGAGTGTTCGAATTCTCTCCATTGGAAAAAGGCTATGGTGTTACCATTGGAAATGCAATGCGCAGAATTCTCCTTTCATCCTTGGAAGGTTATGCCATCACCTCTGTAAAAATACAGGGTGTAGACCACGAATTTAGCACCATCAAAGGTGTTGCCGAAGATGTGGTAGAGATGGTGTTGAATTTGAAGCAAGTGCGATTCAAAGCCAACTCTTCTACCGAAGAGCAGGAGAAAATTTTCATCAGTGTGAAAGGCAAAGATCAGTTCTTGTCTGGAGACATCGGACGTTATACCAATGCGTTTAACATCCTAAATCCCGAGTTGGTAATCTGTAACATGGAACCCACTGTAAATTTGGAGTTGGAAATCACCGTTGGAAAAGGTCGTGGTTATGTACCTGCCGAAGAAAACAAAGTGAAAGATGCCCAAATTGGAACCATCGCAATTGATTCTATTTATACGCCAATTCGTAACGTGAAATACAGCGTTGAAGATTTCCGTGTAGAGCAAAGAACCGACTACGAGAAATTGGTGATGGAGTTGAGCACAGATGGAAGTATTCATCCCGAAGAAGCCATTAAAGAGGCTGCGAAGATTTTGATTCAGCACTTTGTATTGTTTAGCGACGAGAACATTATGCCTGAGTCTAAAGCGAGTAAAGCCGTTGAAGAAGTTGACGAAGGATTCTTGTCTATGCGCAAAATTTTAAAAACTCCTTTGGCCGATCTTGATCTTTCTGTTCGTGCATACAATTGTTTGAAAGCTGCAGAAATTAGGACTTTGGGTGAGTTGGTTAATTACCATATCGACGATTTGTTAAAGTTCAGAAACTTCGGTAAAAAGTCGTTGTCAGAATTGGAAGAGTTTGTTCGTGAAAAAGGCTTGCACTTTGGAATGGACGTTGCTAGATACAACATTAACGAAGATTAATTAAGAGATGAGACACGGAAAAAAATTCAATCACTTAGGAAGAACATCTTCACATCGCGCAGCTATGCTGTCTAATATGGCTTCTTCTTTGATTATCCATAAGCGTATAGTAACAACGGTTGCAAAAGCAAAAGCATTGCGTGTGTATGTTGAACCCATTATTACTCGTAGTAAAGAAGCTACAACCCACAATTACCGTACTGCATTTTCTTATTTGCAAGACAAAGTGGCTGTAACTGAATTGTTTACAGTAGTTGGAGGTAAAGTTGCAAGTCGCCCAGGTGGTTATACTCGCATTTTGAAAACTGGCAATCGTGCTGGTGACAATGCGGAAATGGCTATGATCGAGTTGGTTGATTTCAATGAGTTCTTCGAAGGATTCAACGAGGATAAGAAAAAGTCTACTACTCGTCGTTCTCGTCGTGGTGGTGCATCAACACCAAAAACTTCTGCCCCTAAAGCCGAAGTTGCTGAAGCAGTTGTTGTTGCTACTGTTATTGAAGATGCCGTTGTTGAAACTGTAGTTGCTGAGGAAGTTTTTGCCGAAACAGTTGCCGAAGTGGCTGAGGAAATTGTTGAAGTGGCTGCTGAGGAAGTAGTTGCTGAAACAGTTGTTGAAGTGGCTGCTGAGGAAGTAGTTGCTGCCCCTACTGAAGAGGTTGCTCCAGAAGCACCCGCTGATGAAACGCCAGAAGCACCCGCTGCTGAAGAAGGTTCTGAGGAAGAAACAAAATAATAAAATAGTTTATTTCATAAAAAAGGCCACCCAATTGGGTGGCCTTTTTGTTTGGTATAATTTGGCGCTTACTGACAACACCTAAATTTGATTGAGTGTGACTGTTAATTGGATTTGCCCTGTAAAATATCTTCAGTGATACCCAATTCCGCAAGTATATGGTCGGCTTTGGAAACATATTTCATTACAAACAAAGCATATCGAATATCGCAACCAATAGAACGACTGTAATTTTCGTTCCAGGCGTAGTCGTTAATCGTGGCGGTGAAACTGCGGTCGAAATTGATACCAATCAGTTCCCCACGATTGTTCAAGACTGGTGATCCACTGTTTCCACCGGTGGTATCTAAATTGTATAGCATGCCTACAATAACCTTCCCCGTTTCAGGATCTTTAAACACCGGTGCAATGTCTTTAATTCTCAAATTGTCTGCGACTATACTCGGTAATCTATAATCTGGACGCGTATTGGCCTTTTCAAAAACTCCATCTAAATAGGTGTATGGCTTGTGTATTTCGCCATCATTTGGACTGTATCCTCTTATATATCCGTAAGTTAAGCGCAAAGTGGAGTTTGCGTCAGGTATGAATTGTGTGGCTTTGAAATCTCTGCGCATGTCTAAATATACTGGCATTGCCGCTTTGATAATCTCCTCCATTTTTGCAGATTGCGTGCTTACGGGTCCTGTGATTTGATTTACCAATCGACCCCATTGACTCAGTGCGTCTTCCTTTGAAATGGCTTTTTCCCACCATTTTGCGTTGTACGAGGATTGATTTGCATCTGTAATGGAATTGGCTGCGGATTTCGCTGCTTCAGCAATGGCTTTGATTTCTGAAATTTGATTAATGCGCGTTTGTGTAGCCGCAATTTTTGCCCATGATTCTGGAGACCGACCTTTGAGCATCACTTTCAAACGATGATTGAAGTAGTCCTGATTTTCTCCGAACATATTGCTTTGGCCATATTTTTTAGCAATTTGATCTGTGTGTTTCATTAGTTCCACGCCCTCAATTGACATTTTTGCCAATACACGTTGTTCGAGTTCCTTGTTTAGAGGAATTTCGATCGTATTTAATTGCTTGTTCAGACTCAATAGAATTGCTTTTTTGGCCTCGGCCAGATTGATCATTTTAGATGCCACCCCTGTAACGTTGGATTTTTGTGTATTATTTACAAGTATCGACCATTGCATCCGAGCGTTTTCTATAGCAGCGATAGCATAACTATACTTGCTTTGGTTATTGGTGAATTGCATCCAATACCTTACATCTTTTGTCGCCGATTTGATAGCCCACTGATTTCTCAATGTATCGATGGCCGCCACACCCATTTGCTGATATCTAGGTTGCGTTTTTGCCCACTCTAGCATTTCATTTTCTTCGTTGTTTCGGGCATTCACCAGCTGGGTTCTGCGCAAGCCCTGGATTTTACCGCGGTAATTTTTTTCTACGTTTTCTAGACTCTGTACATCGCCGGCGAATGCCAATCTTTCCGCTTCATTGTTTTTTGTGATATCCTTGATTTGTGACAGATACCAAGCATAGAAGCCTTGAATTTTTGGAAGGTTTACAGTTTCTTGGAAGGCCAAATAGGGTGCGGTTTCGTTGCGGAAAGTTCTACCTGGATAGCCCATGATAAAGACAAAATCCCCTTCTTTTGTGCCTTTTGGATTGATTTTTAGTGTTTTTGCTGGTGTATAGGGAACGTTTTCTTTATTGTAGGCAGCGGGTTTGCCATCTTTTCCTACATATACTCTTACCAAACTAAAGTCGCCATTGTGTCGTGGCCATTCCCAGTTGTCTGAATCTCCGCCAAACTGCCCGATGGTGACGGGTGGGGCCAATACCAATCTAACGTCTTTAAGAAATATATAGCGGAATAGGGTATAGGTCTTACCGACAAACATCTCAGAAATTTCGATACTCATTTCGGGGTGTTTTGCGGATTCTGCAGCAACAATTTTTCCGATATTCTGTTTGATTTTGGCGGAACGTTCACTGGGTGATGCGTTCAAATCGATGTCTTGAAGCACCAAGGCCGATACATCCTCATAATTCTCAGTGATTTTGCAGGGCATGTTGATAGGGATTTCCTTTTCCTTTGTTTTGGCTACAAATCCGTTTTCGAGGTAGTTGTTTTCTACTGTGCTTGCATCGGCCACGCCTCCATAAACACAATGGTGGTTGGTGATGATCAATCCTTCCTTGGAGATAAAACTGCCTGTGCATCCGCCAACTTTTACCAAAGCATTGGTAAGGCTTAATCCGTTGGGGTTGAAAATGTCTTCTCCTTCGAGTTTGAGACCTGCATTTTTTAAATCATTTATGTTAACGTAATTCAAAGGGAACATTCCCTCTTCGGGTTTGTGTGATTGAAATATGAATGCAACCAATGACAATGCGAGTGTGGTTGGTGCTATGATTTTTGCAAATTTCAAAACGGTGTTTCTCATGTTTGGCAAATCTACCAAATTCTGTTGGGAGTCTTGGCATATTGCTAGCGGAAGGCTTTACCTTTGTGGAGCATGTTTACTCAGTTTATTTTCATTGGATTATTCTTTGTTGTATTAATGGTTGGAATGCTCTGGGATTTGGGTGTTTTTTCTAAAACAACCGATGTGGAGGTATCGGCTAAGCAGGCAATCAAGCATTCTTCAGTTTGGTTTGGTATTGGACTTTTGATGACGGTTGCGGTGTATTTTTTTCACGGTCAGGTGCATCAAATTACTACGTTACAGGATTTACAGCGTTATGAAATGGAATATCACATAGATCTCAATTTGGGTAGGGGATTTGACTATGCAATGGATGAATTTTCTAGAACTTCGTCGATAAGCTATTTGAGTGGATTTTTATTGGAATATGCCTTGAGCGTTGATAACCTATTTGTAATTTTATTAATTTTCCAATCGTTCAAGATGAACGGTCAAAATCAGAAACGCATTTTGATTTGGGGAGTTATAGGGGCCATCGTCCTTAGATTCTTATTTATTTATTTGGGTACTGAAATGGTAAGTCGTTTTACTTGGGTGATGTATGTGTTTGGCGCATTTTTAATTTACAGTGGTTTCAAAATGCTGGTAGCAGGGGATGATGATTCTTTTGATACGGTAAATCATCCGGTAATACGCTTCACCCGAAGGTGGTTTCGGATTTGGGATAAAAACCCCGATGAAACTCGATTTTTTGTGAGGAATGAAGGGTTATTATACGTCACGATTCCATTTCTCGTCCTGATTATTGTAGATATAACCGATGTGGTTTTTGCGGTGGATAGCGTTCCCGCTGTATTTGGTGTGACCACGGATCCCTATTTGGTATTTTTCTCTAATATTTTTGCTGTGATGGGTCTTAGGTCGCTTTACTTTTTACTTGGTGCAGGCATGGATCAATTCTATAGTTTGAAATACGGACTGTCGATGATTCTTGTTTACATAGGGCTAAAGATGTTACTAGAGAAATGGGCGCATCAGTATGGATTTAACGAAGTTCATAATTTATTGATTATCATAGGTATACTTGCTTTGAGTATTTTCTGGTCGGTTTGGTTCCCTAAAGAGAACTTGGATTCACCAAAAGAATAGGCAGTATACCACAATTTACCCACAATGTTTGAGCGCTTGCTCTAAATGTACGAAATTTGAATCCTTGAAGTGAATGCACAACTAACCCCCGCACTTTTAGTGCTACAAGATGGTACCGTTTTTCAAGGTACAGCCATTGGCAAGATTGGTACAACTACCGGAGAAATTTGTTTTAATACAGGAATGACAGGCTATCAGGAGGTGTTTACGGACCCTTCCTATTTTGGTCAGATCCTTGTTATGACATCAGATCACATTGGGAACTATGGAGTTCATGATAAAGAAATTGAAAGCGATGGTATAAAAATCGCTGGTTTGGTTTGTAAGAAATTCTCATACAATTATTCTCGAAAAAATGGCTCTGATAGTTTAGATAGCTATTTTATGTCGAATGGCTTGGTTGGTATTTCAGAAATTGACACCCGTCAGTTGGTGCGTCATATTCGCGATACGGGTGCAAAGAATGCCATTATTTCTTCGGAAAATTTTGATATCGCATCATTGCTCGAACAACTCAATGCTGTTCCGTCTATGGATGGTTTGGAGTTGGCTTCTAAGGTATCAACTGTAGCGTTTCATACAATGGGAGATGAAGATAAGCCATTGCGCGTGGCTTTGCTTGATTATGGCAATAAATTAAATATCGCTCGTTGCTTGATAGATCGGGGTTGTTATTTGGGGATTTTCCCTTGGAATGCGACTGCCGATGAGGTGATGGCTTGGAATCCGGATGGTTTGATGATTAGCAACGGTCCTGGGGATCCAGCTTCGATGGATTATGCCATTAAAGCTGTGAAATCTATTGTGGATTCTGGTTTGCCAACTTTTGGAATCTGTTTAGGGCACCAGTTGTTGAGTTTGGCTAGCGGGTTGAAAACGTATAAAATGCATCACGGTCATCGTGGTTTGAATCATCCAGTAAAGAATTTGGTTAGCGGTAGAAGTGAAATTACAAGTCAGAACCATGGATTTGCTGTAGAGTATGATGAAAATTTAAGATCAACAGTTCAATTAACACATATCAATTTAAACGATGATACGGTTGAAGGAATTGCCAGATTGGATGTTCCTGCATTTTCAGTACAGCATCACCCTGAAGCATCGCCCGGTCCGCACGATTCACTGTATTTGTTCGATCAATTTGTAGAAATGGTTCAAAAACATAAAAAATAATCATGAGCGAAATAACCCATATTCAAGCAAGACAGATTTTGGATTCTAGAGGCAATCCAACGATTGAAGCAGAAGTATTCACCGAAGATGGTGGATTTGGAAGAGCTGCTGTGCCATCAGGCGCAAGTACTGGTATTCATGAGGCTGCAGAATTGCGCGACAATGAAATGGATGTTTACCTAGGAAAAGGTGTGATGCAGGCGGTTGAGAATGTGAACAGTCAGATTTCTGAAGCGTTGGAGGGTACGGAGGTTTGCGCTCAAAATGAGATTGATGCCATGATGATTGATATGGATGGCACACCTAACAAATCTAGTTTGGGTGCTAACGCCATTCTTGCTGTTTCATTGGCTTGTGCAAGAGCTGCTGCCGATGAATTGGGTATGCCGTTGTACAAATATGTAGGTGGTGTGAATGCGAATGTATTGCCAGTTCCGATGATGAACATCTTGAATGGCGGTGCGCACGCAGACAACAAAATTGATTTCCAGGAGTTTATGGTAATGCCTGTAAAGGCGGATAGTTTCTCGCATGGTTTGCGCATGGGGGTTGAGGTGTTTCATCATCTCAAATCTGTGTTAAAATCTGCGGGTTATAGTACCAATGTGGGTGACGAAGGTGGATTTGCTCCAAACATTCAAAGCAATGAAGAGGCGATCGAAATTGTGTTGAGGGCGATTGAAAAAGCAGGATACCGTCCGGGTGAGGATATTTTCATCGCGATGGATGCTGCTACGAGTGAGTTTTATGATGAGAAGACCGGTTTATATACCTTTAAGAAGTCAGATGGTCGCGTGTTTACGGGTGATCAAATGGTAGATTATTGGGCTGATTGGTGTAAGCGTTATCCAATAGTTTCTATCGAAGATGGATGTGCGGAGGATGATTGGTCGAGTTGGAAAAAATTGACAGATGCGGTTGGAAGCAAGGTTCAGTTGGTGGGCGACGATTTGTTTGTGACCAATGTGGATCGTTTGCAGCGCGGAATCAATGAGGGAATTGCCAATAGTATTTTGATTAAGGTGAATCAGATTGGAACGTTAACGGAGACATTGAATGCGATTCAGTTGGCCACACGTCATTCATATAGCAACGTGATTAGTCATCGCAGTGGTGAAACTGAAGATTCTACGATTGCTGATTTGGCGGTTGCGATGAACAGCGGACAGATCAAAACGGGTAGTGCATCTCGTTCGGATAGGATGGCGAAATACAATCAGTTGTTGCGTATAGAGGAAGAGTTGGGAGAGAATGCGATATACGCGGGCAGTATGTTTAAGTATTGCTAAGTTTTTTATTAGAAAGAAAAAAAAGGCCCGCGCAGCGGGCCTTTTTTTATGCATAATTTTTGCTACTCTCGGTGTGATTTGATATCTTGCAATTTCATGCGTACCAGACAGTTTAAACAATTTGTATTGATGGGGATTTTTGCCATCAGTTTTAAAGCGAATGCTCAAAATTCTGTTTCTACTTTAACCAAAGCCAAAGTTCTTCAAACCGCCATGGATTTAGCGGCGGCGGGGAAATGGGGATTGGTGAAGGAAGATATGGCCGCCGCTCAGATTCAGGATTTATATCGTGATGGCAGCGGAGTTACGCATGCTTATGTATTGCAAACAATTCAAGGTGTTCCCGTGATGAATGGTGTGATGGGACTGCATTTCAACCCAAATGGAGATTTATTGTATTCTACCAACCGTGCCGTTGCGCATGTTACGGATCATTTGGTGGGTTCATTTACCGCGTTGAATAAGGAAGTTTTAGGCGCAAAAGCCATCGAACAAGAAAATGGTTTGGCTCGCCTCGTTACTTCAGACGGCAGCAATGAATCTTCGATTTTTCCAACAACCGGAATCAAATGGCAACCCATGACCATCGGAACCCGATTCGAAGAGAGTGAATTTTATACTCAGGCGATGGCATGGCCTAACGAAAAGGGAGATTTAATCGCTGCACAGTATTTTGTATTTTATAATTCTGCAACCTCAGACTGGGTCAATTTGTGGATTGATGCATCTGGTAAAATCTTGCAACGACATAGTTGGACAGTTCATTGTACCCCAACAGCCATGTCGGCCGAGGAGAAAAATAGCTCCAATGAAGGTTCATTGTCTGCCATGGAAGCGAATCGTCCGCTAATTGGAAAAAGTGTTTCTCAGAATTTGTTGTTATCAGGTAGCAAACCCTTGCAACGCCGTGGAGACGGTGCAACGTATAAATCATTTTCTTTTCCCACTGAAAGTCCGCTATATGGCAGTCCAACCACGCTCACCAGTCCTGCAGACGCCCAAGCATCGCCCTATGGATGGCATGATGTGGACGGCAAATCCGGTGCGGAATACACAATCACTCGTGGAAATAACGTTTATGCGGCAGAAGACGCAGCTGGAAAAAACACACCAGGAAAATCTCCTGATGGTGGGGCATCGCTCGCATTTAATTTGGCATATGACCCAGCCGAGACCAATCCACTGAACTATCAGGATTTTGCCATAGGAAATTTGTTTGTGGTGAATAATTTCATGCATGATATTTCGCAGCATTATGGATTTGATGAGCCCAGCGGGAATTTTCAGAAGAACAATTATGATGGTTTGGGTGCCGGTAACGATGCTGTGAATGCAGATGCTCAGGATGGCAGTGGTACAAACAATGCCAATATGTCAACGCCTCCCGATGGCTCAGCCCCCCGCATGCAAATGTATATCTGGGATGGTGTGGGCGCAAAAGCCAACTTGGTTGTTAATAATGGTAAAGGAGTTAAATATGGCGTAGGCATCACCGATGGCAATTGGGGTAAGAAAATCACCGCCGTTCCTACCACGGGTAAAATGATTTTGGTTAAGGATAATGTATCGCCGGTGACAAACAAATGTTGCACGGGTTTAACAAACAGTTCAGAGTTAAAAGGGAATTTTGCAGCCATCGTTCGTGGCGGTTGCACGTTTGTTCAAAAAGTTTACCGTGCACAATCCAATGGCGCTACCGCGGCAATTTTGTTAGATACATCTACTGCGGATGCTGTGATTACAATGGCGACAGACAATACTGCGCAGGCGAGTAAAGTAACAATTCCAGTGATTTTTGTCCGTTTTTCAAATGCCAATGAATTGAGAACATTTTTGGCGGATTCTTCGTTGAGTATCACGTTTTATGATAGTTCGGCTTATGCAAAAAAGACCGACAGTGATTTGGATTTGGGCGTAATGGGACATGAATATACCCATGGAATTTCTACACGTTTAACTTGCGGCCCTTCAAATTCCAATGGATTGAGCAATGCCGAGCAAATGGGCGAAGGATGGAGCGATTTTATGGGATTGGCATTTACTGCAAAAAAGGGTGATGTGGGTTCTAAGCCACGCGGAGTTGGGAATTGGTTGTTTGGCCAAGATCAAACTGGCGATGGTATTCGGACCTATCCATACTCAACCAACATGTCGTTGAATCCCCATACCTACGGAAATTTGGCAAAAGCAGCTTCGGGCGTGCAAACAGAAGTCCATTATACGGGTGAGATTTGGTGCGCTATGCTTTGGGATATGTTCTGGGGCTATGTAGATAAATACGGTTTTGATGAGGATTTATATAACGGTACAGGAGGAAACAATCGTGCGGTACAAGTGGTGATTGATGCCATGAAATTACAGCCATGTGGTCCCGGATTTGTGGATGCAAGGGATGCGATAATGGCGGCCGATAGTATTCGCTATGGCAATGCAAATAAGAAAATCATTTGGGATGCTTTTTCTCGTAGGGGATTGGGTTATTCCGCAGCTCAGGGCAGTGCTAATAACTGTGCTGATGGGGAAGAGGCATTTGATTTGCCTCCAATACCTGCATCAAACGTGAATCAAATCCAACAAGATTGGTTGAAAGCTCATCCAAATCCAGCAACCGAGGTATTTGTGATCGAACCCATGTCCGTGTTAAAAATTGAATCCGCAACGGTATTCGACATCAAAGGTAGCTTACATTCGGTTCCAACAGCAACGTTAAACGGTGGCGGATTGGCGTTGGATGTAACGGGTTTGTTGTCAGGAATTTATTGGGTTCAGGTTAAATCAGGCTCAGAAGTGGCTGCAATTAAGCTTGTGAAGCCTTAATTTTATTTTTGGTATATTTGTAAAATTAAATAATCAAGGATTGTTGAGCGTTAGAAAGGCTAGCGGTTTTACATATATAGATAATTGCAAATAGTAATGTTGGAAATAACCTTTGTTTTGATTGCATATGTATTGGGTTCAGTCCCCAATGCAATCTGGGTGGGTAAGAGTTTTTATGGTATCGATGTGAGAGAGTATGGCAGTGGGAATTCAGGGGCTACCAATGTGTTTCGCTTATTGGGAAAGGGACCAGGTAGCATTGTGTTGGTATTGGATATTCTCAAAGGGTATTTAGCGGTAAGGTTGGCGGATGTGGTTGATTTTTTATCTAGGGATGGATTTTCGGATTTGGCATTGAGTCATACCGATATTGGTGGTTTGGCCGAGGGGGATCATAAATTATTGATGGTGTTGTTTGGTACGATGGCGGTAATCGGACATTTGATACCCGTATTTGCGAAGTTTAAGGGGGGTAAGGGTGTTGCCACACTGTTTGGGATGCTAATTGCTTTGAATCCTGCGGTGGCAGGTTTGGCATTGGCTGTATTCTTGGTGGCAAACATCATTACGGGATATGTGAGTATCGGCTCGTTATTGGCGGGATTATCGATTCCATTTTTATTTATTCGCGTTTTTGGTGAGACACATCTGAGTATTTTGATTTTTAGTTTTTTGGTGGCAGGTTTGGTTTTGGTTACGCATCGCAAGAATATTAAACGATTGATTGCCGGTGAAGAGGCCAAGACTCGCATCGTAATGAAACAAAAGAAATAAGAGTTTATGTTAATGGCGAATTCATCTCCCAAGATAAATCCCGAGGCGGTTGAAGAAACCCTGCTAGACAATGGTTGGCAGATTGTATTGTATAATGATGAGGTGAACTCGTTTGATTGGGTGATTGTGAATTTGATAAAATATTGCAATCATAACCGTTTGCAGGCTGAACAGTGTGCTTGGTTTGTGCATAATAACGGGAAATATGCGATTAAAAACGGGGGTTACGATGATTTAGAACCAGTTTGTACTGTGTTGTGCGAAAAAGGGTTGTCGGCTCAGCTTGAGGTGCAGTAAATTTGAAACATTATGAGAAAAGTATTTTCATCGGCTGAAGCGGCCATTGCAGACATAGAAGACGGAGCGGTGTTAATGTTAGGTGGCTTTGGGTTGTGCGGGATTCCAGAAAATTCAATTGCTGCGTTGGTGAAGAAGGGTGTGAAGGGGTTAACTTGTATATCGAACAATGCTGGGGTGGATGATTTTGGGATTGGTTTGATGTTGCAGGGCAAGCAGGTAAAGAAGATGGTGAGTTCTTATGTGGGTGAAAATGCGGAATTTGAGAGACAGTTATTGAGCGGTGAGTTGGAGGTTGAATTGATCCCACAGGGCACATTGGCGGAAAGGTGCCGCGCCGCAGGCGCGGGAATACCAGCGTTTTATACACCAGCAGGCGTGGGAACCGAGGTTGCCGAGGGCAAGGAATTGCGCGTTTTTGGCGATAAAACGTATCTCATGGAATATGCTTTTGATGCGGACTTTGCTATCGTGAAAGCATGGAAAGCCGATAAACATGGAAATTTAATATTTAAAGATACCGCACGGAACTTCAATCCAATGATGGCGATGGCGGGAAAAATTACGATCGCGGAAGTAGAAGAATTGGTTGAGGCTGGAGAATTGAATCCGAATGATATTCATGTTCCTGGTATTTATGTTCAGCGGATCGTTTTGGGAAAGAATTACGAGAAGCGTATAGAGCAGCGTACCACCAGACCCAGAGTGTAATCGCATGGGAGTTGAATTGCAGACATTGGTTTTTGCCACCAACAATCAACATAAGATTGATGAAGCGCAGGCCATCGTTCAGGGTAAATTGCATTTGATTTCATTGAAAGAAGCGGGGGTAGATATTGATGTGGATGAAACGGAAACAACATTTCGCGGAAATGCATTGCTCAAGGCCGAGGCCGTTTGGGCTTTAACTGGTTTGCCTTGTGTGGCAGATGATAGCGGTTTGTGTGTGGAATCTCTGGAAGGGGAGCCCGGTGTTTATTCTTCTCGATATGCGGGAGAAGCGGGTAATCATAATAAAAACAATAAAAAATTGCTGCGAGTGATGGTAGGGAAAGCAGACAGACGCGCCTTTTTTAT
Source organism: Flavobacteriales bacterium (assembly GCA_002737625.1). Taxonomy (GTDB): domain Bacteria; phylum Bacteroidota; class Bacteroidia; order NS11-12g; family UBA955; genus UBA955. The sequence goes on along the minus strand of NSIB01000010.1, from coordinate 1,921 downwards.
AACGGTTTTGTGTTTGGTGGGATTTGATGATAAACCTACATATATAGAGGGCAGGGTAAATGGAGTGATTTTGACAGAAATTCAAGGCCGTGATGGATTTGGATATGATCCCTTATTTTGTCCGGATGGCGAGACTCGTTCTTTTGCGGAAATGTCGGCGGCGGAAAAAAATGCGATGAGTCATCGAGGTCGGGCATTTCAATCATTAATGGAGTATTTGGGATGATCGAGGACGGCTTTGACAATGGAGTGCCTCATTTGGCTGTCAGCGATTACGACTGTAGTTTAACATCAGATCAAATTGCACAATATGCCATCGAGCCGAGAGATGCGAGTAAGTTATTGGTTTGGACTGGTAGTGAAATCAAGGATCGTCGTTTCCATGAATTGGATCAGGAATTGGGGGCGGATGTATTGTTGGTTGCCAACGACACCAAGGTGATACCTGCGCGGTTGCATGCATTAACATCGGGGGGGCATCAAATCGAGATATTTTTATTGAAGCCGTTGGATGCGGAATGGTTGAGATGGGAAGCGATGGTTGGAAATCGCAAGCGGTTTAGAGAGGGGGATGAGGCGGTAGTTTCGGAGAAGTTGACAATAAAGTGGCTGAGTAGGGAAGAAAATCAAGTGCAGTTTGAATTGCCTGAGGGGTATAGCAGTATGCCTGAGGCCATCGAGGATTTGGGGAAAGTGCCATTGCCTCCATATATAGATCGCGGTGTAGAGGTTGGTGATAAAGAGAGGTATCAGGCCATTTTTGCCGAAAAGACAGGGGCGGTAGCGGCACCAACGGCATCGTTACACTTCACGGAGGAATTGGAGCAGCGGATCTTAGGAAAGGGAATTGGGTTGGCCAAGTTGACCTTGCATGTGGGTGCGGGGACATTTAAACCGATGACAGGCGAGTTTTCACATCATCACGATATGCATTCGGAGCGTTTTGAAATCAATCAGGATTTGATAGCGCAGTTATTACTTAGGTTGTATCCAGGCGAATCAGTTCGTCACGTAGGTATGGAAAGTGAATTTCCATCGAAACGTGGGGGTAGGGTAGTGGCTATTGGTACGACATCGATGCGGGTTTTGGAGAGTTTATATTATATAGGTGTGAGAATTTTAGGAAATCAGTGGATGGGGAAGGTAGAGACGGAGGATGCATATTGTGATTTATCGGTTCGATTACTGAATAGGGAGGTGGATTTGAAAGAATCTTTATTGGCAATTCTGGATTTTTGTGAGCGGAGCGTTGGTATTTTGGGTGGTGAGACGAAGATTTTTATTGTTGCTGGGTTCAATTTTCGCATCTGCGATGGCTTAATTACTAACTTTCACCAACCCAAATCGACATTATTGATGTTGGTTGATGCATTTTTGGGAGGAAAGTGGCGGGGTATTTACGAGCATGCACACCGTGAAAGCTACCGTTTTCTAAGCTACGGAGATGGTTCTTTACTTTGGCGATAATTTTTTTCAGGGTTAATTGATTGAATGACTAGGGGTTGGTGAAAACCTCTAGATTATTTTAGAGACAGTATTTGAATATGTCAAAAAAGATGGTAATTTTGCATCCCGTTCTGATAGAGACGTCCAACGACTTGGGCAGATAGCAAATTATTAAAAAGTTATTTGTTTAAAAAGTAAAAACATCACTATCTTTGCGACCCCGTTCTAAAAGTTACGAAGTGCCGAAATCAAAACAGTTGTTGAGATGATCGTGCTTAATTTTTCAAAAATTAAGTTTGTTTTAATCAAAAACAAGTGTTAGATTTGCACCCCGTTTCGGAAGGAATAAGGAAAAAAAAGCAATAAACGAGTCTACGGACTTGAGTTTATAAAGTTCTTTGAAAGATACAGAGTAAGGAATAACAAGCCACCCAAAATTATAAATACTTTGGGAAGCCGGATCAAACAATCATTT
>NSIB01000001.1 GCA_002737625.1 Flavobacteriales bacterium | reverse complement strand
CCCACACTGCCAACCATTCCGAATATTTGAAATTGAAGTTGTGATACGCTGAATACTTTACTATTGTTTGAAATGACAATGCCTGTCCGGAGGCAACTCGCAACTGCACCCGGAATTTTATGCTCAAATATTCCTTGTTCCCAAGTTTTACAAACCTCCGCTAAAAACCCTTGTCCAGATTCACTGGTTTCATTTAATAATTGATGGGTGTTTTCAGGGTAAATGCCAATACCACTGGCTGAAATAATATGCTTGGGTGGTGTTTGGCAATCCGCACAGGCCTTCATTAGCGCTTCGGTCCCCAATTTCCTACTGTTCAGAATTTCGTTTTTGTATTTTTTGGTCCATGGGCTGCCCACGTTTGCCCCTGCCAAATGAATGACTGCGTGTGCTTTTTCTAGTATCTCAGGATTCGACCAGAAAATATTTTTCCTCGATGACCAATCCTTTTCGTCCACTGCATTGTTATTAAAAAGTCGTTTCAAGAATTCTACGTCAAAACCATTCTGTTTCAATTGTTTGCAGAGTTGTTTTCCGATGAGTCCTGAAGCACCTGTGATTATAATTTTCATAATTATGTCGAATTCGGTAGAAAATATATTGGTAGATAACAAACGTTATTCGAAAAAGTCAAAAAAAGATTATCGGGATAAGTATTTTATCAAAGATATCGAGAATATTACGGGGATAAAGGCCTACACTCTGAGAATTTGGGAGCAGCGATATGGTGTGTTGGTACCAAAACGGACGGAAACCAATATTCGGTATTATGAGGAAGCCGACCTCAAATACATGATGAATATAGCAATTCTTAACGCCAATGGTATTAAAATTAGTCGGATTGCTCAGATGGACAAGGACGAGGTTCAACGAAAAACCTTGAGCATTTCTGAAAACAACTCGGGCCATCAATCACAAATAGCAATGTTAACAGCAGCGATGTTTGACTTTGACGAAAGAGAATTTAATAAAACATTGTCAATTAATATTTTACAATTGGGAATAGAGCAAACCACAACTAATATTATTTTCCCTTTTTTACAACATCTGGGTGTCTTGTGGTTAAGTGGTAGCATTCATGTTGCTCATGAACATTTTATTACCAATTTAATCAAACAACGAATGTTTGTAGTAATTGACCAACTTAATGTTACCCCCAATGTTGATGCAAAAAAATATTTGTTGTTTTTGCCCAATGGTGAAAACCATGAATTGAGTTTACTCTTTGCCTCCTACTTGTTGCGATCAAATGGTAAAAAAGTAATTTATTTGGGTACGTCCGTACCGCTGGATGATTTAAATAAAATTTTCAAACTTTTCAATCCAGATTTTCTCTTTTGCGCTTTGACCAATGCCAATTCTGCCATTCCAGTTCAAGTGTATTTGAATACCCTATCGAGAAGTTGGCCTAATACACAGATATTAATCACGGGTTCTCAAATAGTGAAACGTAGGGATTTGAAAATACCTGAAAATTGTAGGGTATTTGGTGATCCTTCAAGTTTCATAGAGTTTATTGAGAAAAACTAAACGAGTAATTCCAGGTTTAGATTCTTCCAATTTTTTTTGGGCATTATGGGTATTGAGATCCTCACATTTTCCTCAATGACCCAGTGAAATATCTACATCATCATTCATTGGAGTATTGTAAGTGATAAAATCAGCCATCATTGGAGACAGCCAGCTGCAGAGTGCACTGCCTTTTGAGCCAAGCCCATTATAGACGCATAAATTTTTAAAGATGTGATGCCGGCCTAAATACGGTCTTCTGTGTTGTACCGTAGGTCTAATGGATCGTTGATGTTTTATCAAGGTGATTTCTTTTCCGGTGATTAATCTGGCTCTTTCAAGTAAAAATTCGGCATCTGAGGGATTCGTCACCTCTGAAGTGGATTGTTTGTGAAAAGTGCTCCCCAGTAAAAAGACGTCTTTTTCTTTGGTAGGCACAATCCATTGTTTTTGTTTGATAATTTTTTTATTCGATAAATCTGGTATTCTAACGGTTAGTATATCACCACCGGTAGGGTCGAAAAATAGATGATTAAACCAGGGATTTTGATTAATTCCGATGCCTTCGCAAAAAACAACTTCGTTAAATTGCTTTCCGTGATATTCAACCATGCCTTTGTCTTGAAAAATCAAATCGGTATATGCAAATTGTTCGGATATGAATTGATTGTTTTTCTCGAGTGCTGTTTGAGTGGCATTTAAGAATTTCAAAACGTCCAAACGCCCACAATGATTCACAATTGTATCGTCCCCATCAGGATTCAGTAGTTCCACCATTTCAGGAACCTCGCCGCGCTTCCGCCATTCATTTCTTTCATTCTCGTTGGTATGAATTTGTAACATGGGAAATTCATATATAAATTCGGATTGCAATTGGGATTCCAATTTCCGATAGTAATCGAAAACAATAGGGAAAATTTCTTGGTATTGCCAAGTTCTTTTAACACCTCTCGGTACTACAGGATTGATAATTCCGGCAGCCACGCGTGAACTGCTGTTGGGTGCTAAGTTATCAATCACTTGTACTTTATTTCTGCGACGGATTAATTCCAATGCCAATGTGCTTCCAGCCAAGCCGGATCCTACGATCAATATGTGTTTTGGCTTGTTACCCACGTGCTTTTACAATAAATTGCTGCAAATTACAACATGATAAGCAAAGCAGGGATTCGATTGATAGGTACTTTATTGTTTTTTGGTGCAATCTCATTGCACGGGCAGGTTACGATTCAAAAATATCACAGCTTTTATGGCCGACCTATGATAGGTGTATTGGCTTCTCAAATTGATGGGGATCAAGCGAGTGGATACAATAAATTTGGTTATCAGGTGGGTATGGCGACGGGTTATAGAATGGCGGAACGACAAAAATTGGATGCAATTGAAATGCAATTTTGTTTGGTGGAGCGGGGAAGTAGGCGCGCATTTAACCCAGAAACGATGGTGAATGCTTTTCACATCAAGGCACAACAACTGGAGTTGCAGGTGGCTGTTGTTAGAAATGTGAGTGTTGGAAGATTCGGTAATCTTGATTTATTGGGGGGGGTGAGATTTACGCGATTGTTGAAAATTGTTGAGAGTGAAGGATATAATCCGGGAATTGCGAATGATTTTGCAAAAAATGGTCTCATTGTGCAATTTGCTGTGGGTTCTCGAGTTTCCAAAAAAATGGATTTACGATTGAGTTGGGATTATAGTGCAATAACGACATTGTCTCATACGATGATAAATAATCCGTTTTATCCAACCGGGGTGTATCACAATGGTTTGGGAATCACTGCGTTGATTCGATTTGATGAGTGATTGTAATTCAATAGTTGGAGTAGGGAAATCAAAAAAGCCCAACAAGTTGGGCTTTTTTGAAAACAAGAAAATATAATCTTATCGAGTGCGAAGCTCTTTGATACGAGCCGCTTTTCCGATTTGGGTGCGCAGATAGAAAATACGTGCACGACGTACACGGCCTTTTCTGTTTACCTCGATTTTGTCGATGAAAGGGGAATGCGTTGGAAAGATACGTTCTACACCAATGCCGTTAGATATTTTGCGGACAGTAAAGGTTTCATCAATTCCTGCATTGCGACGTTGGAGAACATCACCTTGGAACAACTGAATACGCTCTTTGGCGCCTTCTTTGATTTTATAGTAAACAGTAATACGATCACCAGCCTTGAAAGCGGGTAAGTCTGTTCTCAAATATTCAGATGCGATACTATTGACGATTGAATTCATGGGTTTTAATCCTAAATGGGCTGCAAAAGTACGATTTTTTTCTTTTGTTACAATGAATTTCTTCAAATTTTCCTACCAAATCGGAATTTTACCAAAGTGGAATAACTTGTGTTAAACTTTTTGATAAATGTCTATGTCTTGTCATTGAATTTTATCTACTTCGCACATTGGAAATCATTGTGGGATAATTTTAAGAAATCATCAATGAGTGTAGATACAGCAATTGCAAAAAATATGAGTGAGCCCAAACGTTTACAGAATTTATCAGAAGACGAACTTTCGGTAGAATTGGTAAGTGCGGGTGTGTCTGCCCTTTTATTTATTGAAATTCTAAGTCGGTACCAACAGCAAATCTACTATCACTGTAGAAATTTATTGTTAAGTCATGATGATGCCGATGATGCTGCCCAGAATACCTTTATAAAAGTATGGCAAAATCTCCATCAATTTAAGGGGGAAAGTCGTTTACGAACATGGGTATATCGCATAGCTACCAATGAATCCATTAATTTGATTCGGAAAAGAAAACCCACCATTGATTTTGATGAAGCGCAGCCGGAGATGGCGGACATGATGAGTGAAGATTTGTATTTGTCTGGCGATGAAATTGCTTTAAAGTTACAAAAGGCCTTGTGTTATTTGCCATTCAAACAGAAATTGGTTTTTACATTGAGGTACTTCGAAGACTTAACATACGAAGAAATCTCAGTTTTGACATCTACATCGGAGGGGGCATTGAAAGCTTCATATCACCATGCGGTGAAAAAATTGGAAATTTATTTAAGCGTATTGCGTTAAACCAAATCGGATTTTATACATCTAATCAACAGCACAAACGAAATTATGGACTTAGAAAACGAAAAAATTGGACCCGCCTACATCGCGCCGGATACCTATTTTAAAGAGTCGGAATCCCGTTTATTGCATAGATTGGGTATTGATGTAAATTCTCCTGAAGCAACGGTTCCCAATATTGAAGTAATTAAGCCGGAAGCGGTGGTGATGAAGGTAGATACTTCGGGCATTCAAAAACGGGCAAGAAAACAAGACCCATTAACATCAAAATCGGTTGGTGTATATAAAGAATTGGATGCCGTTGGAAAAGTAGAAATTGCTCCGTTAACATTTACAACCAATGAAAATCCTGAATGGGTGAATTTTTCTGCCATTTCTGAAGAAACATCTGGTTTGGTTGAGTCATTAAATATTACCAAAGTAACATATGGCGATTTGTTAAATCCTTTAGATGAAACAATGGCACTAGAATCTGCAGAGTCAGAAACTTCGATATCAGAACCAATGGTGGTGGAATCTGTGGAGCTCGAATCCATTGAAGTGGAATCTGCAGAAATCGAAACCTTGGAAACGTTTGAAGTAACGGGATTTGCAATTGAGGAAGTTACGGCGGAAGAGATTTTGGTTGAAGCAGAGATGCTAGAAACCTTGGAGGAAGCAGTTGTAGAGCCGATCATCGAACAGAATTTAGAATCAACGGAGTCAATTATTATTCATGAAGTCCCAGAATCAGTGGGATTGGATGAATTGGAATCTTATATCGCACCAATTAACGCCACGAAGGCTCCTGTTATAGAGGAGGTTTTAGCGCAGGAGGAGCAAGTAATAAATTTGGAAGCGCCACCAACCGCTTTTGCACCCATTGCAGGACGACAAAAGGAATCGGCTACACCAGGTTGGTTGGGTATAGCGGCGTCTTTCGCGGCCATTGTAGCAGCCTATTTTATTTGGAATGCCATTCAACCACCCAAAACCGAAGAAGCGATGGCAACTGAATTGCAGCAAGATGAGCCAACACTCATTGAATCGCCATTGGATGAGCCAGTTTTGTTTAAAGATACAATTCCCGATGGATTGCAATTGGTGGAGCCACTAATTAATGGTGAAATGCCAAATTACAAAGAGCCCAATGTTTATACAATCATTGATGCCAAAGAAATGCCTCCACGTACCAAACGGGCTTTACAAGATCTGGAGGACAATGGATTAACAACCTTTGATATGGAAGATGAAATGTTTGAAGAATTAGATTTTGAATCGTTATGAAACACATGAAATATATTGCCCTTTGCTTGTTGATGTTGTTTGCCGCAAAAGCAACTGCGCAAAATGAAGCCAAAAAGGATAGCCTTAAGGCATCCAAAGTAGAGGAGCTAAGGAAGTTTCGTGAGACTTTATTTGTGGAACAGCTCACATTAAGCGAAGCGGAGAAAGTGAAGTTTTTTCCTATTTACGATGAATATCAATTGAAATTGCGCGATACAAAACGTGTGTTTCGAGACAAATGGAAAGATAAACGTCCTTCCGAATTTTCCGAAACCGAAGCAGAACAGTATTTCAAGGATGCGGTAGCTTTGCGTAAATTGGAAGTTCAATTGCTCGAAACCTATACCATCAAATTAAAGCCAGTGATTGGGATGAAGCGTGCGGTTCAGTTGCCGCGGATTGAACGAGAAGTGAAGAAGGAAATGATTGCAAAAGCGCGCTCAATGCGGAAAAAGAAGAAGGGACCCGCGGAAGGGGTAGACAATCGTGAGGGTGGGGATAGACCACGTAGACGTGCGCCAGAAGGTGAACCCATTGGAAATTAATCAATGACATCGAAGAACAGGCCTGTCACCATTGTTGGTGGGGGTATGTCTGGGTTGTCTGCTGCATACAAACTCCAACAGTTTGGAATTCCTTATGAACTGCATGAAAGAAGCGCATTGTGGGGTGGGAAATTACAAACCACTCAGCTCGAAGGGTTTTCATTGGATCATGGATTTCAAGTCATTCAAAGTGCATATCCAGCCTTGGCTGAATATAAACAGGGGGGATTTTTAGAGGGCGCCCTCGCCTTCGGCTCGGGCGCGTGGCTGCTCACAGCCACGGGAAAAATCCTCATCGCAGACCCTGTAAAACACGGAATTAAAGGAATCGGAGCGCTGATACATCCCGATATTAAACTAAAAGATGTCTTTAAAATCATCTCACTTCGAAAAAAATTGCTAGGCCAAAATCCCAGCGATTTTTTCCCAGCTCCAGCTCCCGTCCAAACAACCCACGAATACTTGCTGTCTTTGGGCTTTTCAGAAACCATCATCGAGTCGTTTTTCCGACCGTTTTTTACCGGAATATTTTTCGAAGAAGCACTTCAAACCCCATATACGCTGTTCAACTTTATTTTTTGGGCCCTTGCAAAAGGAGAGGCCTTGCTTTTACCCAATGGTGTGCAAACGCTCCCCAATAGAATCGCCGAAAAACTCAATCCCAATCAGATTTTTCTCATGTCTAAAGTCGGGGATTTTCACCAGGAATCAATTCCATATCGCGCAACCACAACCTTGTATTATTCGCTGGAACACGATGCCGGTTTGGGTAAGTTCTTGGCGCTCAATGCAAGCCGAATGGGACGCGTAAATCTCATCGCGGTGCCCTCAATGATTCAGCCCAACTATGCCCCCAAGGGTAAGCATTTGTTGGCGGTTTCATTAAAGCCCTCATTCTCCGGCAATGTGGATGCCCATGTGGCCACCAATGAAATTTTGACAGAAGTTGAGAACTTGTTGCAGCGGCCCATCAACGCCCAATTTTTACACGCATTTGAGGTGAAATCTGCTTTGCCTATGAATACACCGTATTCCTATAATTTGCCGAGCCATGTGCATGATATTGCCATTCAACAAAATCAATTTTTGGCTGGGCGAGAAATCGCAAACCCTTCTCTCAACGCCGCAATTTTTTCAGGCGTTCAATTTGCCGAAAATTACCGCGCCAAATTAACCAAACTTTGAGCACCCAAAAAAACCTGTGTTTTCTTCCTAAAATGTTAACTGATTTAACATTTTCTTTACTTGCTTTTAAAAGTGGGAGGCCGTATTATTGCACCTTATAAAAATAGAAACGTAAAATTATTATGACAAATAACAACAACAAATCGGGAAACAACGCTTGGATGGCTTATTTCTCTAGCCTTGCCATTTTGTTTGCAATTGCCGCTGGGTATTCAATTTACATTTTCTTATTAGGAAATCCTGCCAACTTTGAAGATGGAGACGTTGCCAAAGGACACCCATTGGGACTTTTGGGAATCATCTATCGCGGTGGTATTGCCATCGTACCCTTGTTGATTGCAGTAAATATTACTGTAATTTTGGTTACTATCGAGCGTTTTATCACATTGTCTGCCGCTTCAGGTCTTGGAAATGCCACTGAATTTGTTCTCAAAATGCGTGGAATGTTGTCGCAAAACAATTTAGACGGTGCAATTGCTGCCTGTGATCAACAGCGTGGTTCATTGGCCAACGTGGTTCGTTCTGGTTTAACTCGGTACCAAGTGGTTGCTGCGAAAACAGATTTGCATCGCGACGAAAAGAAAGCTGCTATCGAAAAAGAATTGGAAGAGGCCACTAGCTTGGAATTGCCAATGCTTTCTAAGAATTTGGTAATCATTTCTACTTGCGCATCCATTGGTACTTTGATCGGTTTGATTGGAACAGTATTTGGTATGATTCGTGCATTTGCGGCGTTGGCTAACTCTGGTGCTCCTGATACTGCTGCCTTGGCAACAGGAATCTCTGAGGCTTTGGTAAACACAGCTTTTGGTATCATTGGATCAACTTTGTCGATCATCAGTTATAACTATTTCTCTAACCGCATTGATAGCATGACACACAGCATGGACGAAGCGGGTTATTCTATTATTTCTAACTTCCAGGCCAACCACGGTTAATTCGGTTATTTACCTTTTGGTTTAAACCCGGATTAACGTAACCATTTTACGAACATGCCTAAAGTAAGTATGCCCCGTTCCACCCCTTCATTGGATATGACGCCAATGGTGGATTTGGCATTCCTTCTGGTGACGTTCTTTATGTTGACCTCAAGTTTCCGCGCTCCAGAGCCCGTATTCGTAGATCCTCCCTCCTCTACTACCGAAATGCAAATACCCAAACAGGTGTTTTTGGTGACCGTAGATGCTGATGGAAGGGTATTCATTGATCTTACCAATCCTGCAGTAAAAGAATTGGTATTGAAGGATATGATGCGCGATTTTAAGGTGCAAATGAGTGCTGAGGAAGTAAAGAAATTTGCTGGTGCTGGTCCAATTGGACTAAAGATGGAAGCCATCCCTGCGTATCTGGAACTGGAAGTCAATGCGCGCATCAAAGTGCAGCAATCTGGCGTTCCGTACGATACGTTAAATATCAAAAAGAGTCAGCTGTATCATTGGGCTTACAATTCCCGTTTGAGAGCACACGACGATTTCAAATATCGCGAAGCTGAAGCCACAAAGCGTGGATTGCCTTTTGATAAGGAAAATTATATTCAGTTTGCAGTAAAAGCCGACGGTAACACAAAATACAACGTCTTGAAAAACGTTATTCAAGTATTTAGGGAAGCCAAAGTAAAGAATTTTCAGATGATCACCGGTTTGGAAGCAAAACCGAAAGACTAAATAGGAGAGTAGAACCATGGCAGAAATACAATCGAATGGTGGCGGCGGCGGCGGCGGCAAAAAAAGAGCCAAAAAACAGAGTACCCGGGTGGATATGACACCCTTGGTGGATTTGGCGTTTTTGTTGTTAACCTTCTTCGTACTTACCTCAACGTTCTCTCAGCCCAAGGTGTTGAGAATGATATTTCCAGAGAAACTGGATGAAAAGGATTTAAAAAATATGAAGCAACCCGAGGTAAAGGATGGTATCACCATACTTTTAACCGGGAATGATAAAGTGTATTGGTATCGCGGAGCTTTGAACGATAAAGCTGTTTTAGAAGAAACCGATTACACCAAAAATGGATTGCGCAAAATATTGGTTGAGAACAATTTAACATTGTTAACCCAGTTGCGTGATTTTGAAAAACAATTGAACAAGATCGATGATAAAGATACTGCCAAGCGCAATGCCATCGATGCCAAAGTAAAACAAGCACAAAGAGATTCGAAGTTGGTGGTGTTGTTGAAAAACGACGACAAGGCATCGTATCGCAATGTGATTGACGTGATGGACGAATTTATGATTTGCCAGATCGCCAAATATTTTGCTGTGGACGAGGGAATGGCTCCGCTTGAAAAGAAGCTTATTGATCTAAAAACTAAATCCTAATCGCTATGTCTGAAAGTTTGATTAACAAATGGGACCAAGTGCAATCGCCAGCGCGCAATGAAATGGTCTTTGCCGATCGATTTAAGGAGTACGGTGCGTATGAGATTCGTAAGAGTTTTAACAAGAACCAAACGATGGCAACAATCATTGCTTTATCGATTACGGGCTTGTTTTCTGCAGCGCCCATCATTTATGATTTTTTCTTTCCAAAGGAGGTTGAACACAGGACGGTATTGAAGGTAACCAATATAGACGATGTAAAGGCGCCAGAGGAGGAAGAGAAAGAGCCGGAGAAGCCAAAGATTGAAGAGCCAGAGCCTCAAGTTGCTACACAGCAATATGTTGTTCCCAAAATCAATCCAGATGCTACCTCTGATGATGTAATTATTCCCCCAGATGAGATTAAAACTACCGGTAAGGATACGAAGGAAGGTCTCGATGAATTTGAAGCACCAGACTTTAACGAATCGGGAGGTCCAACTGGAGATGGTAACAAAATCGCAACAAACGTTCAGATTAAAGCCAATTTCCCTGGTGGTGAAGTCGCATTTAGAGACTACGTTCAAGCTGAGTTTATTTATCCTCAACGCTGTCAGGACGAAGGAATCAATGGTTCTGTAATGCTCCGTTTTGTGGTGGATGAAGCCGGTAGAATTTCCCGTGTTCAGGCCATTGAAGAAACAAAGAGTTGTCCAGAATTCACCACTGAGGCCATTCGTGTTTTGAAAAAGTCACCTCGTTGGGTGCCTGGCCAAAACAATGGTACTTTCTTGAAATCATGGAGGGAAATTCCTATTAAGCTGTCGGTTGATTAAAGGGGCGCTGTAGCGTAAATTTTTTCGCCGAAATAGATATTGAAAGCGGGCCGCATGCGGCCCGCTTTCCTTTTTTATAGATATTCACTTTTGTAAATTGAAAGCAATGGTGATTACCTTTGCTTGGATGACAGTGAACGGACCCTTATTGAGTATTCGAAATTTACAGATTTCTATCAATGGGAATTCCTTGTTATCCTTGGATTCGTTGGACGTTAATCCCGGTGAAATTCATGGAATTATTGGGGAGAGTGGCAGTGGTAAGTCGTTAACGCTGTTTGGGGTTATGGGTTTGCTGTCACCCGCGCTGAGTGTAAGTGGTTCCATACAATTGAACGGAATCGAGTTGATGGGTTTATCTGAGACGGCTTGGCGAGGTATCCGCGGCAAAGAAATTGGAATGATATTTCAGGAGCCAATGACAGCTTTGAATCCACAGATGCGTTGCGGAAAGCAATTGATGGAGTCGGCGCTAATTCATGAAAAAGACATTGAACTGGCCAAGGGGAAAGTGGAGCGGAAGTTAATGCAGTTGGGCTTGGGTGATATTTTGGATCGGATTCTGAGTGCTTATCCCCACCAATTGAGTGGCGGACAACGTCAGAGAGTTATGATAGCCATGGCATGTGTGCATGAACCACCATTGATTTTGGCAGACGAACCCACAACGGCGTTAGATAGTGTTGCTAGGCAGCAGGTGATGCGCGATTTGGAGCGGATTTGCAAGGATCAGGGCAGTTCATTGCTATGGGTGAGTCATGAATTGGACTTAGTAAAGCAATATGCTGAAGGGGTAACGGTGCTTAAGAAAGGCGTTTGTTTGGCTCAGGGCGATTCACTTACAGTATTTGGAGAACAGGCTCACCTGTATGTAAAAGAATTGATTGAGGCGATGCCGAGTGGTGTTTGGGTGAAGCCTTTGGTTGAATTTTTGCCGGTGTTGGAAATTCGCGACTTGGGGAAAACGTATCAACAAAAGGGATGGGAAGTTAAGGCGTTGCGAGGGTTTACCGACATTTTACATCGAGGGGAAACGTTGGCCATTGTGGGTTTGTCGGGTTCTGGAAAAAGCACATTGGCTAAATTGTTGGTGGCTTTGGAATTGCCCACGGAGGGTTCGATTGAGCTCAATTCGAAATCTTTGAACCGTCGTCCGCCCACGGGAATTCAAATGGTGTTTCAGGATCCCTATTCTTCTTTGAATCCCAACGATAAGTCCATCGATGCGGTGTCGGAGGTGGTTGAATGGATCAATAAAGGCAAAAAAAATGTGGACTATACGAAAGAGAATAACACTTTTATGCATGAAACAAAGTCAGGATGCAGAGAAAAAGCCATGGCGCTGTTGCGCGAGGTAGGATTTGATCTGCGTTTGGCAGAGGCTTATCCCCACGAGATGAGCGGTGGACAACGTCAGCGTTTATGTATCGCTAGGGCATTGGCATCGGACCCAAAAGTGTTGATTTTAGACGAGGCTGTGGCTGCTTTAGATCCGTTGGTTCAGAAGCAAGTATTGGATTTGTTGTTAGGGTTACAGCGGGATCGTGGGTTGGCTTATATTTTTATTACACACAACTTAGAAGTGGCTAGGGCCATTGCACATCGCATCGTTTTCTTAGAAAAAGGAGAGCAGCAACCCTTGCCTTCGGATTGGTTGAGTGTTTGATTTATTAAACAACCTCCGAGTTGTGTATAGTCGTTTCTAATTCCCGATCTTCCTTGTATTATTATTGTATGTATGATCCATTGGAAAAAGTTTGCAGTGAAAGTTATTACGATAGCGTTAATTGGTTTGATTTACAGCAATCCATCGCTAGGTCAGGCCAATTCATCGGAGATGGTGATCGAAATTGAGCACAAAGTAAAAAAGGGGGAAACCCTATATGCCATCGGCAAGAAATACCATTGCAGCATTGAGGAATTGAAGGCGTTGAATCCGGATATTGGGATGTTGAAGCCGGGTATGCGCGTGAAGGTGAAGCAGAAGACAAAAAAGCCGGTCAAATCTGATCCCATTGCAGCGCCTCGCTTAAATCCTGTAGAGGAAACCTCTGGGGCTATGGTAGAAGTTGAGAGTGAAAAACTTCCTGGATCAACAATAAAGACAGCAACAGAAGTTAAACCGGCAACGGAAGTGAGGCCTGTTACGGTGGGTGTTGATTCGTTGTTGTTGAAAAAGCCAGTGGCTATGATGGATGTGCAAATGGCTCCAGAAAATACGTTCGACCACGTGGTGCAGAAAGGACAGAGTTTGTTTAGTATTTCAAAGAAATACGGGGTATCGGTGGCGGATATCAAGAGGATCAATCTTTTGACATCAGAGCAACTTTCGATCAATCAGAAGTTATGGATTCCCAGAACGGAAAAATCGCTTGCGGCACTTGAGCCGGCAAAGATGGATTCAATGACAGTTGTAAAAACTGCGATTACACCAGTAATTGTTAGGGAAGCGGAATTGCCAAATACGCAAAGAGTGACAGGGGTTACCGCGGTTCCAGCCGACAAAACTTTGGTTGCTGTGGACAATCAGGGAGGAATGCCAGAGCAAGTGCAAGCGGTTAAAGTAAAATCGGCGATGAGGGAATATGAAAAAATGGTAACGGCTCAAATTGGATATGAAGGGATTCAGCCGGATCGTTCTTGGGTGATGATGAACAATCATCGCAAAGGCGAGGTGATTGCGGTGGTAAATACATCCAACAAAAAAATGGTGTATTGCACGGTAATTGGGTCTTTGCCGGAGAAGGGTAATACGCAAATTGCGATTAGTCAGTCTGTGGCCAATCGTTTGGGTATTGCACAGCAGAACGCTACATTACAGATTCGTTATGTGGCCCATTAAGGCGTTGGATGTAAAATTTTGGTTGAGGACTGATGTGCTCTTATGGGTGTCATTGGGATGTATTCATTTTTCGCCCGCATTGGCTTCGATGGGTTTAATTGCTTACGTGTTTCAGCTCTGGGTATGGGGAGATAAGGTAGAGGAGACCGGCTCATTTCGATGGTTTTGGTGGGGTGTTGCGATTTGTTGTGGTTGGAATATTGGTGTGATTTTGTTGAGCGGTTATTGGCCATGGATGGTGGGTGTTGGAGGTTCTGCGGGGGTGCCATTAGATGTTGCGGGAAGTTTTTTGGAGAAGGAAAATGTGATAGGCCAGATGGCATCAAACAAGGTTTTGATTAAACTTCCTTTGTTATTGGTTGCAATGGCTTATGGTTGGGGGCGGCGGTTACGGACGATATTTGGTGGGGGATGGTTTTTGGGGGTGCTGCCTTTGATTTGGGTGGGCGTAAGTAGTGTGATTCATTATTTCCAGCATCGCAATTTTTATGATCAAATGGTACTAGAAAGCAAACCTATTCCATTGTATTCAGGCGTATATCACATAGAATTTGCTACGATGATGGGGTTGATGATTTTATTGATCATGAGAGGATTGATTCAAAAGAATTTACGTGAAAATTATTTAGCCATGGCTGCAGGATTGGTGCTTGTGATCTGTATGCATGTTTTGGGTTCTAGAACTGGATTGATATTGCTTTATATCGGTGGGTCACTGATGATGGGTAAATGGATTTACAATAAGCCATCATTCCACCGTAGAGCTCTACTATTATTGCCCCTGTTGCTCGTTGGGCTTTTGGCGTTGCCGAGTGCACGAAATCGCATTACAAATACATGGGTTGATTTTAAAACAACCTGGAGTGGGGGTGATGTAACGCACAAGAGCTTTGGGCAGCGTTGGATTGCATGGAAATCGGCCGTTAGTGTGCTCGGGTCAGAATCGAATTCTGCTGTTGTGGGCGCCGGGGCTTGGACAGACGAACGTTTGCAGAAGGAATATTCTCGCTTGGATGTTCCTTTGGCGGAACGACATAGGATTGGGATCCATAATCAATGGTTGGAAATGGCATTGCAGTCGGGTTGGGTTTGTGCTACTTTGTTTTTTATTTTCGTGTTTCTAGGATTGGCGGTCGTGGGTGGAAATACCTTGGGTAGTAATCAACAGATTTGGGCGGCACTGGTTGCGGCAATGATGTTTGAGAGCCTTTTGGAACGTCAAGCCGGTGTTCTGATCGTAATTGTGGCTTGGCAAGTGATGTTAAGAACCAAAGGCACTGATAATTCTCAAATAAAAGATGACAACACTTTGAATATTTAAACATTTTTCTTATCTTTGCAACCCCAAAAATTATGTCTCGCGTTTGTGATTTAACCGGAAAAAAGGCCTTGAAGGGCAACAATGTTTCGCATTCTAACAAGAAAACGAAGCGTCGTTTTTACCCAAACCTTCAGACCAAGAAGTTCTATATCCCTGAAACTGGGGAGTGGATTACTTTGAAAGTAGCTGCGTCTACCATCAAAACCATCGATAAGAAAGGAATTTCTTCTTGCATTAACAATTTATTTAAGAAAGGAAAGATCTAATCATGGCAAAAAAAGGAAGTCGCGTTCAAGTGATTCTTGAATGCACAGAGCAAAAAGGATCGGGAGTAGCTGGCATGAGCCGTTACATCACCACCAAAAATAAGAAAAACACAGCTGAGCGTATTGAGTTGAAGAAATACAACCCATACATGCGTAAAGTTACAATGCATAAGGAGATCAAATAATGGCAAAGAAGGTAGTAGCAACGCTTAAAAGAGCAGATGTCGGTAGCGAGTACGTGAAAGCAATTAAAGTCGTTAAATCACCCAAAAGTGGTGCGTATTCTTTCAAAGAAGAAATTTTACCTGCCGATAAGGTAAAGGCATTCTTCTCAAAATAATTCGTTATTTCTAAGATATTACAGCCCCTTCATGGGGCTTTTTTTTTACCTTCACATCACTAAAGCCCATGTCCATGTTTAATTGGTTCTCAAAAAACAAAGCCAAACCCGAGGAAGTAACCCCCGAGGCTTTGCAAACACAGCAGGCATTGGGAAAAACTCGCACCGGTTTTTTGTCGAAATTGGGTCGCCTGTTCACCGGTAAACGTCAAATTGATGCCGCTTTCCTTGATGAATTGGAAGAAGTATTGCTCACTTCTGATGTAGGCGTAGAAACTACGGTACAAATTATTGAGAATTTGGAAAAGCGGGTTTCTAAAGAAGCATATCTTTCTCAGGATGAGTTGCATGAGTTGCTGGCAGATGAGATTGCGAAATTGATGCCAGACATTGAACGTCCTGTTGCAACGGATTTGTTGCTTTCCGGATCCTCTAAGCCTTATGTGGTTTTGGTAGTTGGCGTTAATGGCGTAGGTAAAACGACTACAATTGGAAAGTTAGCACATCACTATGCGCAGTTAGGAAAAAAGGTTGTGCTAGGCGCGGGCGATACATTTCGCGCAGCGGCGGTAGAACAATTAACCATTTGGCAGAATCGCGCCGGAGTTTCTATTGTTTCGCATGGAATGAATGCGGATCCAGCTTCGGTGGCGTTTGATGCCGTTAAAAAAGCCGTAGAAGAAAATGCCGATGTGGTAATTATTGATACGGCGGGTCGTTTACACAACAAGGTTGGTTTGATGAATGAATTATCAAAAATCCGTCGTGTAATTGAGAAATTTAAACCCGATGCGCCCCAGGAAGTATTACTCGTGATTGATGCAACAACGGGTCAGAATGCCTTTGAACAAGCCAAACAATTTTCAGCAGCCACACAAGTGAATACGTTGGCTGTTACTAAGCTAGATGGAACTGCCAAAGGAGGTGTGTTGATTGGTGTGAGTCATGCCTACAACTTACCTGTAAAGTATATTGGATTGGGTGAGAAAGCCGAAGATTTAAAGCTATTTAATAAGTACGATTTTATCAAATCGATTTTTGTATCGTGAAAACCAAATCGAATAAAGAAACCAAAATTAATGTCATAACGCTGGGATGTAGTAAAAACCTAGTGGATAGTGAAGTCCTCATGGGTCAGCTGAAAGCATCTCAGTTTGATGTGGCCCACGAAAGCACAAAAGACGATGCGGATATCGTGATTATTAACACGTGTGGATTTATCGAAAATGCAAAACAAGAAAGCATTGATACCATCCTCGCCTATGCCGATGCAAAAGCACAAGGCAATATCGAAAAGCTATATGTAACAGGTTGTTTGTCTCATCGTTACAAAGATGAACTGCAGTCTGAAATTCCTGAGGTGGATGCTTGGTTTGGCACGTTGGATATGCCTCATTTGTTGAGAACTGTGGGTGCAGACTACAAGCATGAGTTGGTTGGGGAACGATTGCAAACCACCCCTAAACATTACGCCTATACTAAGATTTCAGAAGGCTGTGATCGACCTTGTTCGTTCTGTGCTATCCCTTTGATGCGTGGAAAGCATGTTTCTAGGCCCATAGAGATCATCAAAAAGGAAATACAAGGGTTGGTAAAGAATGGTGTGAAAGAAGTGATGCTGATTGCCCAAGATTCTACCAGCTATGGTTTGGATATTTATGGCGATCGCAAGTTGGCCGACCTAATGAAGCATCTTTCTGATGTGGAAGGGTTGGAGTGGTTGCGTTTGCACTATGCCTATCCATCGCAGTTTCCATTGGATGTGTTGGAGGTAATGGCCGAGCGCAGTAATATTTGTAACTATTTGGATATTCCCATTCAGCATATATCGGACAATATGCTTAAATCGATGCGACGTGGAATTACCAAGAGAAGGACCTACGAAGTATTGAATGCGATTCGTGATCGGGTTCCAGGGATTGCTTTAAGGACAACGCTGTTGGTTGGGCATCCAGGGGAGACCGAAGCCGATGTGAAAGACTTAATTGACGCCATTGAGGAAATAAAATTTGAGCGGTTGGGTGTGTTTACCTATTCACATGAGGAAAATACCCATGCTTATAGCTTATCCGATGATATCTCTCAAGAAGAAAAACAACGTCGCTCCGATGCGGTGATGGAATCTCAGATGAGCATTTCTGAGGCGTTTAATCAATCCCTAAAGGGTCAGACCATAAAAGTGTTGTTTGATCGCTTGGAAGGCGATGAATTCGTAGGTCGTACCGAATACGACAGCCCAGAAGTGGACAACGAAGTAAGAGTACCTGCCAAAGACAATTATGTCCGTATGGGGGATTTCGCCAATGTAAAAATTACCGATGCTTCTACCTACGATTTGTTTGGTGAACTTGTGAAATCGTGAATGTTGTAACCCAATCATATCCCAAAGATTATATCTCTGAAACACTGAGAAAAAGTGCTTGGGGCATAGAATCTTTGGGTTTGTATCCTCACGAGGGGATTCACAGTGATTGGGAATCAATTATTGGTAACGTAGCCAATCAGTTTGGGACGGAACAACGCGAGGAATTGGTGGGAATACTGAAATCTCAGTTAGGCGATGGCGGATCTGCATTGCAAAGAGAAAATCTAGATCGACTAAAGCAAGAAAACACTTTTTTGGTTGTAACGGGTCAGCAAATCCATCTTGGATTGGGCCCGATGTATGTGATTTATAAAATTGCTTCGGCCATTGTGTTGTGCAATGATCTCAATCATCGTTTTTCAGATAAGCACTTTGTTCCATTGTTTTGGATGGCAACAGAGGATCACGATGTTGCTGAGATCAATCATGTGGATTTATTTGGCGATCAATTCACTTGTGATATTGATTGGAAAACTGGGGTTGGGGGCATTCCTACGCAAGATTTAGGCGGCTTATGGGATTGGATGAAGCAGAAGTTTCAAAGAGATCCTGAAGCGCTGGAGAGAATCGAGAATTTGGCGCAATTGTATCAAACTGAAAATCAGACACTTTCAACGGCGACTGCCAAGTGGGTTTCTGAATTATTTGCTGATTTTGGGTTGTTGGTATTGGATCCAAATGTTGCAGCATTAAAACGGAGAGCGATAAAAATATTTGAAGCGGATTTATTTGATTCATCGGTGTTTACCGCTTTTTCTGATCAATCTGCGGAACTGAAAAGTCAAAAGATTACAGCACCGGCTCATGTTAGAGAATGCAATTTGTTTTGGATTGATGCGAACCGGAGAGAGCGAATTGTAAAGGAAGGCGATGGATTTGTGTTGGTGGATTCTAGGGTGAAGTTAGATCAAAGTGCGATGAGGGAGATATTGGAAAATGAGCCTGAGCGGATTTCACCCAATGTTTTGTTGAGGCCATTATATCAGCAGGCAATATTGCCTTCAGTGGCTTATATAGCGGGTCCAACAGAGTATATTTATTGGTTGCAAATATCAAAGACATTTGCTCATTTAAAGGTGACAGTACCGGCGTTGATTCACCGGATGGGTGGGGTTGTGGTTTCTGCATCGCAAAACAAAAAACTCAATTTATTGGGATTAACACCGCAGGAGTTGTTTTTGGATGTATCGGATCTAAAGTTGAGGGTAGTTAAAAAATTGGCAGGCAATAGTGTATTGGATTTTGTGCATGGCAACATTGAAAATGGGATTAAGGAATATTTAGAAGTCTTATATCAATGGGAAAGCGATTTGCTAGTGGATGCAAAAAAGCAATCGGAAGCATTTTTGAAAGTGCATCGTAAAACAACAGATGAAGCAATTTCGAGATACTTGGCCTCAAAACTTTCTAATGATGCGTGGAATTCTGTAATTGGAATGCAAAATGATACGTTTTCTGTGACTAAACCCCAGGAGAGGAGAATTTTCTTTTTACAGTATCTATTGGGCAATCAAGCGGGTTGGCTTACTGATATTTGCGAAGGTCAATCCTATGATTCCGAGAGTGCATTTTGGATAATAAATTTGTGATAGTATGGGAATTTCCCATACTGGGGATTTGTTTTGAATTGAAGCTCGGCAGATAGCAATTGCCATACCTACCTTGATTATATTTGCAGAAGTGAAAAATTTGCAAAAAGATATTCCGGCTTCCATCGCCGTTTTTTTGGTGGCATTGCCCTTGTGTATTGGTATTGCTCATGCTTGTGGACTGCCAATTATTAATGGATTGATTGCTGGTGTGGTTGGAGGTGTGGTTATTGGTTTAGCTAGTGGTTCAAAAGTTTCGGTGAGTGGCCCGGCGGCGGGCTTGATTGTAATCATTGAGTCGGCATTACACGATATATCTCAAAATTCTTTAGCCAATCACGGGTCCGTTCCCTTGTTGGAGATTTTTGCTTTGGTTGTTGCGTTGGTAGGTTTATTCCAACTGGTTCTCGGAGCTATTAAATTGGGTAAACTCGCTGATTATATTCCAGTTTCGGTAATCAAAGGCATGCTTGCTGCCATTGGATTGTTGTTGATATTAAAGCAGGTTCCGCACTTGGTTGGCTGGGATGTAGATGATTTTGGTGATGAAGAATTTTTTCAGTTAGATGGGCAGACAACCTTCTCAGAAATTAGTATAGCCTTTGAGTACCTAACGCCACTGGCTCTATTTATTGGTTTTTGTGGGTTAGCTATTCAGTTCTTATGGGATCATCCGAAGATGAAAAAGCTGCCTTGGACTCGCATTTTCCCATCATCATTACTCGTAGTATTAATTGGTGTTGGTCTGAATCAATTGAGCCTAATATATTTACCCGAACAAACAATTGATTCGTCACATCTTGTTCAGCTACCCAAAAATCTTGCATCAACAAAGTTTGATTTTGGTATTGGCATTTCAAGTTTTGTACTGCTCGGTAATGTTTTGATATGGATTTTGGCCATTAAAATTGCTTTAGTTGCTTCTATTGAATCATTACTAAGTATTGAAGCTTCTGATAAAATAGATCCTCTAAAACGTGTTTCGCCCCCCAATAGAGAATTGTTAGCCCAAGGTTTGGGGAATGTAGTTAGTGGGATTTTGGGTGGAATGCCCCTCACCGCGGTTGTAGTGCGCAGTTCTGCCAATATCAATGCGGGCAATGCTACGCAATGGAGTGCCGTTTTTCATGGTATCTGGTTGGCGTTGGCTGTATTGTTTATTCCGAGTGTAATTTCCTTAATTCCCAATGCCGCATTGGCCGCGATTTTAATTTACATGGGTTATAAATTGGCGAAACCTTCCTTGTTTTTAGATGAATGGAAAAAAGGACGTATATCGTTTGTTCCCTTCATCGTAACTGTGGTTGCTATTCTATTTACCGACCTACTCATTGGAATTATTCTGGGGATGGTGGTTGCGTTTTACTACATCATTAAATCGAATTTTCATCGCTCTGTAACATTGGTACAAATTGATTCCAATTATTTGGTGAGGTTTCAGCAGCAATCGAATTTCTTGAATAAATCTTTGTTGAAATCTGTATTGCAAGAAATACCAAATAACTCTGACGTAATATTGGATTTTACCCATTGTAATTTTTTAGACCAAGATATTTTGGATGTGATTGAAGATTATCAAATTAGAGCAGAATCGAATCAAATTCATATCGGATATTCCTTCACAAATCCCGAACATAAGCAGAAGTTACTTGGTTCAAAGGGATCAAAGTTATTTAATACCACAAAGGCCTAACGCATAAAATATTATTTCTATGGAAGATCAAATAAAACTTTTTTTAAGCAATAGGGCATGGGCGGCTGAAAAGTTGTCGGAAGATGCTAGTTATTTTGAAAACCTTGCAAAAGATCAAAGGCCGGAGTATTTATGGATTGGTTGTTCGGATTCAAGAGTTCCCGCGAATGAGATTATTGGGGCAGAGCCCGGGGAATTGTTCGTGCATCGAAACGTTGCCAACATGGTAGTACATACGGATTTGAATCTGTTGAGCGTTTTGCAATACGCAGTGGAATTTTTGGAGGTCAAACACATTATCGTTTGCGGTCATACCGGTTGTGGTGGAGTAAAAGCGTCGCTTACCAACACGGATTACGGTCTGCTAAACAAGTGGTTACGGAATTTGAAAGATGTTTATCGCCTTCATAAAGATGAGGTAGAGGCAGAAAAAGATTTCGATAATAAAGTGAATAAATTGGTTGAGATGAACTTGATAGAACAGGTGGGTAATGTTGTAAAAACGAGCATCGTTCAAAAAGCTTGGAAGCAACATAAGAGGCCCCATGTTCATGGTTGGATTTATGAGATGGAAACCGGATTATTGAAAACGGTGATTGATGTTGAGCCGGGGGCGCCCATCGATCCAATTTATGAATTCCGCTAGGGATAAGTTATTTCTGTTTATCCAATCTCAAATTGATGAGTTCTATGGTAAATGAAAAAGCCATCGCGAAATAGATATATCCTTTATTAATGTGTTGGCCCAATCCTTCACCCAATAAACTTACTCCGATCAGTACAAGAAATGACAATGCCAGGATTTTAATACTTGGATTGTGATTTACGAAATTTGCGATGGGTTCGCTTGCCCATAACATGACCATCATTGAGATAATCACGGCCACAATCATTACCCAAACCTCGTTGGCCATGCCCACTGCCGTAATTACAGAATCCAAACTGAATACCACATTGATCAAGACCATTTGGAACAATATCGCGGTCCAACCTTTGGCGTCTGCTCTTTCTTTGATTTCTTCTTCTAGACCTTTCATTTTCATATGAATTTCATGGACACTTTGGTACAATAGGAATAACCCACCCAAGATTAAAAGGATGTCTTTCCCTGAAAGGGGATGATCCATGATTGTAAACAATGGATGCTCTTGTTTTTGAATCCAAGTGATGCCTAGCAACATAACAACCCGCACAACCATACCCAAAATAAGCCCGTATTGCCGAGCCTTCTTTTCTTTGCCTCTAGGCGCTTTGTTCGCCAAAATACTAATGAAAATAATATTGTCGATACCCAAAACGATTTCCAATAGGGTAAGGGCTACCAAGCTGATGAGGATTTCTTGACTAAACATAAAGGTTGTTAAAATTAGATTTCAAAATTACGAAGATATTTGGGCCATTCGGCAGAGGCAATCCATCTTGTTGGAAATCGATTGGTGAAATAGGTAATTTGTCGTTTCGCATAATTCCGCGTGTGCTGTTTGATTGAATCGATTGCCTCCGTTTTGCCAATTTCTCCCGCGAAATGCCTAAATAATTCACTATATCCCACAGTTTGTAAGGATTTGAGTGATTGGTGTGGCAGTAAAGATTCTACTTCTGCTATCAATCCATCTGCAATCATCCTGTCTACGCGCTGATTGATTCGTTGATACAATTTCTCCCGTTCATACTGGATGCCCAAGTAAATAATGGTGGCTTCAGAAAATCTAGGTGTTGGCTTTTGTGAATATATTTCTGATATGGATTTTTGTGTCTGTATGCATAATTCTATAGCTCGCATCACTCTTTGTGGATTATCTAGCGCCACCAAAATGGATGCATTTGGATCTAGTTGGAGTAATATTTGAACCAGTCTGTCTAAACCATGCGCCACAAATTCATCCAATATTTCAGAGCGCAAATCGGGATCGATCTCTGGCATATCATCCAACCCATTGATTATTGCTTCAATGTATAAACCTGTGCCGCCGCAAAGTATGGCCGAACCTTTTTCTGATAGGAGATTTTGAACGGTTGTTTCGAATTGTATGGCATGCATTCCGGCGTTGTAATGCTCGTGAATTCCAATTGTTGAGACACCGTGGTGAGTTACTTGCAACAATTCTTCCGCGCTAGGTTTGGCAACGCCAATAGTTAGTTCCTTATAAACTTGCCTACTGTCTACGTTAATAATCTCAGTGTTGAGTTTCAACGCCAATTCAATCGCAACTGCGGTTTTTCCAGAAGAGGTGGGGCCTCCCACAACAATAAGGGTGGGTTTGTCTCTCAATTTGAATTATTTTAAATCATCTGCATCGATGCCATTGCTGAGATCATTGAAGCCAAATTCATCATGATCCGCATCGTCTCCTTCCACATCGTCTCCTTCCTCATCGTCTAAATCATCATTCAAATCCTCATCGTCCAATGCTGCAATTAACTCCTCTTCGTGCTCAACCAGTAAACTTTTGATTCCTTTTGCTGCTAAAATCTTTTCAGCAAGCGCATCGAATTCGTTGTTATCCAACATCTTAAACTTGCTATCGTTGTATTGTCTAGGGGGTTTCCCTTCGGTACGATAAATCCATGGATATATTTGTTTGTCGGTACTGGCTTCGATGCTAATTAACTCGCACGTCAAAGTCCATTGGACATTGTAATCAAAAATATAAATAAAGTGTTGGTGTGGGTCGTTTACACAAGTGCGAATTTTGATATTGGCCATCAATGGAGCATCAAGATTGCCCGTTAGGTCGCCCTCGCTGCGTGCGGGCTTTTCCTTTTTGATTTCAGAAATTTTACGCCATCGATCATCGCTTACAAAAAAACTGGCTGCTTCCTTGTTGTCAAAGCCAATTGCTTCTTGTATGATGTTATTGAAATCCATGAATGTATGCGAAGGCTTAATTTCAATCCATCGAACGATATCGTCCATGTCGTCGAACCAAACTTTAAAACGGTAAACCATGTAGAATGCAAAAATAGTTCTCAATGTTTGCTTATCGATGAAAAAAATGCGACTTAATATTTTTCGATGTATTTTTGAAGAATTCATGTGGCGTATTTTAATTTGTGTTTTGGCCTTGGCACCAATTGTTGGTCAGGCGCAATCAACCAAAAGTGATATTCGGGGGTTTGTATACGACGGCGACAACGGCGATCGTTCTGTAGCGGCAGTTGTTACAGCTGTAAAGGACAAATCGGATGGAACTGTGGTTCGTTCAATACTTTCAGACAATGACGGCTATTATGCGTTAACGGGTTTAACGCCTGGCGATTATTGGGTGAGGGTTTCCCATCCGGGATTTGATACACTCTATGAAAAGGTAAAGGTGTTAATAGGTTTAAACACGAAGAAAGATTTTTACTTGCAACACATTTCCACGATGGAGGCCGTAGAAATTTCTGTGAAAGGTAAGGCTAGGGATGCCCAAGTAGGAGTAACAAACATCGAAGCGCGTGCGATTTATAAAATGCCGGCGGTAGGTGCGGAGCCAGATATCTTGCAATACTTACAGATTTTACCGGGTGTGGTTTTCAGTGGCGACCAAGGCGGACAACTCTATATTCGAGGAGGATCGCCAATCATGAACAAGGTGATGATGGATGGCCTTACCATTTATAATCCATTCCACTCGATTGGGCTTTTCTCCGTGTTTGAGACCGATTTGATTCAAACTGCCGATGTGTATAGTGCCGGGTTTGGTTCAGAATATGGAGGAAGAGTCTCCGCTGTGGTTGATATTAAAACCCGCGATGGAAACCGAAAGCGAATGGCCGGGAAGGTGGGTTTGACTACGTTTACATCGAAATTGCTCTTGGAGTCGCCGTTACGCAAGTATCAACAAGGGAAAAATAACAGTTCCATTGCGATATCATACAAGAATTCATTCTTGCGTGAATCGTCGCGTTTGCTATATAATTATGCAAATCCAGACAAGTTGCCTTACAATTTTGGGGATCTATTTGTAAAAATGAGCTTCAACTCGGCCAATGGGGGGTATACCAAATTGTATGGGTTTAGATTCTCAGACAATGTGGCTTTTCCTGGTTCTACCCGTTACGGTTGGACCTCAACAGGGTTGGGCGGTAAGTTTTTGGTGGTTCCAGAGCAGGCCAAAACCAGGGTTGATGGATACTTTTTGTGGAGTCAGTATAGCATCGAACAGAAAGAGCAAGATGCCAAACCAAGAAGCAGTTCAATAGGGGGTTTTAACTTAGGAATGAATTTCTCTTACAACTTTAAACGCGATGATTTTAAGTGGGGTATCGAGTTAAATGGATTCCAAACCAATTTCCAGTTGTATAATTCCAACGATAGAAAAATCAATCAGTTAGAGAGTACTACTGAGATAAACACTTTTGGTAACTATCGCGTAGTGCGGAAGAGATTGATTTGTAACATTGGATTGAGGAATCAATATTATGCATCCTTGGGTAATGGGAGTCTTGAGCCCAGATTCCAGTTGCGATACATGCCTTGGAAATCTATAGGGATCAAATTTGCCGTAGGAATGTACTCACAGAATTTGATGTCGGCCATGAGCGATCGCGATGTAGTGAATTTGTTCTATGGTTTTTTGTCGGGCCCGGATAACTTGCCCGATTCTTTCAATGGCAAGCCTGTAAACACCCGTTTGCAAAAGGCTAGGCATGCAGTTGCTGGATTTGACTATCGCATCAATAAAAAGCAGACGGTCAACATTGAATCCTTTGTGAAAATATTTGATCAAATCACCAACATCAACAGGGATAAGTTGTTTTCTGATGATGAGTTTAATTTGGATAAGCCCCAACGATTGAGACAGGATTTTATCATTGAAAATGGAAATGCCTATGGCGGTGATGTTTCGTATAAATACTCAGATAAACATTGGTATTTGTGGGCGGTTTACTCTTTGACCTACGTAAATCGATTTGACGGTATTTCGCGATATCAACCCAATTTTGATCGCAGGCATAACGCCAATATTCTCTTGAACTACGAATTTGATAAAAAGCACCCCTCTGAGGTTTCTTTACGATGGAACTTTGGTTCCGGATTTCCATTTACGCAGACCCAGGGTTATTATGAAAAGTACAATTTCCAGCAAGGGATAGGCACTGATTATACCGCTTCCAATGGTCAGCTGGGGATTGTTTATGCTCAAATCAATCGCGGACGATTGCCTTATTATCACCGTTTGGATTTCTCGGTAAAGAGAAAGTGGGTATTCCGCGAGGGCAGTGAGTTTAACTTGTTATTCAGTGTGACCAATGTTTACAATAGAAACAACATATTCTATTACGACCGTATCAAAGGGAAGCGCGTAGACCAGTTGCCAATCCTTCCCGCATTGGGCTGTAACTATAGTTTTTAATTAATTTTCTCGTTGAGAATTCCCTGAACGGCTTGCAGTTTTAGCAAGGCTTCTATGGGTGTAAGCGTATTTATATCGATGCTCGCTAGCAGTTTCTTGACTTGGATTAGTTTGGGATCCTCGGTTTGAAACATGTTCATCTGATAAACAGGCTTAGTACTTGTGTTTTTTAGTGTTTTTTGTGGCGATAAGTTGGATCGATCTTCTTCGAGTTTATTCAATATCTCTGTGGCTCTGATTAGGACAGCATTGGGTATCCCTGCAAGTTGTGCGACGTGTATACCGAAGCTATGTTCGCTACCACCGAGGGTTAGTTTGCGCAAAAAGACAATTTGTGCCCCTTGTTCCTTGATCGAAATGTGAAAATTGACGATTCCTGGGCATTTGCTTTCCAATTCATTGAGTTCATGATAGTGGGTTGCAAACAGCGTTTTGGGTGCCGAAGGGTGGGTGTATAGGTACTCAGCAATGCTCCAAGCCAATGATACGCCATCGTAGGTACTTGTGCCACGTCCAATTTCATCCAGTAATACCAAACTGCGATCGCTCAAATTGTTAAGAATGGAGGCGGTTTCCGACATTTCTACCATAAACGTACTTTCACCCACGGAAATGTTGTCTGATGCACCTACGCGGGTGTAAATCTTATCAGTAATTCCAATGTGAGCCTCGCTGCAAGGTACGTAGCATCCGATTTGTGCGAGTATTACAGCCAATGCGGTTTGTCGTAATATGGCGCTCTTACCACTCATGTTAGGACCGGTAAGAATTACGATGCGCTGTTCGTCCTTATTTAGTTGGATGGTGTTTGGAATATACGATTCACCCGCGGGTAGTTGGAATTCGATAACGGGATGTCGACAGTCTTTCAACAATAAATCGTATCCATCATTCAGGTTGGGTTTGCAGTAGTTGTAGTCCATTGCCAATTGTGCGAATCCTACAAGGACGTCCAATTCTGCCAAAATAGTGGCTTGTTGCTGAAGTAGCGGAACGAATTCGCTCATATCAGTCAACAGCTTTTCCCATAGCTCTGATTCTAACGCAAGAATAAGGTCTTCCGCATTGAGGATTTTCTCTTCATAGATTTTGAGTTCTGGCGTAATGTAGCGCTCGGCATTGGTAAGCGTTTGTTTTCTGATCCAATCTTCGGGCGCTTTGTCTTTGTGGGAGTTGGTAACCTCTAGGTAGTATCCAAAAACATTATTAAAGCCAATTTTTAATGATGTGATACCACTTCGCTGAATTTCAGCCTGTTGAATTTCGATGAGTTTGTCTTTGCCCGATGTAGTTAGGTCGCGGAGTTCTTGCAAGTCAGGATGCACATGCGATTTGAATATACCCCCTTTTGCGGCTACCGCAGGCGCATCTGCTAGCATTCTGTCTGAGATGATGGTCTGTAGTTTTGGCAGTGGGTCTATTTTGCTGGCCAATGCTTGTAATTGAGGGTCTGAACTATTTTCAAAAAGGACTTTACAATCTGCCAAATTATCGAGGCCATAGCCCAGTGTGAGACATTCACGGGGACCAATTTTTCTCAGGGCAACTTTAGATACCAATCGCTGGAGGTCCCCAATTTGTTTCATCGTATCGCGAAAAACCGATGTTTCAGAGGGGTTGTTGATGAAAACTTCAACCCTTTGGTGGCGGTGTTCGATGGCTTGGCGATCGAGTAATGGGAATACCAGCCAGTTTCTCAGCATTCTGGCCCCCATGGCGGTGCATGTTTTATCAATCACATCTATCACGGCGGTACCCCCTTGATAAATGGGACGTGTTAATTCGAGATTTCGTGCGGTGAATCCATCAATCCAAACTGAATCCCCTTCGTCAATGCGGGAAATGCGATTGATATGGTCGATATGGGTGTGGTGGGTGAATTGAAGGTATTGCAGAATTGCGGCGGCAGATCCAATGGCCAAAGGCATTTCAGAAATGCCAAATCCTTTGAGATTCTGCGTTTTAAATTGTCTGCAGAGCGATTCGTTGGCGTTGCTTGATTCATAGACCCAAGACTCGATGGTTTGAAAAGAGGCGGGCGTACCAAGGATTTCGAAAATGGTCTGTTGTTGTTGCTTGGGAAGTATCCATTCTGACGGTTTAAACGCATCAATCATCTTTTTTACTGTAATCAATGAGCCTTCACAAACCAAGAATTCACCGGTTGAAATATCGAGAAAGGAAGCCGCCCACTGCATATTTTGCTCAAGTACAGATACCAGGTAGTTGCTCTGCTTGATTTCAAGCACTTTGTCGTTGTAGCTCACTCCCGGCGTAACCAATTCAGTAACACCGCGCTTTACAATGGTTTTGGTCTTTTTTGGGTCTTCCAATTGGTCGCAAATTGCAACCCGATAACCCGCTTTTACCAGTCGGGGAAGGTAATTATCTAAGGAATGGTATGGGAAGCCCGCCAAATCCTGGTCAGATGCCGCCCCGTTGGAACGTTTGGTGAGGACAATGCCAAGCACTTTTGAGGCGATGCGCGCATCTTCGCTAAATGTTTCGTAAAAATCACCCACTCGAAATAGCAAAATAGCACCAGGATATTGCGCCTTGATGGTGTAATATTGCTTCATGAGCGGTGTTTCCTTGTCTGAATTGCCTCCTGCCATAAACACCAAATTTACAGCCATTTCTCAGCCCGATTTCCACATTTACGCCCCCTTTTTCCCCATTGAAAATAAGTATCTTTGTATTTGTGAAAAAATTGGTGGGTGCCGATCTCCAACGATTGAGCGTTTCGGAATTCAAAACGGTGGCTAAATGGCCATTTGTGGTGGTTTTGGATAACGTTCGGAGCATGAATAACGTGGGCTCGATGATGCGCAGTAGCGATGCGTTTTTGTGCCAGAAGATGATACTTTGCGGCATTACAGCAACTCCACCGCACCGAGAAATTACCAAAACTGCCATCGGCGCTGAGAATTCTGTGAGTTGGCGTTACCAAGCACATACCATCGATGCGGTGAAAGACCTGAAGTTGCAGGGGTTTGTGGTCTATGCCATCGAGCAGACTTCAAACTCTGTGTTTCTTCAGAATATGGTATTCGCCAATCAGGCGGTGGCCTTTGTTTTTGGGAATGAAATTGATGGAGTCAACGCGGAAGTCATATCGCTTTGCGATGGGGTGATTGAAATCCCACAATTGGGCACAAAGCATTCATTTAATATCGCGGTATCTTGCGGTATGGTACTTTGGGAATATGCCAGGACAAGGGTTTAAATTTTAATCACAAAAAACAGATGAAGCCAAATTATAAAAGGATTTTATTCGGTTTTCTGAGTTTGTTTATAGTGTTTTTCGGGTGTTTTGACAAGGGTAAACTGGGTGGGACTACTCAAAACAACAGTTTGACAAAGGTTCAATCCGCACAGGCTAATGCCCATGCATCGAATGAATGTGGTAGACCAAGAGAGGGTTCATTGTTAATTTGCGATGAATTTAGATCGAGATTTGAATCTAACAAGTATTTGTGTGTAATTTCCTACTCCAATGAATGTCCAATCGCCAAGTCATATATCAAAACAATTCAAAATTTGGTAAAAAGGTTTGGCGTTACTGTCCAGTTTTGTTTGCTTGATCCTGGTGTGGGGAGCAGGCCTATTAATGGCTTGGATGATTTAATTTTCCATGACAATTACGGGGTGATTTGCGGTCGATTTGGGATGAAAGTATATCCTCAAGCGGTGGTTTACAATTGCCTAACACGGTCTAAGATTTACAGTGGTAAAATTGATGATCGAGCGGTGAGCTTGGGTGTTGTTTCTAGGGTCGCCACAAAAAATTATTTGTTTGATGTCCTTACGAATCTTATACTTGAAAAGCCAAATACGGTGGCATCGAATGAAGCGGTTGGATGCTTTGTAGGTCCATTTGATTCAATTAAATAATAAATATATTGAAATGTAAATATTTATATATCATTATTTTATTTGTTGTTATTTCAACTAATGGTTGCGGTAATGGTGGAAGTGTGGATTCCTTGCCGAGTCATCCCACCTTTGCCAGTGATATTGCTCCGATATTACAAAAAAATTGTTTACCCTGTCATAGAGACCAGGGTGCTGCCCCATTTAGTTTAGCTACTTATATTGCGGTAAAAAAACATGCGAAGACTATTGCCAAGGTTACCCAAAAAAGGATCATGCCACCATGGCCAGCGGATCCCAGTTATAGTCATTTTGTGGGCGAGAAGGTATTGTCGGACCGCGACATTGCCATCATACAGAAATGGGTGAAACAGGGGGCGGTTGAGGGTGGTCAGAAATACGTATATCGCCCAAATACGATTGATAGAAGTAACATAAGAAAGCCTGATTTAGTTATTCCTTTTGATTCCGTTGTGATGCATGAAGGTGATTTGGATCGCTTTTTCATCAGTTTATCCAATGTGTCGCTTCCCAAGAAGCGGTTTATTTCGGCATTGGAATTTGTGCCTACTGAGCCGGGTTTGGTGCATCATGCGAACGGTCATTTGCTATTGTATAAAGAGGGTAGCAAGCGAATGCCTCGCAGGCCCAGAAGGAAAATGGAGGCGCGTTCAGAGATGAATTTGGATTTAGCGGCGGGGTTAGAGATGCAGGCCGATGACGGGAGTTTGCCGTTGAGGATCCACTCTGCGTTTAACTATTTGCCGGGGGTTCAGGGGATTGAGTATCCAAATGGGATTGGGGCTTTTGAGGTGACAAAGGATTTTGCGGCGGTGATGAATGATGTGCATTACGGTCCAGCCGATAAAACGGTGGTGGATCGGTCTGTGTTGAATGTGTTTTTTACGGATATTGCACCGAGTAGGGTCTTATCTGAATTGATGCTGGGCACGAATGGAGTGAGCAAGATTGTCCCGCCATTGGTGGTTCCGGCGAATAAAGTTACCAAGCACACCACGCGCTTTACGATTCCAGAGGATATTTCGGTGCTAACGATTAATCCGCATTTGCACATGTTGGGCAAGTCGTTTTTGGCATTTGCAGTGAAGCCCAATGGTGATACAATACCGTTAATTCGTATTTTACGATGGAATTTTAATTGGCAGTATTTTTATACGTTTAAAACAATGTTAAGAATTCCCGCGGGTTCTGAGATTGTGGCAGTGGCGGAGTTTGACAATACATCGAATAATCCTTGGAATCCAAATCGACCTCCGAAGCAGGTTTCGGAACGATGGGATAGTGGTGGGGCGAGCATGCGGGCGTCGGATGAGATGTTTCAGTTTATTATTACGCATACTTTGTACAAAAAGGGCGACGAATTCGTATCATTGGAGAAGAAATAATTATGAGGATCAGGGAGGTTATATCGGCAAAGGATATTAAGGAGTTTCATGGTGTTTTGGATGTGGTATACGCGGGGGATAAGGACTTTATTTATCCAATTATATCGGATGTGGAAGCGGTGTTTGATGTGAACAAGAATAAGTCGTTTCACAACGGCGCTGCGCGCCGTTGGATAGCGGTGGATGCGGCCGGCCATTCGGCCGGCCGCATCGCGGCATTCTATACGGTAAAATCCAAATCTGGCAAAAGAGGTGGCATAGGGTTCTTTGAATCTATCAATGATGATGAGGTTGCCAATGCCCTGTTTGATATCGCCGAAGAATGGCTTACCGAAGAAACCTGTTTAAGCATCGACGCACCCATCAATTTTGGTGATCGCGACAGTTATTGGGGTTTGTTGATTTCAGCGACTACGCCAACCTCGTATCGTGAAAACTATCATCCAAAATATTACCATCCGTGGTTCTTGTTGCGCGGATATAAATTGGAAATCGAGCAGAATACCTACGATATCGTAGAAAAGGAATTCAATTATGAAAGGTTTTCCAAGATTGCAGAAAGGGTAATGAGTAAGCCGGGATACAGATTTGAATTTTTTCGGTATGCCCAGTTGGAGAAGTTTGCCGCAGACTTTGTGAGTATTTACAATGAGGCGTGGGCGTTTCACGACGATTTTGAGCCTTTGCAGTATGAGGCGCTTCATAAACGATTAAAA
Organism: Flavobacteriales bacterium; assembly: GCA_002737625.1. Classification (GTDB taxonomy): domain Bacteria; phylum Bacteroidota; class Bacteroidia; order NS11-12g; family UBA955; genus UBA955. Next base: position 29,759 of record NSIB01000001.1, on the reverse strand, counting down.
GAAATCAAACCGGCGATGCCAGAAGAGTTTGCGATTTTTGCCTACGACAACCATAAGCCGATTGGTTTTTTTATCGCAATTTTAGAAATCAACCAAGTGCTAAAGGATTTCAAGGGTTCTATGGGTTGGTGGCAAAAGATTCAGTTTATGTTAAATCGTAGCAAAATCAGTAAAGCCAAAGGAATTGTATTCGGAATTGTGCCAAGTCACCAGAATTTGGGCGTTGAAACAGGATTGATTATTAAGTTTCATCAAGGCAATGCTGTCACAAAACAAATGGATACAATGGAACTTGCCTGGGTGGGCGATTTTAACCCCAAGATGATCAGTATGTTGGAATCTTTGGGGGCAGTAAAGACAAAAGTTCATCACACTTACAGGAAAGAAATTTCTGGAATAATTTGATTTTAGAGGGAATAATGGTATTTTTGCACCTCCTTTTATTACAAGCAAAAGAAAATGATCTTGTAGCTCAGTTGGTAGAGCAATACACTTTTAATGTATGGGTCCTGGGTTCGAGTCCCAGCGGGATCACTAGAATTGATTATTAAGTCATGTATTATCAGCCAGATAGCCTCTGGCTGTTTTTGTTCCCGGCCAACATTTCCGCCAACATTTTTCAATGTCCGTGTCGTTATGAAACAAAAAAAGGCCCCGGCAACTTCGTTGCCAGGGCCTTTGAAATTTTACTCGTTGATCTTACTTGAACAATTCCAACACATCAAACAAACTTCCACCTCTCGGTGCATTTGGGTTTGCATTGATTTCGTCTTGAGGAACCATGAAACATCCTGGTAACTGCGTTCCTTTGTAAGGAGTGATACCTATGGCGTTTTTTGTTCTGCGAAGGTCGCAGAAGGGCTCCAATTGACCAAACAATGAAACATATTTCTCAACTAAGATCTCACGACCTAAAGCCAAAGTTTCTGATGCGCCTTTTACCATTGCAGTTGGACCAAAATCCGACAATACATAAGCTTTATATCCACCATAGTTTGCATCATGCTCCTTACGGACATTGTTCAAATGGAACAAAGCATTGGCATTGTCGCCACCGCGCAAATAACATTCAGCCATGATCAATTCGTTTTCAACGTAAGAAACCATCGCGAAGTTAGAAGTAGGAGCAAAAATTCCAGTGTTCATATTGGGATCCAATGGCGTGTAGTTATCCGCTAAGAAATAGTAATCAAAGCGAGCAGTTTCGTCGGTTTTTGGGTTGTTCTTGCTCGATTTAGAAGCAGTATCCAACATACCTACGATGGGAGCGCCATCGCAAGAGATATAACCACCGCGGTTCCAATCCAAGAAGTCGTAATACAGGTTCCAAGCACCAGGAGATTCAGTGCTGTGATTGGCGTACATATCAGCGCCAGCACTTACACCGTTTTTAGCAGCTGCCAATGCACCAGCATAGTCGCCCAAACGCAAGTAAGCACGTGCTTTCAATGTGTTTGCAACCTCAGTCCAATCAAATGAGCCAGCGAAAACTGTGCTGTAATCAGTACCAGAAGTAAGATTGGCTGCCGAATCCAATATTGCAATGCAATGCTTGGTTACGTCCGACATTTTATCAAATTTAGGATTTGAAATCGCATCGTTACAAGCTTCTTTGTCGGGAATATCACCCCACAATCCAGATGCTGCAAGCAACAACTGCGCCTCGTTGATCATCGCAACTCCTAACAAAGATTTGTTGTTTGCTTTGGCCGCTTTGGCTTCAATCAAACGACATTGTGCGATGCCTTCGGTGTAAACGTTGCTCCATGGTGAATTGAAATCACCCGATGTCATACTGTATTGGGCGTAAGAAATAAACTGACGGTCATATCCGTTAAAGTGACCAGCAAAAATCCCAGCCAATCGAGCGGCTTCCCCTTCATTCACGACTACGTTGGCCAATTCAGCTCCTGTAATCATCAATGTAGGATCAGAATCGCTAAATTGATTCGGGTTGGTTTTATTGATTTCGGTTATGTCTTTTTTACAAGATGACATACCCATCATCGCTGCAACACCTACCGAAAAAATGATTGATATTTTTTTCATGTTCGTAATTATTAAAGATTGAATTTGATATTAAACAAGTAAGATTTGGTGCCTGGGTTGTTGAAATAATCCAAACCACGTCCGTTTGATACACCTGTTAAGTTTGTTTCAGGATCAACACCTTGGAATTTGGTCCACAAAGCCAAGTTACGTCCTGTTACCCCGATAGAAATTCCACCTGGTACACCCAAACTTTTGCACAAGCCATCAGGCAATGCATAAGTAGCACTGAGTTCGCGAATGCGCACCCATGAAGCGTCTTTGATGAAAGATTCAGATACAGATCCAAATCCACCGCCTAAGCCAGTGTACCAAGATTGGTTCAACCAAACTTTGCCGTTGCCGTAATCTTCAAGGTTACCACGACAAGTATAGGTTCCATCAGTATTTGTTACAACAGAACCGTTTCCAGCAGTAGCCGCTCTAGCTGCGATTGTAGCGCCCGTGTAGTCTTTAATTGTTGCTGCTTCAGCCGCAGATACTGTAAATTCATTTGCAGTTTCTGGAGTAATACCAAAGTTGTTCAATACCGCAGAGGTACCACCCCACATTTGGTTGCCTTGACAAGTTTCAACCAACAAGTTGAATCCAACGCGTTTAACATTACCGTTCAATCCTACAGAACCACGGTAAGTAGGGTTGGGGTTACCAATCACGCCTTCTTGTGGAGCTGCTTGAGGGAATCCATTGGCATCCAATACCAATTTTTCGCTTTCATCACGCAACCACTTTCCTCCCCACATAGAACCCATCGCATAACCTTTCACGGCACGAGAAGAAGTTCCAGTGAAACCCGCTAAGAAAATTGAATTTGCACCACCGATATCGTTTACCATATTTCGGTTCATTCCTATGTTACCATATAAGTTCAAAGTAACGTCTTTGTTTTTGATCAAATTAACGCTTAAGTCAGCCTCGAAACCGCGATTTGAGATGTTTGCGGCATTTTTCCATTGGTTTGCGTAACCCGTAGAAGGGGCAACTGTTACTGCTAAAATAGCACCATCAATCACGTTACTATAATAGCTTAATCCCAATGAGACTTTGTCTTTGAGGAATCTGAAATCACCACCAATCTCCATCTCTGTTTTCATTTCAGGCTTGATATCAGGATTACCTTGTGTTGAACTGCGATAAATTGAACCTCCAAACTGAGAAGCATCCAAATAATCACCCCAACCACCTCCAGAACTGGCACTTACATAATTCGTATTCCAAATGTAGGCTGGAGGACTAATTCCTACGCGACCTGCAGAGGCACGCAATTTTCCGTAAGAAAGCTTATCACTTTTTAAGAAGTCTTTTGTGAATTCATATGCCAAAGTTGCACTTGGAGATAAAAAGCGATTCTTATATGTAGAAGATGCTTCAGATGAAGTTGTTAACTGCAAAAACAACTTGTCTTGTACATCAAAATCCAATACTGCGTATGCACGATTATTCTTAATTTGAGAGTAAGAATTGAACGGATCCATATTGGCACTGGTTGAGTTGATGAATGAGAAACGGTCTTGGTCGCGAATGATAAACTGAGATGCCGATCCACCAATACTGTATAAGCTGCTATTCGTATATAAATATCCAACCGTAGTATTCAAATTGATGTTTTTATTCAATTCAAAATTGCTTTGATTGATAAAATGCATGCTCATTTCAGATTCTTGAATCATTTGGTCGGTAAAGGCACCATTTGCATAACTACCGGCTGAATTTACTGGGAAATAAGTGATTCTGCGGTCAGTTGACATGTCGTATCCTGCACGAGCAATAAATTTAGAATTTTTCTTCCACTGATATCCAACTTCAGGAGTAATCATCACACGCATTACATCAGAAGTGTTTTTCTGTTCGTTGATTGTCCATCCTGGGTTGTTGTACGTTGGAACAGCATTTCCTAAGTATCTGCGATAACCTCTGTGCGCATTGAAAGTAGGTACACCAGCCGCAGAATAGTAAGTTCCCTTATAATCGGTGTTGTTAAAATCTGGAGATGTACGTAAATATCCCAAGTATAGACCATCTAAGTTAGAACCCATTTGAATTCTGTTTGATGTTACTTTTGCCAAAGTGGAGTTAAAACCAATGGTTAGTTTGTCGCTCATGTTCTGTGTGAAATTCAAACGAGCTGATGTTCTTCTATAGTTCGAGTTTCCATTGATAACACCTGTTTGATTCCAATCAGCAACGCTAAAAAATACAGAACTTTTATCTGTAGCATTTGAAATCGATAAGTTGTTGTTCCAAGTAGTTCCGTTGCGGAAAACTTGGTCGCGGTTAATGTCGTTGTAAACTGTTTGATCACCCTTTTTTCGGATGGGGAGGTAAATGTTACCATTTTCAGCCTCGAATCTCTGACCAGACATAATAAATGAATCTGAACCAGAACGCGATGCAATTCTATCGCCAAAACTACCACCGGTATTCGCAACCCATTTCCCATTAGAGCCTTGGCCAAATTTGCCTTGCTTTTCGTATTCACGGTTTACTTGGTCGATACCCAAAGTAGAAGAAAATTCTACTTTCATGCCTCGTTTGCCCTTTTTGGTAGTAATCACAATTACGCCATTGGCGCCACGAGTACCCCAAACTGCTGCTGCTGCTGCATCTTTGAGTACTATCATAGATTCAATGTCGGATGGGTTTATGTCATTTAATCGAGATTGTTGAACTACACCATCTGTTCCCCCACCAAAACTCGAGTTACTTACAGGAATTCCGTCTACTACAATCAATGGTTGTGTACTTCCCGAGATTGTGTTTTGTCCGCGGATTTGAATGTAAGCACCAGAGCCCGGATCACCAGAGTTCTTTGTGATTTGAACGTTTGATGCTTTTCCTGTTAATGCTTGGATTATACCGCTTTCCCCTGAGGAAACTAGGTTTTTTCCTTGGACTTGGGATACAGAATAACCGATTTTTCGAACATTTGTTGTTGTTCCCAAAGCGGTGACTGTAACCATTCCAACATTGAGTGTGTCGTTGTCCTGCTGTCCAGCTGAACTGGAGGTCTGTGCTTTCGCAATCGGAAAGCCGCAAATCCCCATCATGACAATTACTAAAAGTTTTCTTTTCATAATTTTAATTGGTTTGAACTGCAACCTTAATATATTTTTTGTGTTATTTAATGATTAGTGCATTCTTTAATCGAAAAAAATCCCACTGTTTTAATAGTGTCATAAAGACACTAATTAACAATATGTTCACCTTTATTATAATATAATCAACCTCCTTGGGTTCTTTCAAGGGGGGTTGATTAGTGTTTTTTTGTGGATAAAAATTTTTCGCGACAATGATAATTCACATTGCGGCAATTTTTTTAAAAAAATCACGATATTTGGCAATGCGCTTTATAAAAATTTTCTTGGCTTCTTTGGCCATATTCTTGATTGGAAATGTTGTTTCAAATGCTTCAGGGCCATCTTCAGGTTATACGGGTGCGCCAAATGAAAACAACTGTACTAGCTGCCATTCCGGTACTTCACTGGTTACAAGTGGAAGCAAATGGAATCGAGTTAGAATGGGTAGTAATATCCCCTCAACAGGCTATTTGATGGATTCAACGTATACAATTACTCTAACGTATGCGGAAACAGGGATTTCTACATTTGGGTTTCAGTTAACAACGTTAAGTTCGGACAGTTCAAAAGCCGCAGGCACTTTTGCCACTACTGATGCAAGAACCCAGAAAAATTCAGGTACTGTTAGTGGACTAACACGGAACTATATCGAACATACTGCCACCGGCAATGCCAAGGTGGGTACAGACAGCACCTCTTGGGTATTTAAGTGGAAAGCACCGAGCAAGAATATGGGTGGTGTTGTATTTTACGTTAATGTGAATGCAGCCAATGGAAACGGAAGTAATTCTGGTGATGTGATTTATGGCAAATCAATTAAGGTTTCTCAAAGTTCAAAATTGCCGGTGGCTTCTGCAAGGCTAGTGGATACACCCGCTTGTGCCAATGCTTTTCGTTTTGCCGGTTCAGCAAACAATAGTCCAACCTCGTTTGAGTGGTTTACGTTTGATGCAGCAGGAAAATATACACTCTTATCCAATAAGCAAAATCCTACGCTTTCCCAATTGGCGGGGAGTGTGAAAAATGTAATTTACTTTAAGGCTTATAATTCCTTCGGGGAGTCTAATACTGTTAAACTAACATATACGGTCAATGATTCGCCTATAAAATCCAAAGTATCGCCTACGGGATTAAATTATGTCTGTTCAGGCGATTCCCTAAAAATCACTGCCATTTCTCAATCCGCTTTGGGTTATACCCAGCGATGGCTCCCAGTAAATAATTCCAAATTATCACTATTTGTAAAGGACTCGGGCATGTATTTTAGCGAGTCGAAAAACAAAATTGGTTGTATTACTTACAGCGATACCATTCGGTTGAGTATCAAAAAACGTCCCACCATTAGCGCGGAATTTACTCCTTCAAAATCTGCGTATTGCGTGGGAAGCCTCATCATCTTGAAAGCCAAAGGTAGTTTTGCCGATTCCTTTGGAACCAATGTCAAAGGGCCATTTAAAACCGATTCTATGATATCGTTGTCGGCCAAATCGGGCAATACATTCATCAACGTGTATTCCAAATCTGCCAATGGCTGTGTTAGTTCCGCCGTAAAGAAGTCGTACGTTGTTGCTGATTCGTCTTTTAAAGTACTTGCGGCACCTTTTGATTTATCTCTTACGTCAGTCACCTTTCGATGGTTCGCACAAACTTCGGCCATTCAATATGAAGTCAGTAAGGATAGTGGCAAAACCTGGACAAAAACAGGGAATAGTGGGAAGGATACTTTTTATAATATTTCTGCAGCCAATGCCTATTCTTTACTAAAATTATGGGTTCGATTCACGGTTAATACCGATTGTGGAGTGAGTCCGACCGCTGCCTTTTCTTCCTACACAAATGCTTGTCAGGAAGTAAAATACCTCATCGCTACCAATGGAACTGCAAATTGTGTAGGACAAAACCAAACGGTTTCATTGAGTAATTTACCTAGCAAATATGGTGTTTGGTTAAACGGAAATTCGCAAGGCATGAAATCCGATTTTAGTATTTCCATAAAAAACAAACTAACACCTTTGAATTTTGAGTTACTTGATTCCAATCAACTTGTTTGTGGCACATTTAAAAAATCATATAACTTGTTGGCCGATAGCATTGGCGCAATCACAACTACATTGGATTCGTCATCTACCATTAACACCTGTGCGAGTGTTATCAAATTTGGATTTGATTATAGTGGAGATGTGAGCATAGTAGGAGCCAAAGTCAATAAAAATAAGATTCCTCTTGATAAAACATTAAAGTTGGGTAAGCTGTCAATTGCCAATGGAGATTCTATTCGGTTCTATGCTACTTCTCCCTTGGGTTGTAATGTGAACTCTTCTATAAAAACCGTGCGTTTGAACGCCAAACCCAATCCTTCATTTACTTATTCATCCAGTAAAACGGGTGATACTACTTTCTACCAATTTTCGCCCAAAGTAATTTCTGGACGGCACAGTTGGTATATTACGCAATCACCGGGATGGGTAAGTACAAGTCAAAATCCTTTGCTAAACACATATCCCTTCAGAATGATATCCGAGGGCATTACAATGTACCACCAAATTCAACTATCGGGTGATTCTTGCAGTAACCTGGACAGCGCGAAATTGCCAATTGAAATTATTGGAAATACAAGGTCGATCTCAGCTGTTGATTTGAAATTATATCCCAACCCACAGAAAATGGGTGCAACGATGGAATTTAAAAGCAATGTAGCCATCCAATCCTATATCATCATGGATCCAATTGGAAAAAGAATTCAGGATTTTGCATTTATCACACCGTCCAATGTTGGTTCGTTCTCTCTTTCAATCTCACAAGGACAATATTTGATATCGTTTACAACAATTTCTGGCGCTGTTGTTTATAAACAATTCCAAGTTATCGAATAAGGCGATAGGGATTGGTGAAGAAAATCATGCCTTAACGACCTGGCGTACCATGTCCTGGCATTCCTGGAGGCGGCATACCGCCGGGGAAGAACATCTTCATGTCTTTTCCATCTTCGCCCTTTCCATTAAATTTGCGCAGCTTATAAGTGAAGGTAATCATCAAATAACGAGTTAATACTTTGGTTTTTACGTCTTCGTAATACGTTTGGGTCACGTTTCTTTGAATGCTTCGGTTTTGATTTAACATATCGTAGGCGGTTAATCGCAATTCCCCGGCATTTCCTTTCATGAATTTATACCCCAAACCCGCGTTCCATAAATAGTATTTTTGATTAAAACTGCTCGATAATCCTTGGTAAGCTTGGTAGGTGACATCCGAATTGATGACCCATTTTTTCGTTGGCATGAAATTGATCATGAAGCGACTGTTGTAATTGATATACGTCTGGTTGTTGGTTTTTTGAATGCTATTGATAACCTGGCTGTAAGCACCGTTCCCAGAAACCGTAAAATCCAATTTTTCTGAAATATTACTCGCCAAAACCAAACCTGCTGATACGGAGGGGTTGGTTGCGTAATTCACAATCGCTTTTGAGTTGCCCATTTGAATCATACTGGGAATGTGCGATGTAGTAATCCCAGCATTCGTATTGACATTGATTTTTTTGATGGTTTTGCCCCATGATCCGAACAATCGAAGTGAATAGTAACCATTTACGTTCACTGGAATAGTGATTTGACCACCAGGAGAGAGGAATACACTGTCCGATCCTGAATAACTACCGCTGCCGGCTTGAGGACCTTTGAAAATATTAGAATCCATCAAAATCCATTTTGCGTCTCTGCCGCCAAGAATGGTTTTATTGCTGATATAATTGTTGCTGTATTGACTATTAATCATCCAGAATACGTTTTTTCCTGTTTCGGGAGTGACAGAGAAATATCGTAAAAATAAGCTATGCTGATAGTCTTGAACCAGCAGTGGATTGCCAGAACTCAACTGCATGGTGTTATTATTGTTAACAACCGGTTGCAACTGATCAATGGAAGGCGCATTATTTGATGTGTTGTAATTCATCCGTAAATTGCGTTTCATTCCCAAATTATATCGAGCCTGAAAACTGGGCAATAGGGAAGTAAACTGCCTCGATAAATCACTATTTTTTGGCATCGACTGCTGTCCGTCTAACAACGCCAACTGACCGTCCAAACTTGTGGTAATGTTCCATTTATACGTTTGATATCGGTAGCTAACACCCACTTTGTGCTGGGAATATCCATTGATGAATTTGCTAGAGAAAAAAGTATCTAATCTGGTATATCCTAATGTGGCCGCATCCTTTAAATACGCCAATCGATCATTGTTATTCTGATTGATGTTGGTAGAAACCGTAGCCGCTATGAAATTGTTGGAATCCAATGATTCGGTCAATGTTATGTTCCCACTAAAAGTATTGGTGTTTTTCACAAGATCTGTTTTTTGATCTCGAGAAGTAGTATCGGAAATGAAATAATTTGAGTTGGCCAAAATCGTATTTCCTACTTGTCCGTTTATCCCTGGATTGATTTCAGTAGAAAAAGTGCGCCCTTTCTTTTTGAATGAATGTCGATACAAAATATTACTCGATGCCCTATACCCATCGGTCTGTGTGTTTGTGAAATTCGATAATCTAGAAATCATTTCGCCCAAACCATTGATTGTGTTTGCCGATAGGGGGTTTTCACTGGTATTTTGCTGCAAAGAAATCTTTGGCTCAATCAACAAAGAGTTGGTTGAATCCAATTTCCAATTCAAGCGGAAATTTGCGCGATGACTTAAATTGTCTGTATTGCTTGGGTTGGTTTCTGCATAATTGAGTGCCCCATTTACTGGGTCGCCCACTATGTAATTACGATTTGTCTCAGTGCTATTGATATTAGCGGTTGAGGTCAAAAAATAACTACCGCTTAGTTCTACATTCTTACCCCATTGGTTACCGTAATTCAAGCCAATCGCTCGGGTTGTTGTGATTCCACTTTGGTTACCTGTGAAGAAATTGCTTCCGCCTCCCATGCCGCCACGACTTCCCATTCCACCCATTCCACCACCGCGAGTTCCGCCTCCGCCCATGCTACCTACCAAATCTTCAAATGAAAAATTCTGCTCATTGATGTTGTTGATTTGGCTTAAAAACGTGAGTCTGCGGTTGCCGTGGAACGAATTGATTGTAATTCCGCCTTTGTATTTCGTCTGGTCGCCCGTTCCTTCGATGGATTGACCAATGCCAGCGAAACCCCGACCAAATAGGCCATTTCTGAACTGACTTTTGGTGATGATATTCATCGTCTTCGTAGTATTCCCATCATCAATCCCAGAGAATAAGCTCTGTTCAGATTTTGCATCATAAATTTGGATTTTCCCAACCACTTCTGCGGGCAGATTTTTTAAGGCTGCATTGGGGTCCTCGCCAAAAAAGGGCTTTCCGTCCACCAATACTTTTTTTACCGTCTCACCTTGTGCCTGAATTTGTCCGTTTGATGAACTCACGCCAGGCATTTTCCCGACAAGGTCTTCCGCTGTTGCATCTGGATTTACCTTAAAGTTGTTTGCGTTGATTTCGGTCGTGTCGCCTTTTACCAACACCGCTTGGGTTTTGATTTCCACAGCACTCATCGATTCCTCTTTGTTCAACAAAATTATGTCGGGAATATTGAATTCAAAGCCGCCTTCGGGTGGGGGCATTTGCTTCAGATTTACCAAACTCATCAGATTAAGCCACTGACTTGTGATTTTTCCATCATTTTGTTGGGCCACCAATAAGAAATAGAACGCTTTGGAATTTGGATTTTGCAGTTCGCCAATCATCCAAGAGAAATCGCTGCCTTCGGGTGCAAAGGCTCTAAGGTTGACATTGATTTGATATTGACCTTGTTCGTTTGTAATCGTTGACTTTTTTCGTTTAAAGTTGATCGTATCAGCCCAGGAAAAATTGTTGGCATTGGATTTTTCAATCTGTTCGATGCTTTTTGGATATAAAATGGTAACAGTGGCCGCGGATATTGGATTTCCGCTCGATCCAATCACTTTTCCATTTCCAGTTACTCGAAATCCTCCACGGCCCCCACTTCGCCCTCCAACGCCTTCACCGCCTCTGCCCGCAGGCGGATTGTTCTCTCCTTGAGCATTTGTAGAAACTGAGAATAAAACGGATAGACAGATCAATAAAAACCTTGAAATCGTATTGGCTGGAATAGGAAAACGCATGTTCTACAAATATCGGTATTAATTAATTGGGTATAAACACCATTAGACGAAACCTAATGGAAATAGGTTTAATAATCTTTTATCGAACCCTAAGCAGTCTACCAACGGCTATGTTATTGCTCCTCAAACCATTTAGTCGTTTTAGCGTTTCTACGTCCATACCGTAGGCTTTAGAAATGGAATAAAGCGTTTGTCCCGGCTGAACTTTGTGATATTTAACTTTAGAGGGAATGTTGGTATGGACAGGTCTATCATCGGGCTTAGGCGATACCGAGTTGTTTGAAGCAGTATCACTGATTTCCTTGTTTTGATTGGATGAATTCAATTTCGGATTATTGCCGTTATCTGCTTTTGGAGTGATTTTTACTGGAGATTTTCCGGGAATAATAACAGGGGTGATATCGGCATTGGACTCGGCGTCTGTACTATCTTTGGTTTCAACCGATTGGATAGGGTCCGTCTTGGTAGCGATGGATATTTTTCCCACTTTAAGTCTCGTGCCCGCCGCAATATTATAATTTCGGAGATGATTCCATTCTTTCAACTGTGCAACGGTGATTCCATATCGCAACGCAATTCGATAGGCGGTTTCGCCTCTTCTAACCACGTGGTATCGCCACACTTCTGAAACCAATACGTTCTTGCTCAAGGTGTCTCTGGTTCTAAATGCCAAACGCTTACTGCTGTCTGCGGGTAGGCTGAATTGACGGTAGCCGTTAACGTACCGGTTTTGGGTTTGCTGAAATGCCGAAACATAGCATTGTGTTTTTAGGCTTTCTCCAGGTTCTTCCAAATGCAGGCCATCGGGTTTAAATAATTGATAATCAGCCCAATATTGCGCTGAATATTTTCCGCCGGCAACGCGGAACCAATCGTAATAGGCCACTCGCTCCGTTTTACACAGATTGATTACGGCCTGTTCAAATTTCTCAAAGGTTTGTAATGTACGTCCGCCACGAATGCAATCTTGGGGAATACACACCACAATTTTGGCCGAGGGAACCGAGGCCTTAATCTTGGTTAGGCAGTCTTTTAGGGGTCTAAGATAAATTGCCTCATTTTCTTGGGCTCTGTAATTATCGTACAATCCAAAATCAAGTAAAATAATATCGGGATTTAAGGTAGGTAGCTGTTCAAAGAACTGCTCCAATCGGAGTAAATCAGAATACCCAGAGCCTCTCATCCCGATGCTATGAAATTGGAGTGTAGCGCTGTTTGTTAAAGATGCTCCCCACAATGTAAAACTCTGTTGTGTAGGCTTGCTTTTTTTACAAGTGATTAGAACCTCTTTTGTCCCCGCGGTTAGAGGTAACTCAATGGTTTCCATTCTATTACGAAAAGCGGATCCACTTGCAAATTCTTTTTTTATGGGGTTGATAGGGGTGCCGTCTGATTTTCTACCTGAACAGGTTTGTATGATAATATCAAAACTCAGCTCGCTTCGCTCGCAATACAATGTCAATCGATCCGAAACACGCTCATAATTTGTGGGAATTTGAATCTTAATAGAACTACCCGCTTCGATAGTCTGAGCCACATATCCTGTGATTCCTGCGGCCAATAAGCGATTTGTCTCGATGGGAGTGGCGTATGTCCATAATCCCGAATGACTTGTTTTCAGATCCGTTGGTATGGAATGGTTGGCCAAGGTGCTGGGGAAAAAAATGCCCGGTGTTGCAGCGCTACCCATCAAACCTTTATGAAACAATGCTGAAATGCTTGCAACTTGCTCATCGCCAATATGCATAATCGTTTGGCCGCCTGTGGTTCTCGCTTCGTAGGTCGCTAAAATATTGGCAATGGTACTCACTTGATAAGACTGGATCAAATTCACCGAAGTATCTAAGAAAGGTAGTGTCTTAGGGTTGCGAGGTAAGATAAAACCGGTCGCCGATTCACTCGTTGAATCAATCATTTGGCCCAGCGCGGGACTGCCATTCAAATTACGCGTTTGGCCCTGTAACGGTCTGCAAAAAAGCCAAAAAATGCAAACGATCATCCATAAAAAAGACCGCAATAAAACGCGTACCATTTTTCTGTACCCCCCGCCAATAAGATATGTTTTAGGCACCCCCATGATTGGTAAATTAAATACTATCCAATGCCTTTTTTACCAATACATTGGCTGTTTTTGGATCGGCTTTGCCTTGTGAGCGCTTCATGACCTCACCGACAAACAAGCCCATCAAACCAACTTTTCCTGCTTTGTATTCTGCCACTTTTTCAGGGAATTCGGATAATATCATTTGAACAATCTCATCGATAAAAGAAGTGTCGGTAATATTGGCCAAGCCCATTGATTCAACCAACTCCGTAGGGGATGATTCTGATTGCTTTGTAAGGGCAGGGAATAGCTGTTGTGTTGCAGCAGTATGGCTGATTTTATTGGATTCGATCAGTTCGATGATTTCAGCAATCTGGCCTGGAGCAAGTTGAAATTCATCCATGCTCAATGCATTCTCATTCAAATAGCCGCGAATTGGACCTGAAATCCAGTTACTGGCTTGCTTGTACTTTGGCGATATGCCCACAACCTTTTCAAAATAGAGCGCACTGTGCTTATCATCTACCAACACCGAAGCATCGTAATCGCTCAGTCCATATTCACGCGTAAAGCGGTTGTACAAGGTAGCTGGCAATTCTGGCATCCCTGATTTTACTTGGGCGATATATTCTTTGGTTACAATCGTGGGCGGCAAGTCTGGTTCTGGAAAAAATCGGTAATCGTTGATGGCTTCCTTTTTACGCAAACTAAAGGTACTTTCATTAAGGCCATTAAATCCGCGGGTTTCACCTTGGATGATGCCTCCGCCGTTTAATACTTCAGTTTGACGGGCAATTTCAAAATCGATGGCGCGCTTCACGTTGGAAATGGAGTTCATGTTTTTCACTTCCACCTTGGTACCAAACACTTTGCTTCCCTTGGGCATGATAGAAATGTTTGCATCACAACGCAGGCTTCCTTCTTCCATGTTTCCATCGCAGATGTCTAGATATCGAACTAGACGACGAATTTCTGTAACGAAGGCATAGGCCTCTTCCCCTGATTTAATGTCGGGTTCTGTAACCACTTCAATCAACGCGGTACCAGCACGGTTGTAATCTACTAAAGTATCGTAAAGATCTTGGTCGTGCATGCTTTTGCCTGTGTCTTCCTCCATATGGATGCGGGTAAGACGAATTTCTTTGATCGTTCCATCGCCCAATTTGATCTGTACGGCACCGTTATCGCACAATGGAGTATTGAACTGTGTGATTTGATATCCTTTCGGTAAATCGGCGTAGAAATAGTTTTTACGGGCATATCGATTCACTTCACGGATGTTGCAATTGAGGGCCAATCCCATTTTGATGGCATTGTCGATGGCCGCGCGGTTGTGCATGGGTAAAGTTCCGGGATGACCTAAACTGATGGGGCTGACCTGTGTATTGGGCAGTGCACCATATTCGATACTATCCGAAGAGAAGGCTTTGCTCTTGGTTTGTAATTGAACGTGTATTTCTAGTCCTATGACTACCTCAAATTGTGTTTCCATACTGCGAGATTACAAAGATAAGAAATCGTGTTATTGCAGCGACCTTGTGTTTTCCACCAAATTCGGTGTTACCTTTGAAAATTGGCAGTCCGTTCTATCGATTCGTAAAAGCGAATAGGAAAGTCCGGGCAACAAAGGGCGCCGTACTTCCTAATAAGAAGGCATTTTAGGTTTCGGCCTGAGATGACAGAAAGTGTCACAGAAAGCAAAACCGCCTCTTTCGAGAGGTAAGGGTGAAAAAGTGGGGTAAGAGCCCACTCGTTCTGGAGTGATTCAGGATCGGGACAAACCTTGCGGGTTGAAAGGTCAAATAAACCTGGACATGGGTGGTCCGCTCAATTGCTTCGGCAGGCCAGGAGGGTAGACCGATAGAGGTGTTACGTGAGTAACATCCCAGATCAATGATAGAAGCTCAAGGAAACTTGGGTACAGAACCCGGCTTACAGGACTGCCTTTTTTTCTTTTTTTTCGAATCTGCTTGATGGAAAAGAAATATTGACCTATTTTTGCACCACGCTTAAAAGTTCATACTTCAAGCGAGAATAGCTCAGTTGGTAGAGCACAACCTTGCCAAGGTTGGGGTCGCGAGTTCGAGTCTCGTTTCTCGCTCTTAGAGCACACAAAAGCCCCGGAAACGGGGCTTTTCTTTTTTTAATGCCATGCCGATTTATTCATATTTTAATGCTCTGCATTTCAATTTCACTAGATAGGTCTACAATTTCAAGCAACAATCAAAACGTTGCCAATTCACTTATAAAAAGAGAGGCCGCCCTATGGGCGGCCTCTCTTTTTATAAGTGAATTGTTATTACTAGCTGATTATCTGCGACGCTTCGTCTTTTTGTCTATACCAGAGCTAGGTAAGTTGTTGTATTTCTTTTTGCCATTACCCACCGGTGAACCAATGCGAATCATTGCACAACGGAATCCAATGTTAGACTGACTTTGCTTTTCATCTAAGAAACGACGTGTTCCAGGAGATGCCCAATAAATACGATCGTTCCATGATGCGCCTTTGTAAACACGGGCTTTGTTGTTAACCAATGAAGTAACACCGTATTCGTAGGTCATATCACCATTGTTATAATTCTCTTCGTCTTTGAAACCAATATTATCGGACTTTTTATAGTTTCTGCGATTTACGTTTTCACGCTCAGTAACATCACGATACAACAAACGACCCAATGAATCTTTTTGCTCGATTACACCATATTGATCCAAAACCAATGTCTTATATACGTTACCACGGAATGGCATGAACGCATCGAAGTCTTCTTGAGATAACGGACGATACACATCCATAGTCCATTCAGCTACGTTGCCTTCCATGTTGTACAAACCATAAGAGTTTGGCCAATATGAAAACACTGGAGTAGGTACTAAACCACCGTCATTCAAAGGACCACCAGCAACTCCACCGAAATCTCCTTTTCCAACCATGGCATTCAAACGAATCTTACCACGATCTTTCTCATTTTCTTCTTTTATACGGATTGTATAATCTGCCCAACCGTAGATTTTCTTTTGATCGATGTTGTTGAAAGTTACTTCACCAACATTTGCTTGTGCGGCATATTCCCATTCAGCTTCAGTTGGCAAACGATATTCAGGCAACATGATACCGTCTTCCATCAATACCTTAAAGCGCTTTTGATCTTTCTTCTTCTTCTTGCTGAAGTCCTTTAAAGGCTTTTTCCCCTTTTTGATGAAATCATATTGACCAGCGAGGTAAGTGCGAGTGTGGAACGTGTTATCGTCGTTGTTGTCAGTTACGATATCAAACTTGACGATACCTTCACGATCCAAAATCATTTCATTTACACGCTCAGTTCTCCATTGTGCAAATTCTGCGGCTTGTGCCCAATTAACACCAACTACAGGATAGTCCTTATAAGAAGGGTGGCGGAAGTAATATTCAACGAAAGGCTCGTTATAAGCCAATTTGCTTCTCCAACACAATGAATCGGGAAGGGCGCGTTGATAAACTTCAGGGTAACTCACATAGGTACGCATCAACCAATACACATATTCGCGGTATTGCAAGTTGTTAACTTCTACTTCATCCATATAGAATGAATTAACAGTTACTGTTCTTTCGGCGTTGTTGTTGTCGAATTGAAGATCTTTTTCCGTTGATCCCATGGTGAAAGATCCACCTTCAACCAATACTAAACCAGGACCAGTTTCTTGTCCTTTGTACTTAGGATTGGCAAATCCACCCCATTTTGGATTGTTATATCCTTGGCCGGTGGTCTTGCTGACATTCTTAGTAGTACAGGCGCTAGTAGCCACAATGGCTGCGATTGCCCAAATCCAAGTGCGATTTTTTGTTAACACGGTTTGCATTCTTAGTTATTAATAACGACAGATACTGTATATTATTTGCAAATATATATATTTTTGTTAGAATTCTGGACAGTGTAAAGGTTTGAAAGGCATTCTTCCTGGAGGTACACACCA
Organism: Flavobacteriales bacterium; assembly: GCA_002737625.1. Taxonomy (GTDB): domain Bacteria; phylum Bacteroidota; class Bacteroidia; order NS11-12g; family UBA955; genus UBA955. Next base: position 12,521 of record NSIB01000001.1, on the reverse strand, counting down.
GTCAATTGTAGCGCTGATTTCATGACTTGAGGGGATGGCACTTCTACCGTCACTCACTGTAAAGTCGTAACTATATCCAAATTTGAAGCGGTTCTTTCTGAATCCAACCAACATAATGATGGCATCCGAGTTTTTGAATGCGCCAAATGTCTGACGGAACCACAAACCAGTCACCAAAGGTCCTTTGTTTGCATAGAAACCCAAATTCAACTGTGTAAAATTCCTTTGTTTCATGAATAATACGTTGGGAGAGAAATTGTTTTCTTCAAAACGACTTCTTGTCATTGGGATAACGCCTCCAGCGTGAACAGTCAAACGCATCGGCAAAATTTCATCAGGATTTTTATAAAAACTCCAGTTGGGTTGATTGATATTGTGTGCAGCAAAACCCATATAGAATTTTGAGGTGTACATAACCCAGCCCGCATTGAAATTGGGGTATGTCACACTGCTAGAAGGCGTTTGTTCGCCTGTTGGTAATGTAAATCCTTGCGTAGGATTGATTTGGTCTGCAAATTTCAAACGACCAAAATTGATTGATTTATTGGTGATTGATCCTTGAAGTCCAAAACGCATGTACATTCTCCCTCTGTCCAAAGGCAGTAAGTATGAATATACACCACTCACAGTGGTTGATGTTAATAAACCTGAACCTGCGATATCATGAAAAACCATGGCTCCCAATCCTCCACCTACATTAGGCATGTGTTGATCCCATGATGCGCAGAAAGAACGAAAGGTTCCTGGTAGGTTTGGCCATTGGTTTCTATAGTTCAAAGAAACCCTTCCTGCAGCACCGTAAGCACATACTGCAGACCCCGCCAATGCTGGGTTTGTGTATACTGGAGCGGCATAGAACTGAGTGAGCTCTGGATCCTGAGCTTGGAGTTGAAGAGCAAGCCCTCCAAACAAACCAAGACTAATTGTACGTATTACTCTTTTCATATGGTACGATTAACAAAACTACAAATAAAACGATTCAAAGCCAAATATATTGCAAAAACTCAAAAACTTTGCCCAGTCTATCGCAAATTAGGTGTTGAAATTTTGTATTAAAATCGAATTTAATTGACGTAAATTTGATTTTTTACGTTACATCACTGTGAAGCTTCATTTTAAGTCAATAGCCCTGCTCGTTTTTTTGCCAATTGTTGGCCTGAAAGCCCAGTCTTTTTTGGCTAATGGGAAATGGGTGCAGTTGCAAATCTACAATTCAGGAATCCAAAAAATTACAAAATCGGAACTCGCTAAGATGGGTTTGGATGTACAAAATTCGGATCCCAGAAATTTTCAATTGTTTGGTATTCAAGGTGCGGAACTGAGCCAAATGAATTATTCATCACCAGCCCCTCAAAGTCCTGAAATACCTATTTTTATCGAAGGTGAGTCGGATGGAAAATGGGATGATGGCGATTATATTTTGTTTTACGGACAATCTACCCGCGATTGGATATTTTCTGCAGGGGAGTATAAAAGTTTTAACAATTTTTATGCTGCCAACACTACGTTAATCCTTGGTAGTGATACTAAAAAAGGCAAACGAATTCAAGATCAACCCGGATTTGTGGGCGCCATCACAACAACATATTCGGGGAATGAAATCTATTTAAAGCATGATACAGACCTGATAAATCCTGCCGGAATGGGCCGGACATGGTTTGGTGAAAAGTTTGGCAATGAGACAACAAACAAGAGTTTTGTTACCAACGTCCCTTCCTACGTCGATTCGGTATGGGTAAAAATCACTTTTGCCGCTACAATGATTGACGATACGGGTTCTTTGGTAGTCAATGCCAATGGAAAGCACTTTCGTTACAATTTGAGAGCGATATATGGTAGTTATGAAAACTATACATATCTAGAAAAAGTTTTTAAAATCCCTGTCGTTGGTGGTTCGGTGAATCTTCAGTTTAAATTGAATCGTCCCAATACCAAATCATATGGATATTTAGACTTTTACGAAATCAGTTCGTCATCGCCGGATAAACAACCATCATCAAACATTACGATCACGCCCACGTCTACTTCATTTATCAGGCACGCTCAAATGGCTTCCAATCAAAATAATATTGCCTACGAGTTTGCAACAAGCGCCATGAATTGCAGGGTTTGGAATGTGTCGGTTCCCTTGCAGCCTACTTCGGTAAGTATTCAACCGGTTTCCGGTAGTAAATTATCCATATTGCTCAAAAGCAAAAGTGACCATCACACATTTATATGTTTCGACCCCAATGCGAACGATTTTTTGAAGCCCAAATTTATAAAAGTACTATCGAATCAGAACATCGCCTTTCAAGGTGCCTACGAGTTTATCGTCATAACACATCCCAATTTTACAAAAGCAGCCAATGCTTTAAAAGCTTTCAGAGAGGCGGCCCCAACCAATTTTAAAACGGTTGTTATCACTCCACAAGAAATTTACAATGAATTTTCTGGCGGAATGCAGGATTTGGTTGCCATCAGGAACTTTTTGCGTTGGCAGTATAAATATTCGGAAAGTCAGGGCGTTAAACTGCGATTTGTAACTTTGTTTGGTGCGGCATCTTATGATATGCAAGATCGTTTGGCCGATAACACCAATTTTATCCCAGTTTATCAATCTTCGAACAACAATGCCAATTTTAGTTTGGACGATTTCTTGGGTTATCTAGATTCTGCAGAGGGTGATCCCGAGATTATCAAATCAAAACTTACAGTGCCTGTAGGAAGAATACCCTGTTATACAAATGATGAAGCCATGGGCGTGGTGGAAAAACTCAAGCGTTATAGTAGTCCGCTGGCCTTGGGTCCATGGAGGTCTAATATTGCATTTGGTTGCGATGATGCCGATGAGAGTTGGGAAACGGAATTTGTGCTAGAAAGTGAAAAAAATGCCCAATACCTCAATCAGTTTTACCCCTATTTGAACGTTAATAAGCTGTATTCAGACGCGTTTAAGCAATCCACTACGGGCAACAATGAAAGTTACCCCGACATGAGTGCGGCGATTAATCGAAGTATTAAGGATGGCGTTTTGTTTTTTAATTATCAAGGTCACGGCGGGCTTAAGGGCTGGGCACAGGAATCCATTTTAGATATTCCAATGATTAATGGTTGGGAAAACACTTATCGGATGCCCATTATGTTTACAGCTACCTGTGAATTTAGTCAATACGACGATCCAAAAAGCAAGAGCGCAGGTGTGTTGGCAATGTTAAATCCTAAGGGAGGGGCTATTGCTTTGATGAGTACAACCCGATTGGTTTATGTGAGTGGAAATACACAAATCAACAGCGACTTTTGGACAAAATACGGCTTTCCAAAACCCAATGAACCGATTCCTACTTTGGGCGAAGTGTTTCAGAAAATGAAGAATCGACCGCCGCCATATAATAGCGAGGACAATAAATTCGCGCTGTTGGGTGATGCGAGTATGCCAATAGCCTTCCCAAAGCATATCATCGCTGTGGATAGTGTAAATGGCAAATCAATAAGTGCTTACAGAGATACGGTGAAAGCATTTTCTATTATTACTTTAAAGGGTCATGTGAATGAGCGTTTGGTTGGGAAATTTAACAAATTCAACGGGACCATGTGGGTGAAAGTATTCGATAAGCCATCGCAAAAGTTTACGTTAAATAACGATAAAAGTACATTACCCGTTCCATTTTTGGAACAATCTGGGGTGTTATTCAATGGCCAGGTTTCCGTTAAAAATGGGGAATTTCAATTGGTTTTTTCGGTGCCAAAAGACATATCGTATAATTATGGGATTGGGGTGGCCAAATTTTATGCCCACAATGGCGAAACGGATGCTGCAGGGTCTTGGCAATTTATCATCGGTGGCAGCGAAGTGGGAATCAACCCGGGGACGGATGGTCCAATTGTTCATTCTTATATGCAGGATACTACATTTATTAGTGGTGGTAAGGTTGCCCGTGATGTGGATTTTGTTGCCCGTATCTTTGATAAAGATGGAATCAATGCTACTGGAGCTGGAATTGGTCGTGACTTGCTACTCGTTGTGGATGAAGGGACGGAGGAGGCACGTTCTTATGTACTGAATGATTATTTTTCTTACGATGTAAATTCATATACAACAGGAACTATACGGTTTCCACTGAATGGTTTGCAGCCAGGTAAACATTTTCTTACATGTAAAGCATGGGACATTTATAACAATGGGGGCAAAGGTTCGGTGGAGTGTTTGGTTATTCCTGCAAGGACATTTGAAATTACGGAATCCAGTGCTTTCCCGGTTCCATTTGATGGACGTGAAAGTTCAGGTTCGGCGGGATCGCAAGCATTTACCGTTTCGGTACGACACACATTGCCAGGGGAAAATATTACTTCAAAGTGGTTTGTATATGATGCCGCGGGAAGGGAAGTCCAGCAAGGTGGGGTTTGGCTTGAGTCTGCCCAAAATAAGGTTGATGCAATGGTTTGGGATGGAAGATCACACAATGGCGATCAGCTCATGGGTGGTATTTATTTTTATCAAATCGTTTTAACAACTGAAGACGGATTGAAGCAAAGTGTGGGTGGAAAATTTATCAAACTATAGTTAGAATGATTCAAGATAATTTTCGTTTTAAACAAATATCTTTAACGTACCATTAGGATGCACAAACCCGATAACATATTTTTGCCAATTATCATTATGAAAAAAATTGCAACAATTGCGCTTTTTACAGTATCATTAATGGGATTTTTGCAATCTCAAAATACTCAATTTAGCTCTAAACAGTTGGCAGGGCAGTTGAATACAGTAACTACGATGGTTCCTTTCTTGACGATTACTCCTGATAGTCGTTCGGCTGCCATGGGTGACGTTGGGGTGGCCCTTTTTAATCCAGATGCCAACAGCGGTAGTTGGAATATGGCCAATTTAATCAACGCAAAGAATAAAACGGGTTTTTCCATGTCGTATGCACCTTGGCTTAGGAACTTGGTAAGCGATGTTGGTTTTTCCTATTTGACAGGTTACAGCAAAGTGGGCGCCAATAGTGCGGTTTCGGGATCCATGCGATATTTCTCTTTGGGTAATATCCAATTTACAGATTTTGATGGTAACCCAACGGGTCAGTTTACACCCAATGAATTTGCTTTAGATGGCGGATATGCTACCCAGTTTACCAAAAAGTTCTCCATGGGAGTGAATTTGCGTTTTGTATACTCTAATCTTACTGGTAACAGAGCTTATAATGGTATTGACTACAAGGCTGCCACCGGCGGTGCTGGTGATGTCAATTTGTTATACAAAACCGAAGTAAAGTCGAACAACGGCGGCTACGATAAAATCCAATTTGGATTGAATATTCAAAACATCGGTTCTAAAATGACTTATTCTTCAAAAGAGAAGCGTGATTTTGTTCCAACTAATTTAAAGATGGGTGTGGGTTACAGCCATAAAATTGACGATTATAACACCATAAATGTGTATGCGGACATCAATAAATTATTGGTTCCAACACGCCCATATTATTTGGTAAACTACAACGGTGAAGATTCTTTCTTAAATGGAAGCCGCCAGTATGAAGGAATTGATCCTGATGTGAATGTAGTTCAAGGGATGATTCAATCTTTTCATGATGCTCCCGGTGGAAGAAAGGAAGAGTTAAACGAGTATATGTTGAGTGGTGGTGCGGAATATATCTACGACGATAAGTTCACCATTCGTGGTGGTGTATTTTATGAAGCCAAAACAAAGGGTGGCAGACAATACGGAACGATGGGTATTGGTTTAAAATATCAAACATTTACAGTGAATGCGGCGTATTTGGTGCCTTTTGCGAGCCGTCATCCTTTGCAAAATCAAATGCGTTTTTCATTGTTGTTTGATTTGGCATCTTTGAAAGATTCGCCAAAAGACTAGTATTAACAGTGCTGCCTAGGTTTTTGGGTGGTTTAATTATGAAATTCATGGATTCTCGTAGACAAATATTAATTCAAAAACGTGAGGAAGCATCTTTGGGTGGTGGACAAATTCGGATTGATGCCCAACACAAAAAAGGCAAATTAACAGCCCGTGAGCGAATAGCGTTGCTCATAGATGAAGGCAGTTTTTGCGAAGTGGGTACTTTCGTAACCCATAGAAGTACCGATTTTGGTATGGAGAAACAGCAATTCTTGGGTGACGGTGTGGTAACAGGCTATGGCAAAGTAAACGGCCGAACTACCTACGTATTTTCCCAAGACTTTACTGTTTTTGGTGGGTCGTTGAGCGAAACCCATGCGGAGAAAATCTGCAAAATCATGGAAATGGCATTGGCCAATGGCGCCCCAATCATTGGAATGAATGATTCTGGTGGCGCGCGTATCCAAGAGGGTGTGGTTTCTTTGGGTGGATACGCGAATATTTTTTATCGCAACGTTCAAAGCAGCGGTGTAATTCCACAATTGTCGGCGATTTTGGGCCCCTGTGCTGGTGGAGCCGTTTATTCTCCTGCCTTAACGGATTTTATTTTCATGGTTGAAAATAGTAGTTACATGTTTGTGACGGGTCCCAATGTGGTTAAAACCGTAACGAATGAGGACGTGAGTAGTGAGGATTTGGGTGGGGCGTCGATTCACGGATCAAAAAGTGGAGTGGCACACATGACAGCTCCGAATGAAGTGGTGTGTATACAGAATTTACGAAAATTACTCTCTTATGTACCTCAAAATTGCGAAGAAAAACCCATGTCTTTGCCCTACCATGGGGGCAATGAGTTGAGGGAGAGTTTGATGGATATTATTCCAGAAAATCCCAATCAACCGTATGATATGAAAGAGGTGATTCAAGGGATTGTGGATGCAGATTCATTCTTTGAAGTGCACGCTGCATATGCTGAGAATATTGTTGTAGGATTTGCGCGATTGGCGGGGAAGAGTATAGGGATTGTAGCCAATCAACCGGCATTTTTGGCTGGTGTTTTGGACGTTCATAGTTCACAGAAAGCGGCCAGATTTGTGCGTTTCTGCGATGCATTTAATATTCCTTTGTTGGTATTGGAAGACGTTCCGGGATTTTTGCCCGGTACAGATCAAGAATGGAATGCAATCATTACCAACGGTGCAAAATTACTTTATGCCTTTAGTGAAGCAACGGTGCCAAGGATTACTGTCATTACTCGTAAAGCCTACGGTGGAGCATATGATGTGATGAATAGCAAACACATTGGAGCAGATTTGAATTTTGCTTGGCCCACGGCTGAAATTGCGGTGATGGGAGCCAAAGGCGCTGCGGAAATCATTTTTAAACGAGAAATTGAGTCTTCTTCTGATAAGGAAAGTGCTTGGAAAGAAAAGGAAAAGGAATATGGTGATCTTTTTGCCAATCCATACAGGGCTGCAGCTCGCGGTTTTGTAGATGAAGTTATCTTGCCAGAAGAAACGCGTGCTCGATTGATCCAAGCGTTTGATATGCTGCAGAACAAAGTGAAAAATAATCCAAAGAAGAAACACGGTAACATTCCGTTGTGATATTTGGGAATCTAATTTTTAACCGACATATAAATCATGACAAATTATCAATACGGTTATAAATTAATGACCTGTTTATTGTTGGTATCGCTGTTTTTAGTGGCCCCAACTCAAGCCCAATCCGATTCGATGAATTCCGCTGCCTCTTCAGAACCTAAAAATAACATTATGGTTGGGGTTGGCGGTATGAACCTTTTGTACATGGTGGTGAATAGGCTAGACAATATTGATGCATCAAACCAGAATGATTCATTTCCATTTTCGGAGATCACAACCAACGAAACAAGTCCATTGTTTTATTTCAAATACGAAAACAAATTGGGTCGCAGACATACCTTGGGTGTAAATGTGGCAAGTTCCGGTTTTACAGTTGGTGGGTTAATTAGGGATTCGTTTTTTTTTAATGATCTGGGAGTGCAAACACAGCTGAGTTTGAAATTGAAATATAGATCAAACAGTATCAATTTTAGGTACAACTTTCTGTTCAACCCAGATGATTTAATGCAAGTATATTGGGGTTTGGGAATAGGATTTAGATCCAATGTGGTCTCAATTCAATCCAACAATCGATTATTCACAAAGCAATTGTTGATTCCGGGACTCGATTTGTTGAGCGTTCCAACGATTGGATTTGAAAGTACGTTGGGATTTAGGGGAAGTATTGCGGATCATTGGGGGTGGTATGCCGAAATGGGCATGGCTAAATCGATTTTCCAAGGAGGAATATCCTATTCCTTTTAATTTTCAAATTTTGTAAAAAATGACCATTTTTTGCTCTTTTTTTGCTCTTTTCCATAAATAATCGGTTGTTTTATTACATTTTTGGCCTTTTTTACTCATTTATGGTTTTCTTTGCAGGATCATTTTATCAAAAAAATATGGACATAAAAGAGATTCAAGCACTGATTAAATTTGTTTCAACTGCAGGTGTAGATGAAGTAGAAATCAATCAAAAAGACTTCAAATTACTTATCAAAAAGAACCCAGCACAATTTACTACGACTCAATATATTCCGGCGCCAGTGGCAATGCAAGCGGCACCTGCACCTGTAGCTATTTCGGCTCCTGTTGTAGCCACTCCAAGTGCGCCAGCCGCTGAGGCAAAAGCAGACAATTTGATTACCATCAAATCACCCATGGTAGGTACTTTTTATCGCACAGCCAGTCCTGATTCACCAGTTTTTGTAAACGTAGGTGACGATGTGAAATTGGGTACAGTGATATGTATCATTGAGGCAATGAAATTATTCAATGAAATCGAAAGTGAAGTAACTGGTAAGATTGTTAAGATTTTGGTTGATAACGCAAGTCCTGTGGAATACGATCAACCTCTATTCTTAATAGAACCCGCCTAATCTATTTTAATATGTTTAAAAAACTCCTAATCGCGAACCGCGGTGAGATAGCTCTTCGCATACTCCGTACTTGTAAGGAAATGGGCATTAAAACAGTGGCCGTTTATTCTACAGCCGATCGTGAAAGTTTGCATGTTCGATTTGCTGATGAAGCCGTTTGTATTGGCCCTCCGCAGAGTAAGGACAGTTATCTCTCCATGTCGAGAATCCTCGCTGCAGCGGAAATTACCAATGCAGATGCCATTCACCCGGGATATGGATTTTTGTCTGAAAATAGTCAATTTTCTGCACTATGTCGTGATCACGGTATCAAGTTTATTGGCGCCACACCAGAACAAATCGACCAAATGGGCGATAAGTCCAACGCCAAGGATACAATGAAAAAGGCTGGTGTACCTACCATTCCTGGTTCCGATGGCTTATTGTCGAGCTTTACTGAAGCCATCAAGATCGCCAATGAAATGGGATATCCTGTGATCATGAAGGCAACTGCTGGTGGTGGGGGTCGCGGAATGCGCATCGTTTGGAAAGACGAAGAAGTAGAGCCAGCATGGCACAGTGCGAAGCAAGAAGCCGGTGCAGCCTTTGGAAACGATGGTTTGTATATGGAGAAATACATCGAAGATCCACGTCACATCGAAATTCAAATCGCTGGAGATCAATACGGAAAAGTTTGTCATTTGAGTGAACGCGATTGTTCCATTCAACGTCGTCACCAGAAGTTACTGGAAGAAACTCCATCTCCATTCATGACGCCAGAATTGCGTGAGAAAATGGGAGAGGCAGCAAAAGCAGCAGCTCAGATCATCAATTACGAGGGCGTTGGAACGGTAGAGTTTTTGGTTGATAAGCACCGCAATTTCTATTTTATGGAAATGAATACTCGTATTCAGGTGGAACATCCAGTTACGGAGGAAGTAATTAACTATGATTTGGTGAAAGAGCAGATTTTAATTGCTGCAGGTGTTCCCATTTCTGGAAAAGACCATTATCCAACCAAACATGCCATCGAGTGCAGGATAAACGCCGAAGATATTCATAACAACTTTAGACCTTGCCCAGGTAAGATTACCCAATTGAACCGTCCGGGCGGACATGGAGTTAGAGTTGATACACATATCTATGCCGGTTATACCATTCCTCCATACTACGATTCTATGATTGCTAAGTTGATTGTATCGGCTCAAACTCGCGATGAAGCCATTGTAAAAATGGAGCGTGCTTTGGGCGAATTCATTATAGAGGGTGTGAAAACTACGGTTCCATTGCATTTGCAATTGATGCGCGATCCTGATTTTAGGGCGGGCAATTTCACAACTGCGTTTATGAATACATTTGAAATAAAGTAATTCGATACTTCTAGTAAGTAGCGAGTTTCTTTTATTTGAATTTTACACCCTCAGCGCGGAATTTCACTTCAATCGTTTTCTCCTCCGTGGTGTCGTTGTAAAAATGTCCAACTGCATATAAATCCTTAGCCCCGATGTTCTTGGGTATAGTAAAAGCATCGCCAAAATCTACCGTAATGTTTTTGGTTTCGGTTTGATAGGTGAACCAACAACCTTCGGACTGACATACTTCATCAACTTTTCCGAATAATACGGCTTCCGCTCGGCCTTCTTTTTTGAACTTTTCGAGACCTACATTCACAGACACAGCGTCAGTGGTATTCACTGGTTTGCCTATCTGATTTGCTGTTTGAGTGCAAGAAATCGCTAAAACTGCGGCGAAAATACTTAAAATGGTTTTCATTTTACAAAGATACAACAATCAATAAATACCCAATTCGGGTTGGTAAGGATAAAGTAGGTAGGGTTTGCGTTTGATCAAAAAAGCATCGATTCCAGGTTGCCAACTTTGCAAAATTTCCATGGAGCTTTTTCCGGATGTGATTTGCTGCTGCAGCGCAGAATTTCCCGCGAGTTTATTGAAAAACGAATTGAAGAATAGCGACTTATTTGGACATTCTTGGTATAACATGATCATCCAGTCGATATACAAATTCCGATAGGATATCAAATAACCCGAAGCAAAGTCGCTCAGTAATATCCCTTTGCAGGTTTCGCCAATGTATGGTGGGGTCAGTGATTTTCCAGGAATCGCCCTAGGAACAAACGAATAGGTCCCTTGTGTTAACCACGGCGCCCCAAAGCATTCAAAGGGGTTGTCGGTTCCTCTGCCCATACTCACATTGGTGCCTTCGAGCAAACACAGAGTAGGGTATAGATAAATCGAGTTTTCTGTCGGTAGGTTTGGTGATGGGGGAACAGGTAATGGATACGCTCGGTTGTGGTTATAGTTTCCACAAGGAATCACCGTTAGTGTAAAAGGCTTAAGTTTGGGATGCGCCGAGTCTTTCAACCATCCTTCGCCATTGATCATTTTTGCCAGTTCGCCCAATGTCATCCCGTGAACGATCGGTATCGGATGCACACCAACCATGCTTTTGAATTTGGGTTCTAGAATGGGTCCTGCCACGAAATAGCCATTGGGATTGGGTCTGTCTAGAATGATTAAGGGTTTGTTTTGTTCTGAGCAGGCCTGCATCACATAGTGCATCGTGGTTAAATAGGTATAGAATCGAGCGCCAACGTCTTGAATATCAAATAGAACCACATCCAACTGTTTCATGTCGTTTGGGCTAGGCTTTATATGACTTCCATAAAGAGAAACCACGGTGAGGCCCGACTTTTGATCCACGCCGTTTTCAATGTGGGCCCCATTTTCGGCATCGCCTCTAAAACCGTGTTCTGGCGCAAATACCATCACGATTTTGACACCCAGTTTTTTGAGCGTATCTACAAGATGGGTATTTCCAATTTTTGATGTCGGGTTGGCGACGATTCCAACTTTTTTGCCAGTTAACATTGATAAATAGGCTGAAGTATTCTCTGCGCCTACGGAAATTGGGAGTGAACTTTGGGCGTTGGGATTGTAAATACTATGTGGCTTTGCCGCGGGGGATTGGATTTGTATTGAGTTTGTTGGAGGATTTGGTTCAGTGACGGGTTTAGATTTTTGGCCTTGAACCATGTGAATCCCCGTGAATACAAATAGTAAAAGCCATGAAAATTGTAATGTCATTTTCAATCGATGCTTCCTACCTTTGAAAGCAATAGTGTCTTGGGTCAGGTTCATAGCGTTTCGATTGATAAAGGAGGGTGATAATTCATTCTCCAAAAATATGATGCGTTTGGCAATTTCCGCAGTTTCGTTGAGCGTGGCGACCATGATTGTTACGATTGCCACGGTGAAAGGGTTTCAAAATGGAATCAAGGACAAGATAGTGAAGGTTCATGGAAATTACATCATAGACCATGCTGCGAATATGGAAGGGGCGGATCCGTTGGTTGTGGGTGCTCAATTCGTGCCGGGGTTTGTAAAAAACGGAAGTTCTTCTGAGTTGCTGGGTTTGGGCATCGAAAGGGCCGCAATATCTGCGAGTAAGGCAGGAATTATAAAGGGGGATGTTGATATTGATGGGGTTGTGGCGAAGGGGCTAGGCTATGATGATTTTAACTATTGTATGAATGGATTTTTGCTGAGGCAATTGGATTCTACTCTGGTAAAACAAGAGCCGTGGATATTTATATCTAAGTCGCTGTCTTCTCGATTACTGTTGGATACGGGTGATAGAGCCACGTTTGTATTTTTTGTGGAGGATTCGTCGGGTAGGGGGCGGCCGCGCGCAGCGCGGCCGCTCATCGCCGGAATATTTGAAAC